>NZ_JAHFUY010000102.1 GCF_023264895.1 Herbiconiux sp. | reverse complement strand
CCGAAGCGCCGGGCCGCCGGAGCGGTGGCGGCGTCGGCGGCGGGGCGGGCGGCAAGGTCGCGGGCGGCGGTGTCGCGGTTGGTCATGCTGCGGCCTCCTCTCGCGCTTCGGCGGCCTCGACGAGCCCGAGGTAGACGTCCTCCAAGGAGGGGCGGATGACCTCGAGCTCGCCGAGCTCGCCGAATTCGGCGGTGAGCCGGCTCACGAGCGCGGCGGGCTCCTCGGTGCGCTCCTCGTGCCGCCCCGTCGCGCTCCGCCAGCGCACGATCGGGATCCGGGCATCCGCCGGCCCCAGTTCGTTCACCGCCCCCATGTCGATGAGCCGGCCGCCTGCGATCACGGCCGCGCGGTCGCTCAGCTGGGCGGCCTCGTCGAGGTAGTGCGTCGTGAGCACGATCGTCGTGCCCTCACGGGAGAGCGAGCGGATGAGCTGCCAGAACTGCCGCCGGGCCTCGGGGTCGAAGCCCGTCGTGGGCTCGTCGAGAAAGAGTACCTCCGGGCGCCCGATGATCCCGAGCGCCACGTCGACGCGCCGCCGCTGCCCGCCCGAGAGGGCCTTGATGCGGGTGCCCGCCTTCTCCTCGAGGCCGACGGCGGCGATCACCTCGGCGACGTCGCGCGGCCTCGGGTAGAGGCTCGCGAAGTGCGCGAGCTGCTCCCGCACCGTGACGTTGCCGCTCTCGCCGGTCTGCTGCAGCACGATGCCGAGCCTGGCCTTCCATTCGAGGGTGGCGTGCCGGGGGTCGACGCCCAGCACCGTCACCTCGCCGCCGGAGCGCTCGCGGTAGCCCTCGAGGATCTCGACCGTCGTGCTCTTGCCCGCGCCGTTCGGGCCGAGCAGGGCGAAGGTCTCGCCGTGGGCGATGTCGAAGCTCACACCGTCGACGGCCGTGAAGCCCCCGTACCGCTTGTGGAGGTCGTGGACCGAGATGGCGGGGGAGGTGCGGGACATGGCTCCATGCTCCCGGCTCCGTGGCCGCCGCGCCAGAGGGCGGGTGGCCGACGGTCCCATCCCCCGATCGGGGGAGCGGACCTCCGGGTCGATCTGATGTATCCTCAACTTTCACGAAGGGTGGACGCGATGAGCCTGTTCGAGAGGGTGGGGCGCCGGCAGGCCGAGGTGCCCGCATTGCACGTGGCCGTCGACATGGGGGAGGGCCCCGTGGTCGTGCTCCTGCACGGCATCGCATCGTCGTCGGCGAGCTGGCGGCACCTCGTGCCCCTCGTCTCGCCGCTCTACCGCGTGATCGCGATCGACCTGCTCGGTTTCGGCGGGTCGCGCGCGGGCGAGCACATCCGCTTCACGCTCGACGAGCACGTCGAGGCGCTGCACAAGACCCTGCGGGCACTGCACCTGCGCGGCCGCTTCACCCTCGTGGGGCACAGCCTCGGTGCCCTGGTGTCGGCCCGCTACGCCGCCGTGCACCACCGGCAGGTCGGGCACCTCGTGCTCGTGGCGCCGCCGGTCTACCCGCACCGCCGCTACCTCGACGCCCTCGGTCACCGGATGCGCGTGGGCGGCTACCTCTGGTTCTACCGGCTCGTGCGCGACAACCGGCTCACGATCGTCAACAACGCGGGTCGCTTCTCGAGGTGGATGCCGGGCGGCGCCCTCGCGATCGACGATGCGTCGTGGCAGGCCTTCTCGCGCTCGCTCGAGCACTGCATCGAGGTGCAGACCACCACCACCGATCTCGCGCAGGTGCGCGCGCCGGTGGATGTGGTGTGGGGCTCGCGCGACCAGGTGATCGTGCCGGGCAGCCTCGAGCGCTTCGGCTCGATGCACCACGTCACCCTGCACGAGATCCCGCGAGCCGATCACCTGCTGAGGCTGCCGGTCTCCCGTGAGGTCGCGCGCCTGCTGCGCTGACGGGCGTCGGCTTCTCGCGTGGCTTCACGTGACGGCCCGGGCTGTTCAGAGTGCTGCTCCGGACGGTGCAACGGGCGTTGCTTCACACGCTGTGGCGTGTGCTGCCGACAGGTGACGGTTCTGGGACTGCTTCGCGGGTGGATTCCGGCGTGGCTGCGGGCGCGTCCTCGGGCGCTGCTGCCGGCGCGGGGACGAAGCGGAACCAGGCCCACACCCCCGCGGTGAGCGCCGCGAACACCGCGAACCCCGCAAGCCACGGCACGAGCTCGCCGCCCACCTCGTTCCACGCCGCCGGAACGGGTAGCAGCACCAGCCCGAACACGAGCGCGGCGCCACCCCAGCTGAGGGCCCACAGCCGCTTGGAGTGCTCAAATACAGCGCGTCCGTCGAGGAACCGCACCGGCAGCAGCGACACCACGGGCCCGCTGAGCGCCCCCACCGTGACGGCGGTCAGCAGATCGAGCACGAGCACCCCCGCGAGGTCGGGTTGCAGCGCCACGGCAGGCCGCAGTGCTCCCTGCGCCACCCAGGCCGCGATCCCGAGCCCCACCGACGCCGCGGCCCCCACCATGGCGAGCCGGGCCGCGGTTCGACCGCTCACCCCGGAGCCGCGCGAGCTCGGAGCCTTCAGGGCCACGAACTGCACCCCGACGAGCGCCCCGAACACGAACCCGGGATCGAGCCCGACCGCTCGCGACACCACCACGCTCACGACCGTGAGCAGCAACGCGACCGGCCGCCCGAACGGCGCTCCGTGCAGCCCGTGCCTCCTCCCCACCGCGACGGCGGCTCCCACGCCCACGACCCCCATGACGACTCCGGCACGGAAGAACGCCAGCACGAGCCCCAGCGTCGCCGCGTCCGCTCCCGCCTCCGGGGACACCCCGGCGGATGCCACGGCCCCCACCCCCAGCACCACGGCGACCCCCACCGCCGACCTCCCCGCCGCCGACCTCCGCGCCGCCGACCCCCGTGCCGCGGACCTCCGTGCCGCGGACCTCCGTGCCGCCGACCCCTCCGCTGCCAGTCCGCGCCCTGCCGACGCCTGCGCTGCCGGTCCGCGCCCTGCCGACCGGTGGGCCGGTGCGCCCGTGACCGGCTTGCGGTCGCTTCCACGAAGCAGCCGCCACGTCGCAGCGCCCGCCACCGCCTTCGACAGCACCGCCGCAACCGCTGCAAGCGCCACCGCAACCGTTGCCAGCACCGCCGCAACCGCTGCCAGCATCGCCGCGAGGCCACGCGCGGGCGCACTCTTCCGGATCCGCTCGGCGTTCTCGTGGATCGTCGCCTCCAGCACCCCGCCCGGCACCATCACGAGCACCACCGCGGCCGCCACGAGCACACCGAGGAACAGCAGCCCCGCCGCACCCTTCCGCATGACATCACCCACCGACGCCAGAGCCGACGAGAACTCTGACGGCCCGACGATCGCGAGCCCCGTGCCGGACGCGTCCGCCGAGCCGTCCGCCGCTCCACCAGCCCTCCCCTCGGCGTGCACCGAGGATTCGGGCGTCGACGAGCCCTCGACGAGGCGGTCTTGCCGGTCAGAACCGGAGCCGGGTGCCTGAGGTCCTCTTGTCGTCGCAGGGCGGGGCTCGCTCCCGCTCGCCGATCCGGCCGGTTCCACTGATCCATCCACGCCCGCGTCAGCCGATCCGTCCTCGCCCGCCGATCCGTTTTCGCCCGCCGATCCGGCCCGATCGGTCGATCCTCCCTCGGCGTCGTCGCCGCGCGCCTCTGCGAGCAAGACACCATCCCCGCCTCCACCCACCTGGGCGGGCCCCGCGATCCCACCTCCGCCGCCTGCGCCGGACCCCGAGGGAGGAACGGCCCCCGGCGGCGTGCCAGGGACCACCCCGGGCTCCGCACCGGTCGCCGGTGCCGGTCCGGGGCCGATCCCCGGTTGCGATCCGGGCCAGGGCTCCGGCCCCGGCGCGGGATCCGGTCCCGGCCCCGGCTCAGGTCCCGGGTCCACGATGGTCGGCGCCTCGAGCGCGAACACGATCGGCGGCGTGGTCGCTGCCGCATCCGGAGCCGACGGGAAGGCCTGCGCGGCCACGAGCGTGTGCGGCCCAGGCCCGGTCGGCAGCGCGGTGAGCAGGCAGCTCCAGGTGCCGTCGGCGCCGACGGTCGTCGAGCATCCGCTGCCGTCGTCGAGCCGCACGGTCACGAGGTTGAACGGCACGCCCGTCCCGCGGATCTCCTGCGTCGGATCCTCGATCGTCATCGTGGGGGTGATCGTGTCGGTGCTCCCGGGGTCCGTCTCCACCGTCGGCGGATTCAGTAGCCCGAAATCGAGCACCGCCACATCCGGCGCCCCGAGGTCGACCCCGTTCGACACGGTCGCGGGCCCGGGCGAGCTCGGCGCGGTGTCGATCGGGCACACCCAGCTGCCATCGGGCTCCACGGCCACGAGGCAGAGCGGATACCCGTCGCCCTCCACGGGTATCGACACGGCCACGACCGTGCCGGGCGCCGAGGTGCCGGCGAGCACCACCCCGAAACCGTCGGGCCCGGCCACCGCGACCGAACCGCTTGCAGGCGCCGACGTGACCACGGGAGCCGGAGCCGCCCAGGCCGGAGCCGCCCCCACCACGCCACCCGCCAGCACCACCCCGGCCACGGCCGCAGCCGCCACGACGGCAGCCGCAGCGGTCACCCCACCGCGAGCCCACCGCCATGCCGAGAACATGAGCGAAACTCTACTCGAGAGAGCCTCAACTGAAGATCACTCACGAATCCTGTGCGAAACCGCACACCTCGCGGCGACCGGGCTCCAGAGCGCCCCGATCCTCACCAGGCTTGCGGTATCGAACCGCCCGAGCGACAGCCGCTCAGCCGCTCAGCCGAACAGCTACTCAGCCGAACAGCCGCTGCAGCCGTGCCACGCCCTCGGCCAGCGCGTCGTCGCCGAGCGCGTACGAGAGCCGCAGGAACCCGCTCGGCCCGAACGCCTCACCGGGCACCGTGGCCACCTCGACCTGCTCGAGGATCAGGTCCGCGAGCTCGAGCGAGGTCGTCGGCGTCACGCCGCCCCAGGTGCGCCCGAGCAGCCCCGTCACATCCGGGTACACGTAGAACGCGCCCTGCGGCAGCGGCGTGTGCACGCCGTCGATGGCGTTGAGCCCGTCGACGATCAGCCGACGCCGGCGGTCGTAGGTCGAGCGCATCGTCTCGACGGTGTCCTGCGGCCCGTTCAGCGCGGCGATCGCCGCCCGCTGCGACACGTTGGACACGTTCGACGAGAGGTGCGACTGCAGGTTCGAGGCGGCCTTGATGGCATCCAGGGGCCCGACCATCCAGCCCACCCGCCATCCGGTCATGGCGTAGGTCTTGGCCACGCCGTTCACGAGCAGCGTGCGGTCGGCGAGGGCCGGAACGGCGGAGGCGATCGACACGGCCTCCACGCCGTCGTAGACGAGGTTCTGGTAGATCTCGTCGCTGATCACCCAGAGGCCGTGGGAGTCGGCCCACTCGCCGATCTCCTTGGTCTGCTCCGGGGTATACACGGCGCCGGTCGGGTTCGAGGGCGACACGAACAGCAGCACCTTCGTGCGCGGCGTGCGGGCGGCCTCGAGCTGCTCCACGGTCACGAGGTAGTCCTGGTCGCTGCCGGCGAAGACCTCCACGGGCACACCGCCGGCGAGGCGGATGGCCTCGGGGTAGGTGGTCCAGAACGGCGTCGGCACGAGCACCTCGTCGCCCGGGTCGAGCAGGGTGGCGAACGACTGGTACACCGCCTGCTTGCCGCCGTTGGTCACGATCACCTGAGCCGGCGACACCTCCACGCCGCTGTCGCGGAGCGTCTTCGCGGCGATGGCCTCGCGGAGCTCGGGGAGCCCGGCCGCGGGTGTGTAGCGGTGGTTCTTCGGGTCGAGCACCGCAGCGGATGCCGCCTCGACGATGTGCGGCGGGGTCGGGAAGTCGGGCTCACCGGCCGCGTAGCTGACGACCGGCCGGCCTGCAGCCTGGAGGCTCTTGGCCTTGGCGTCGACCTTGAGGGTCGCCGATTCGGCGATCGAGGCGATTCGGTGCGAGATGCGGGGCAGCTGGTCGGTCACGGCACAAGGCTACCCGTTCAGGAAGTCAGCACCGGGAATGCGTCGGAGAGGGCGCCGAGGATGGACTGGATGGCGATGGAGAGCAGGAGCAGGCCGAAGATCCGCGTCACGATGCTCATGCCGGTGGGCTTCACCACGCGGGCGACCTGGGGTGCGAAGAACAGCGCGACGGCGATCACGATGGCCACGCCGAGGTTGACGAGCACGCCCGCCGCGAGGTCGATCAGGCTCGGGTAGTTCTCGGCGAACGTGATGACGAGGCTGATCGCACCGGGCCCCGCGATGAGCGGGATCGCGAGCGGCACGACCACGGGCGACTGGTTGTCGGCGACCGTGACCACGTTGGCCTTCGCCGTGAGCATCGCCCAGCCGATCGAGGCCACGAGCAGGTTCCCGGCGATCCGGAACGACGTGAGGTCGATGCCGAACCCCTCGAGGATGAGCTTGCCGGCCAGGAGCGACACGGTCAGCACCGCGAACACCGCGAGCCCCACGAGGATCCCGATGCGCCGCTGCCTCGCCCGGTCGAAGTCCTTCGTGAGGTTGAGGAAGATCGGCAGGCTGCCGATGGGGTTCGAGATGGTGAGGAGGGCGAGGGCGCTCGTGGCGAGCGTGGGCGCGCTGATGACGTCGGTCATCGTGCGACCGCCACGGGGACGATCCGGCCCGCCGGCGAGCTCATCGCGCGGCCTGACGGGGCACGATGACCTGCTTCACGATGATGAGCACCGACGCCACGACCGGCACCGCGATGAGCGCCCCGAGCACTCCGAGCAGCGTGCCACCCACGAGGGCGCCGATCACCACGAGGATGCCCGGCACATCGACGGCCTTGTTCATGACCCGCGGGCTGAACACGTACGCCTCGACCTGCATGTAGACGAGGAAGTAGATGCCGATGATGATCGCGGCCAGGGGCGAGACCGTGAGGGCGAAGAAGGTCACGATCACGGCGCTGATGATCGTGCCGACGAGAGGGATGAGCGCGAGCAGGAACGCGACCACGGCGAGGGCTCCGGCGTAGGGCACGCCCACGAGCTCCATCGCGATGAAGCCGAAGACGCCGTTGGTGCCGGCCAGGATGACCTGTCCGCCCACGTACTTGCCGATCGAGCGCACGATCTGGTCGGTGATCGACACGACACCCTCGCGGCGGGACAGCGGCACGAGCACGTAGAAGCTGTTCTTCACGGCGTCGAGCGAACCGAGGAAGAAGAGCGTCAGCACGAGCACGAGCAGTCCGCCCGAGATGCCGTTGATGAGGGCCACGCCGATCTTCAGGACGCCACCGCCGAGGGCTGCGAGGTTGCCCGGATCGGACAGGAACGTCTCTAGGTCGCCCTCGAGCTTCTTGGTGTCGACCGAGGTGCCGAAGACGTCGGTGAACCAGGTCTCCTGGGTGAGCGAGTTCACGGCGCCGGGAAGGTTCGAGACGAGCTCGGTGGCCTGGTCGATGACCGCGGGGATGACGAGGAAGAACACCAGCACGGCGAAGGCGATCACGATCGCGAAGACGATCACGATCGACCAGCCGCGAGGGATCTTCCGCCTGGTGAGCCAGCGCACGAGCGGATCGAGCCCGAGCGCGAGGAACAACGAGGCGAGGATGCAGATCACCACGGTCGACAGCTGCACGAACGCGAAACCGAGGGCTATCGCGATGAGCCCGCCCAGTGTGGCGATGAACCCGATCCTGAAGGCGCCTGTGCGCATCCGCTTCCCCGTTCCCCTCGCCTTTGCATGCCCACCGGATGTGACTTACACTGTCTTCCGGTGGTTGAAATCCGCCAAGCTTTTCTATGCCTGCAGGCGGTTCGGCCCTTGCAGCGAGTGTAGCGAAGTGATGCGGTTTCAACCGGTGCTGATCGTTCAGCACATAGGGCGGTGGCTCAATTGGTAGAGCAGCGGTCTCCAAAACCGCAGGTTGCAGGTTCGAGTCCTGTCCGCCCTGCACCGGCTCGCGTGAGCCCGGCTTGTGAAAGGTACTGACACGGTGGCACGAAAAGTAATCGACGAACCTTCCGAGGAGATCGTCGAGAACGCCCGGAAAGAGCGCGCGGGGCGCAATCCCTTCGCGCGCATCGTGCTGTTCATCAAGCAGGTGTTCGGCGAGCTCAAGAAGGTCGTCACGCCGACTCGTCGTGAGCTGCTGAACTACACGCTGGTCGTGCTGATCTTCGTGGTCATCATGATGGCGATCGTGGTGGGGCTCGACACGCTGTTCGGCTGGCTCGCCGTCGTCACCTTCGGCGAGTAGTCCCGGCGGCTCCGGCCGCCCACGCGCCTGAACCGCGCCCCGATCACCCTGGCGCCCCCGAGAACAAGAAGTGGAAGCGAACTCATTGTCTGACTCAAAGCCCGATGAAGCCGGTGTCCCGGCCGACCTCGACGCCCTCCTCGAGGCCATCGACGCGCCGGCCGACCCCGAAGCGGATGCCGTGGTCGACGACGCGCTGAACATCGACACGTTCGACGAGGCCGCTGCGGTGCTCGACGTGCTCGAAGACGACGAGGCCGAGCTCGCCCCCGCCGACGAGGCTGCGGCCGAGGCCGCGATCGACGAGGTCGTGGCGGCGGAGGAGGACTCCGACGAGGCTTCCGACTCCGACGAGGCTTCCAGCTCCGACGCGTCGGACGCCGTTGATGACGCCGAGGCCGAAGAGGTCGAGGCCGATCCGTACGACGCCTTCCGCGCCGAGCTCCGCACCCTCCCCGGCAAGTGGTACGTCATCCACTCCTACGCCGGCTTCGAGAAGCGCGTGAAGTCGAACATCGAGAGCCGCAAGACCTCGATGGGCATGGAGGACTTCGTCTTCCAGGTCGAGGTGCCGATGGAAGACGTCGTCGAGATCAAGAACGGCCAGCGCAAGCTCGTCACCCGCGTGCGCATCCCGGGCTACGTGCTCGTCCGCATGTTCCTCAACGAGGACAGCTGGTCGGTCGTCCGTCACACCCCCGGTGTCACGGGCTTCGTGGGCAACTCGCACAACCCCACGCCCCTCCGCTTCGAGGAGGCCTTCAACATGCTGAAGTCGCTCGTCGAGGTGGCCGAGGTCGCTCCTGCCAAGGCGGGCGGCGGCAAGGGCGGCAAGGCCGTGCAGCGCACCGTGCCGGCCGAGGTCGACTTCGAGGTCGGCGAGACCATCACCATCAAGGAGGGCTCGTTCGCGGGTCTGCCCGGTTCGATCAGCGAGATCAAGCCTGAGAGCGGCAAGCTCACCGTGCTCGTCTCGCTCTTCGAGCGCGAGACCCCGGTCGAGCTGTCGTTCGACCAGGTCACCAAGCTGTAGCTTCCAGGTCCGCCTCCGGGCGACCCGGATCATGAGCTAAGATATTTCGGTTGCCCTCACGGGCATCCGTCACACCACTGCGGGGAGAAGCCCTGTGGTGGGAGCGCCGCCTTCGTGCGGCTCGATAGAGAAGAGAGAACATGGCACCGAAGAAGAAGGTCACAGGTCTGATCAAGCTTCAGATCAACGCCGGCGCCGCCAACCCCGCCCCGCCCATCGGGCCGGCGCTGGGTCAGCACGGCGTGAACATCATGGAGTTCTGCAAGGCGTACAACGCGGCGACCGAGTCGCAGCGCGGCAACGTCATCCCCGTCGAGATCACGGTCTACGAAGACCGCTCGTTCACCTTCATCCTGAAGACCCCGCCGGCGGCGGAGCTCATCAAGAAGGCGGCCGGAGTCGCCAAGGGCTCCTCGACCCCGCACACCGTCAAGGTCGCGAAGCTCACCCGTGAGCAGGTGCGTCAGATCGCCGAGCAGAAGCAGGCCGACCTGAACGCCAACGACATCGAAGCGGCAGAGAAGATCATCGCCGGCACTGCCCGTTCCATGGGCATCACGGTCGAAGCGTAAGGGCGGCAGGAACATGGCACAGAAGTCAAAGGCCTACCGGGCCGCGGCCGAGAAGATCGAAGCCGGCAAGTACTACACCCCGTCCGAAGCCGTGCAGCTCGCTCGCGAGACCGGCTCGGCCAAGTTCGACAGCACCGTCGAGGTCGCGCTGAAGCTCGGGGTCGACCCGCGCAAGGCAGACCAGATGGTCCGTGGAACCGTCATCCTCCCCCACGGCACGGGCAAGACCGCCCGCGTCATCGTGTTCGCGACGGGCCCCGCGGCCGAGGCTGCTCTCGCAGCCGGCGCCGACGAGGTCGGTGGCGACGAGCTGATCGAGAAGGTGGCCGGCGGCTACACCTCGTTCGACTCCGCGGTCTCGACCCCTGAGCTCATGGGCAAGGTCGGTCGTCTCGGAAAGGTGCTCGGCCCGCGTGGCCTCATGCCCAACCCGAAGACCGGCACCGTGACCCCGGATGTCGCGAAGGCCGTCAACGAGATCAAGGGCGGAAAGATCGAGTTCCGCGTCGACAAGCACGCCAACGTGCACTTCGTCGTGGGCAAGGCCGCGTTCACCCCCGAGCAGCTCGACGAGAACATCGCCGCAGCGCTCGAAGAGGTCGTGCGTCTCAAGCCGAGCTCCTCGAAGGGCCGCTACATCCAGAAGGGCGCCGTCTCGACCACGTTCGGCCCGGGCATCCCGCTCGACGTCAACGCGATCTAGTCGCACCTTCCTTGAAAGGGCTCGCCTTCGGGCGGGCCCTTTCTGCGTTCCGTGTTCCGTGTTCCGTGTTCCGTGAGTAGTGGATTACTCCTCACACCGGGAACGTCGGGCGACGGACGATGAGGGATCTGTCCGCTCGAATCCCGAGGATCCATGAAGCCTTCGTTCTCGTCCCCCATCCGACCTGTCGCCGCTCCTGTCGTGGTAGCTGCCGCTCTCACGGCGGTCGTCTTCCTGCAGCCTGCTGTGGCCGCGGAGGCCGTCGTCGCAGAGCCCCGCTGCCCGAGCTCGGTCGGTGCCGTCGGCTTCCCCATCGACTTCGCGCCGCTTGTCCCCGACGGCCAGACGCTCATCGTGTCGGGCACACTCCCGGCGGGTGTGTCGCTGGCGCCGGATCGCACCGGGCTGTTCGGTGATCCGACGACTGTCCAGAAGGTGTCCTTCTCCATCGCCGCGACCGACGGCAAGGACACCACCGTCGGCGTCCCGTGCACGATCGACGTGCGCAAGGCTCCCACCGTCCAGAGCATCGCGGGCACCGACCGCTACGACCAGGCCGTCGCGGTGTCGACGCTGAAGTTCTCGTCGGCGAAGACCGTCTACATCGCCAGCGGTGCGAAGTACCCCGACGCCCTGAGCGCGGGCTCCCTCGCCGCCCACCACGAGGCGCCCCTGCTGCTCACGCGTGCCGACACGATCCCGGATGCCGTGCTCGACGAGATCGCACGACTCGCTCCGGACGACGTGGTCATCGTGGGCGGCGAGGCCTCGGTCTCGAAGGCGGTCCACGACCGCATCGATGCCCGCACCACCGCGACGATCACGCGCATCGGCGGTGCCGACCGCTACGCGGTGTCGCGCGCGCTCGTGGCGCATCCGGAGTTCGGCTACGGCACGGGCGGCAGCGAGCAGGCCTTCGTCGTGACCGGCCGCACGTTCCCGGATGCGCTCACCTCCACTCCGGCGGCCGCCTCCATGCGTTCGCCGGTGCTGCTCGTCGACGGCCTGGCGACTTCGCTCGACCCGGCCGATCTCGCCGTCCTCGACTTCCTCGGGGTGGCAGATGTCGACATCACGGGTGGCACGGCCTCCGTGTCGGCGGCGATGGAGGCGAGCATCGCGGAGAACTTCAACACCGTCCGTGTGGCCGGTTCCGATCGTTACCAGGTGGGCGTGTCCGTCAACAAGGACGCCTTCGCTGCAGCGCCCGACCTCTATCTGGCGAGCGGCACGGCCTTCGCGGATGCCCTGAGCGGGGGAGTGGTCGCCGGCATCGAGAAGAGCCCGCTCTACGTCACGACTCCGGGCTGCCTCACGAACGAGGTGTACCTCGAGATCGGGCGGCTCGCCCCGGAGACGGTGTACACGCTCGGCGGCCCTGCGACGCTCGGTGCCGGCGTGACCTCGCTGACGCCCTGCGGACTCGACTGAGTCGCTGCTGCATCATCCCGGAAGGAGCCCGTCACCGCGACGGGCTCCTTCCGCATCTGTGGAGTGGCGCGGTCAGCCCACAGCGCCTGCTCCTCGTGAGTACGAAGTACTCATAACGACACCCTCGCCCGCGGCGTGAGGATACGAGAGTCCCATCCACCCGCTGTCGAAAGAGACCCGACGTGAGCACTCCCTCCGCTTCCCGGCCGGCCATCCGGCCCTCCGCTCGTCCCGCTGTCCGCCCCACCCTCATCGCTTCGTCCCTGCTCACCGCCGCGGTGCTCTCCGCAGGACTGCTCGGGCCGGCGGGCGCCGCCTCGGCCGCGTCCATGGATCCGGTGTGCCCCCAGGCCACGGCCTTCCGAGGCATCGACATCGTGCCCGCCACGGCGCTTCCGGAGCCCGACCCGCACGCCTCCACCCGCATCTCGAGCGGTGCGCTTCCCGCGGGTGTCACACTCGTCGACGGCGTCTTCTCGGGCACGCCCACGGCCACCGGAGTCTCGATGTTCACCATCGAGGCCACCTACACCGACTTCCCGATGAAGAGCGTGGCGTGCACGATCACGGTCGATGCGGCACCCACCCCCACGCGCATCCAGGGCACCGATCGTTACGACCAGGCGGTGCAGGTTACGAAGAGCGGCTTCCCCACCACGCCGAGCGGTGGCCTCGACGTGCTCTACCTCGCCAGCGGTGAGAAGTTCAGCGACGCGCTGAGCGCCGGCTCGGTCGCCGGCGTGCATGGTGCCCCGCTCCTGCTCACGCGGGCGGCCGCCCTCCCCGCGGTCACCAAAGCCGAGATCGCACGTCTGGCTCCCAAGACGGTCGTCATCGCCGGCGGCACTGCCTCCGTCTCGGCGGGCATCGTCGACGCGGTGAAGGCGGCCGTGTCCGGAGTCGAGGTGAAGCGGATCGCCGGTGCAGATCGCTACGAGGTCTCACGCGGGCTGATCGCCGACGCCGACCACGGTGTGCCCACGGCGGCCACCGTCTACCTGGCGGCCGGGGCCACGTTCCCCGATGCCCTCTCGGCCTCGCCCGCAGCCATCTCGGTCAACGGCCCGGTCCTGCTCGTCGACGGCACCAAGCCCGCGGTCGGCGACAGCACCCTCGAGCTCCTCGCCAGCATGCGGGCCGTCACCCTCCGCATCGCGGGTGGTCCGGCCTCGGTGAGCGAGGGCATCCAGGAGCAGCTCGGCACCGACCTCTACTCGGTCACCCGAGCGGCCGGTGCGGACCGCTACCAGGCGGCGGTGGCCATCAACCACGAGGCCTTCGAGACGGCCAAGACGGTCTACCTCGCCAGCGGAACGGCCTTCGCCGATGCGCTCAGTGCAGCCCCGGTGGCAGGCGCGAACAGCGCGCCCATCTACCTCGTGCAGAACTCGTGCGTCCCCGCCCAGGTCCTCCAGGAGATCGTGCGGGTGCACCCCAAGAACATCGTCGTCCTCGGCGGTCTCTCCACCCTCAGCGCCTCCATCGAGCAGCTCAAGCCCTGCTGACCGGGTGCCCGGCCGGCCGGCTTCCCCCACGAGGTCCGGCCGGCCAGGTCCTCGCTGGAGGACTACCTGCGCCCACACCGTTTCGGCGCGAAACCATATCTCCATAATCCCCCCAACTCGGCTCAACCCGCTCCACAGTTCCACGCTCCACAGTCAGGACCACATGTTCCACCTCTCATCCGGTCGGCGTCAGATCCATGGGTTCGCCATCGCGGCGGTCGTCACCACCGTCCTCGCCGGCTCGTTGGTCGCCCCGGCCGCAGCTGCTTCGGCAGGGCCCCTCCCCGGGCCGATTGCAGACTCCGGCGAATACCCCACCGGGAGCGACGAGCTGCTCATCCCGGCGCTGCTGTGTCCGCAGCAGACGGCCGCGAAGGGCTTCCCGCTCTCGACCGCGCCGCTGGCCCAGGCCGGCGCGCTGCGGGTATCGAGGGGTGCCCTGCCGCAGGGGGTCCGGTTGCAGGCGGGCGGCTTCCACCTGGAGGGCGAACCGAACACCATCGAGACCGCGTCGTTCACCCTCGAGCTCGCCACGGTGCGGCCGGACGGTCACACCGACCTCACCACGAAGGCCTGCACGGTGATCGTGAAGGAGGCGCCGAAGGTGACCCGGGTCGCCGGGAACGATCGCTACGCCCAGGCTCTCGCGATCTCCCGCCTCACCTTCCGCGATGACGCCGCCGACACCGTCTACCTCGCGAGCGGCCAGAAGTTCGCCGATGCGCTCAGCGCGACCGCGGCGGCGGCCCACCACGCTGCTCCACTTCTCCTCACCCCGGGGGCTGCCCTCCCGCCCGGGGTCCTCGAGGAGATCCGCCGTGTCGGTGCGAACGACGTCGTCATCGTGGGCGGTGAGGCCTCGGTCTCGGCCGCAGTGGCCGCTCAGGTGGCGGCATCCACCCCGGCGAAGGTCACGCGCATCGCTGGCGCCGATCGCTACGAGGTGTCGCGCACCCTCATCGGCCACGCGGTGTTCGGCTTCCCCTCGGCCGCGGCGGCCTTCGTGGCCACGGGTGCCACCTTCGCCGACGCCCTCACCGCGTCGCCGGCGGCGGTCTCCGGAGGTTCTCCCGTGCTGCTGGTCGACGGGTCGGCCACGACCCTCGGCTCGCAGGAGAGCGCGCTGCTCACGCGGCTGGGTGTGAAGTCGGTGGCGATCGTCGGAGGCGTCACCTCGGTCGGTGCGGCGCTCGCCTCGTCGATCGAGAAGTCGTTCGCGACCACACGCTACGCGGGCTCGACGCGCTACGAGGTCGGTGCGACCGTGAACGGTGCCTCGTTCCCCGCGGCCTCGAAGGTCTATCTGGCCAGCGGCGTCGTCTTCGCCGACGCGCTGAGCGGAGGGGTCGCTGCCGGGATCGGTGCCAATCCGCTCTACGTCACGCGCTCCGCCTGTCTGGCTCCGGAGGTGCATCGCGAGATCGGCCGCCTGGCGCCGTCGGCCGTCGTCATCCTCGGCGGACCCCTGTCCCTCTCGACCGCGATCGAGACGCTCGAGCCCTGTGGAGCCGACTGACCCGCAGCAATCCCGGTTCGGCCGGTCGTCTTCGCGCAGGTCGCCTTCCGTTCCGCACCTCATCCGTTCCGCACCTCTTCCGTTCCGCACCTCTTCCGTTCCGCACCTCATCCGTTCCGCACCTCATCCGTTCCGCACCTCTTCCGTTCCGCACCTCTTCCGGTCTGCACCTCTTC
>NZ_JAHFUY010000159.1 GCF_023264895.1 Herbiconiux sp. | reverse complement strand
GCGTGCGCTCCGCGCGCGCCGCCGCCTGCTCGGGGCCGCCGAGGAGGCGCACCGCCGCCGCGAGTCCCACCGCGAACGCCACGTTCTCGGTCCCCGACCGCGCCCCCCGCTCCTGACCGCCGCCGTGCACCAGCGGCTCGAGACGGCGTCGCACCGCGAGCGCGCCGATGCCCTTCGGGGCGCCGAGCTTGTGACCCGAGATGCTCAGCGCATCCACCCCGAGCACGCTCAGCCGGGTGTCGAGCCAGCCAGCGGACTGCACGGCATCCGTGTGGAAGGGCACCCCGAGGGCGGCGGCGCGGGCCGCGAGCTCGGCGATCGGCTGGACGCTGCCCACCTCGTTGTTCGCGTGCATCACGGTGGCGAGCGCGGTGTCGGGGCGGAGGGCCGCCTCGAACTCGTCGGGGTCGACCAGGCCCTCGCCGTCGACCCCCACCACCGTCACCTCGAAACCGTGCACCCGCTCGAGGAACGCGGCCGACTCCACCACCGCCGGGTGCTCGATCGCACTCCGCACGAGGTGCCGAGCCCGCCGCCCGCCGCCGCTGCGCGCGGCATCCGGAGCGACCGCGGCGAGCGCGAGGCCCTTCACCGCGAGGTTGTCCGCCTCGGTGCCGCCCGAGGTGAAGACGACCTCGCCCGGCCGGCAGCCCAGCCACTCCGCCACCGTGCGCCGCGCCTCGGCGAGCGAGCGGGCGGCCGAGGCGCCGAGGCCGTGGGTGCTCGAAGGGTTGCCGAACTCGCCCGTGAGGTGCGGCCACATCGCCTCGAGCACCTCGCGACGCACGGGCGAGGTGGCGGCGGCGTCGAGGTGGATCACGGGCGGATGCCCCGGGCGGCGGTCACGGATCTCGGCACCACGACACGGTGCTCCCGCGAAAAGGCCGCGCCACGCGCCGCCGCCTCACGGGCGGGCCGCGCCGCGTGCGACCTCACGACGTGGTGGTCCCTGAACCCCTGAGTCACGCGGAATCGGATCACGCGGATCCGCCCGCCGGCGGGTCGACGAACGTGACGTCGAGGCCGAGGTCGAGCGACCGCACGCTGTGGGTGAGGGCGCCCACCGAGATGAGGTCGACGCCGGTCGCCGCGATCCCGGCCACCGTCTCGAGGTTCACGCCACCGCTGGCCTCCACGAGCGCGCGGCCGCCCACGAGCTCGACCCCCGTGCGCAGGTCGGCGAGCGAGAAGTTGTCGAGCATGATCGTGTCGACACCCGCCGCGAGAACGGGCTCGATCTGGTCGAGGCGGTCGACCTCCACCTCGAGGTGCGTCGTGTGCGAGAGGCGCTCGCGCACCGAGCGCAGGGCCGCGGTGACGTCGCCGCCGTGCCGGGCGGCGAGCACGGCGAGGTGGTTGTCCTTGGCGAGCACCGCATCCGAGAGCGAGAAGCGGTGGTTGTGCCCGCCACCCGCCCGCACGGCCGCGCGTTCGAGGGCGCGGAGGCCCGGCGTGGTCTTGCGGGTGTCGACGATGCGCGCGCGGGTGCCGGCCACCGCCTCGACGTAGCGGGCGGTGAGGGTGGCGACCCCGCTCATCCGCTGGGCGAGGTTGAGGCCCACGCGCTCGGCGCGCAGCACTCCGCGGGCGGGGCCCTGCACGGTGGCGAGCACGGCGCCGGCCTCGAACCGCGTGCCGTCGGGCACGAGCACCTCGGTGCGGATGCGCGGGTCGACCAGCCGCATCGCCGCCGCGAACACGGCCCCACCGCTGAAGACGCCGGGCTCGCGGGCGTCGAGGGCGGCGTGCACCACGGCGTCGTCGGGGATGAGGAGCTCGGAGGTGATGTCGCCCCACGGCGCGTCCTCGGCGAGTGCGCACCGGACGACCTCGTCGACGATCTGTTCGGTCAGCATCAGACGAGCACCTTCTCTGCGGGGGCGGTGGAACGGGTGGGGTCGCGGTAGGCGTGGCGGCGACCGGGGGTGGGGCCGGCGGCGGGTGGGCCGGCGGCGGTGGAAGGGGCGGGGTCGGCGGCGCTGGAGTGGGCGGCGGGGCGCGCTGCCGTGGTGGCGGAACGGTCCGTGACTCCGGTGGTGTCGGCACGGAAGTGAGCGCCCACCGATTCCCGCCGTGCCAGCGCCGCGGCCACGGTCGCGCGCGCGAGCTGCAGCAGGTTCGCGGTCTCGAGCTCGTGCACGGATGCGCCGGCCAGCTCGGTGCTCCCGGATGCCCCGGCCAGCTCGGCTCCGGATGCGCCCGCCAGGTCGGTGACTCCGGATGCGCCGCGCGCGCCGATGGGAAGATCCCACTCCGCGAGTGCAGCGGCCGCGCTCTGCAGACCCTCCGCAGCACGCAGCACGCCGACGTGGCGCCACATCAGCGCCTGGATCTCTTCGCGCCGCGGACTCCGACGCGGCGACAGCGACGGCGACGGCGACGGCGACGGCGCACGATCTGCCGGGGCCGACGCCGATGCGCGGGGACCGACATCCGGCACCCCCACCTGCGCCAGCGCCCGGGCCGCCCGGTGCCCGAACACGAGACCCTCGAGCAGCGAGTTCGACGCCAGCCGGTTCGCGCCGTGCACGCCCGTGCGCGCCACCTCGCCCACGGCCCAGAGGCCCGGCAGGCTCGTGCGCCCGTCGAGATCGGTGACCACGCCGCCCATCCCGTAGTGCGCCGCCGGAGCCACGGGAACGGGTTCGCGCGCCCAGTCGAACCCGGCGGCGCGGCACGCCGCCGAGATGGTCGGGAACCGCCGCTCGAGCTCCTCGGCGCCGATGCCGCGGGCGTCGAGCACCACGGGGGCGCCGGTCCGCTCCATCTCGAGTGCGATCGCCCGTGCCACCACGTCGCGCGGCGCGAGCTCGGCGAGCGGATGCGCCGACACCATGAAGCGCTCCCCCGCCGCGTTCCGCAGCACGGCACCGTCGCCCCGCACCGCCTCCGACACGAGGAAGCAGCCCGGCACGGCGAGCGCCGTCGGGTGGAACTGCACGAACTCCAGATCGGCCACCACGGCCCCGGCCCGCATCGCCGCCGCGATCCCGTCGCCGGTCGCGACCGCGGGGTTCGTGGTGAACGGGTACAGCTGCCCCGCACCCCCGCTCGCGAGCACGACCTCGTCGGCCTCGAGCACCTCGCGCCGCCCGTCCCGCACCACGACCACCCCGCCGACGCGACGCCCCGCCACCTCGACCTCACCTGAGTCGCGCCGGAGTGCGCTCAAACCACCCGTTTGCGCCGCTTTGACGACACCTGGACGCGACTCACCGGCGGAGGAGCCGCGCTCGGGGGTCGCGGGCAGGGTGGCGGTGGGGGCCACGTGGAGGTCGGCGAGGAAGGCGTGCTCGAGCACCCGGATGCCGGCCAGGCGCACGGCGCGCACGAGCGCGTTCTGCACGTTCAGGCCGGTCGCGTCGCCACCGGCGTGCACGATGCGGTGGAACGAGTGCGCCCCCTCCCTGCCCGCGTCGAGCCCCGCGAGGTCGGCGTCCCCGCCCGGCACGGGGTCCCCCGCCGCCCGGCCCGACGCGATGCCGTGCCCGCCCTCGACCCGATCGAACTCCACGCCCCACGCCACGAGGTCGCGGAGACGCTCCGGTCCCTCCTCGCACAGCACCCGCACGGCCGCCGGATCGCACAGCCCCGCCCCGGCCGCGAGCGTGTCGGCGATGTGCGACTCCACGCTGTCGCCCGGCAGCACCGCGCTCGCGATGCCGCCCTGCGCGTAGCGCGTGCACC
>NZ_JAHFUY010000158.1 GCF_023264895.1 Herbiconiux sp. | reverse complement strand
GTCGCACGTCGCCCTCGACCATGTCGCGCATGTCGTTGAGGTCGTTGCGGAACTGCAGGGTGCGCTCGATGCCCATGCCGAAGGCGAAACCCGAGAACTCGTCGGGATCGATGCCCGCCGAGCGGAGCACGTTGGGGTTGACCATGCCGCAGCCGCCCCACTCCACCCAGCGCGCGCCGCCCTTGGCGTTCGGCTGCCAGACGTCCATCTCGGCACTCGGCTCCGTGAACGGGAAGTAGTTGGGACGCAGGCGGATCTTGGCGCCCTCGCCGAACATCTGCGTGGCGAAGTGCTCGAGCGTGCCGCGGAGGTGCGCCATGGTGAGCCCCTTGTCGATGGCGATGCCCTCGACTTGACTGAACACGGGGGTGTGCGTGGCGTCGAGCTCGTCGGTGCGGTAGACGCGGCCGGGGGCGATGACGTAGACCGGCAGGTCGCGCTCGAGAAGGCTCCGCACCTGCACGGGGCTCGTGTGCGTGCGCAGCACGAGGTGCGACTCCGGCGGGTCGATGAAGAAGGTGTCCTGCATGGCACGCGCGGGGTGGTCGGCGTCGAAGTTGAGGGCGTCGAAGTTGAACCACTCGCTCTCGACCTCGGGCCCTTCGGCCACCTCCCAGCCCATGCCCACGAAGATGTCGGCGATCCGGTCCTGCAGCAGCGAGAGCGGATGGCGGGCGCCGATGCGGCGCCGGCTCGCGACGGCCGTCACGTCGAGCGTCTCGCTCTCGAGCCTGGCGGCCTCCTCGAGCGCGACGACCTCGGTCTCGCGCGCGGCGATCGCCTGGGTGACCCGCGCGCGGGCCTGGCCCACGAGCTTGCCCGCGGCGGCCTTCTGGTCGCCGGGCAGCGCCTTGATCTGCGCGTTGAACTGCGCGAGCGCCGAGGCCTCTCCGGCGTGCTCGGAGCGCACGGCGCGGAGGGATGCGGAATCGGTGGCGGTCGCGAGGGCTGAGAGCGCCGCGTCGACCGCGTCGTTCACCGCCTGCTCGGTGATGGCGATGGGTTCAGACACGAGTCACAAGTTTACGCGCTGCGCGTCTGGGCACAGCACCGGCTCACTCCGTGGTGGCGTCGGCGGGATCGAGCGGGCCCGCGATGGTCTTCTTGGCGGCCGCACCGCGCTTGCGGGCGCTGCGGGCCGCGATCCGGCGCGTGACCCACGAGAACGTGAGGTTGACCGTGAGGTAGATCACGAGTGTGATGACGAAGAGGGTGAACAGGAACCGGTTGCCGTAGTAGGCGGAGAGGTTGTTCATCGTCACGCGGATGAGCTCGTTGTAGCCCACGATGAAGCCGAGGCTCGTGTCTTTCAGGAGCACGACGAGCTGCGCCAGGATGATCGGCAGCATCTGCCGGAAGGCCTGCGGGAACTCGATCAGCATCTTGGTCTGCAGCCGGGTGAGGCCGAGGCTCAGCCCCGCCTCCTTCTGGCCGCGCGGAAGGGAGGCGATGCCGGCGCGGAGGGCCTCTCCGATGATGGCTCCGTTGTAGAGCCCGAGCCCGAGCACCACGGCCCAGAACGCCCCCGTGGAGGCCACGAGCAGGATGAAGAACATCATCAGCAGCACGGGCATGCCGCGCACGAACTCCAGCACGATGGTGACGGGCACGCGCACGACGGCCTTCGGCGAGGTGCGCAGGAGCGCGAAGAGCACTCCCACCACGATCGCGATGACGGCCGCGATGGCGGCGGCCTGCAGGGTGGCGAGGAGGCCGCGGCCGACGAATGTCCAGAACTCCGGGTCGGTGACGAGGCGTTCCCAGCGGCTCCAGTCGAAGAAGCCGGGCAGCGTGATGCCGCCGGAGTCGCGCGGCTGGGCGAGCGTGTAGACCACCCAGGCGGCACCCGCCGCGAGCACGAGGATGACGATCGCCGAGGCGATCCGGGAGCGCCGGCGGGCCCGGGGGCCGGGGGCGTCGAACAGGACGGAGGGAGCGCTCATCGCTGCACCACGAACTTCTTCTCGAGCCGGCCGGCCAGGATGCCGAGCGGGATGGTGATGAGGAGGTAGAAGGTGGCGACGGCCAGGAGGACCGCGACCACCGCGTTGCCGTTCGCGTTGGCGAGCGTGCGGCCCACGCCGAAGAGCTCGGCCACGAAGAAGGCGCCGGCCACCGAGGTGTTCTTGGTGAGCGCGATCAGGACGTTGATGAGCGGCGGGATGACCATCCGGATCGCCTGCGGGAAGATGATGATCCCCACCGTCTGGCCGAAGCCGAGACCCAGGCTCCGCGCGGCCTCGGCCTGCCCGATGGGCACGCCGTTCACGCCCGAGCGGATCGCCTCGGCCACGAACGGCGAGGTGTAGGCGGTGAGGCCGATGATGGCGCACCAGAAGTAGGGCAGCTCCGAACCGAGGTAGGGCAGGATGATGGCGCAGAAGAACAGGACGAGGGTCAGCGGGGTGTTGCGCAGCAGCTCGGTGTAGACGGCGGCGAACCCCGACAGCGACGGGATCGGCGAGATCCGCATCACGGCCACGATCGTGCCGACCACGAGTGCGGCGAGCCCCGAGATCACGAGCAGCGACAGCGTCTGCCCGAAGCCCTCGAGGTACAGGGGCAGGTTGTCGATGACGACGTTCACCCGCGCTCCTTCCTGTTCTTCTCATGCGAGGTGAGGGGTGCCCGGAGGCACCCCTCACCGGCAGGGCTGGTTGCTAGTAGCGATCCACCGCGGGCGGGTCGACGAAGGGCAGCACGGCTCCGGCCGTCTCGTCCCACGCCGCCTCGTACGAGCCGTCCTCGTAGGACTCCTCGAGCACGTCGTTGATCCAGTCGCGGAACTCGGTGTCCTCGAGCGCGAGGCCGATGCCGTAGGGCTCCTGCGTGAAGGGCTCGCCCACCACCTTGAACTCGCCCTCGTTCTGGGCGGCGAGGCCCGCGAGGATGACGTTGTCGGTCGAGACCGCGACCACGGAGCCCGTGCGCAGCGGCTCCAGGCAGTTGGTGTAGGTGTCGGTCAGCACGACCTCGGCGCCGAGCTCCTCGAGGTTGGCCGCAGGAGTCGAGCCGGTGACCGAGCAGACGGGCTGGCCCACGAGGTCGTCTTCGCTCTTGATGTCGTCGTTGTCGGCCAGCGTGAGGATGGACTGGCCGGCCTCGTAGTACGGACCCGCGAAGGAGATGACCTCTTTGCGCTTGTCGTTGATCGTGTAGGTCGCCACGACGATGTCGACCTCGCCGTTCTGGATGAAGGGCTCGCGGTTGGCCGAGACCGTCTCGACCCAGTTGATGCCGTCTTCGGCGATGCCGAGCTTCGCGGCGATGATCTTGCCGATCTCCACGTCGAAGCCCTCTGGCGTGCCGCTCGGGCCGACGAGACCGAACAGGGGCTGGTCGAACTTGGTGCCGATCGTGATCTCGCCCGCGCTCGCCAGGGTCTCCATCGTGGAGCCGGCGGCGAAGGTGGGGGCTGCCTCGGGCGTGACTTCGGCTTCGCCGGCGTCACCTCCGGCGCATCCGGTCAGGACCACTGCTGTGGCCGCGGCGAGTGCGAAGAACGATAGCTTCTTGTGCCTCATTGGTCGTACCTCTCGTGTGTGCTGTTCCCCGCGCATCTGCTGTGGCGGGCTTGTTCCCGCCTAGTGGGCGAGGATCTTGGAGAGGAAGTCCTTCGCTCTCGGTGACTGGGGGTTGCTGAAGAAGGCCTCGGGCGCCGCCTCCTCCTCGATGCGGCCGTCGGCCATGAAGATCACGCGATCGGCGGCCTTCCTGGCGAAGCCCATCTCGTGCGTGACGACGATCATGGTCATGCCGTCCTTGGCGAGAC
>NZ_JAHFUY010000101.1 GCF_023264895.1 Herbiconiux sp. | reverse complement strand
ACTAATAAGCCGATAACTTGATAATCACTACACCCATACATGTTGTAAGGCTGGTATGGGTGGCCAAGATTGCTTGCGTCCACTATGTGGTTCTCGATGTACGGTCGAGAACCAAACAACACACCAACCCCCCAGTGGGTTGCGTTGTGTCTGTTTGAAACTTCTAGATACATCTCTAGTGTTTCGGCGGCCATAGCGAGAGGGAAACGCCCGGTCACATTCCGAACCCGGAAGCTAAGACTCTCTGCGCCGATGGTACTGCAAGGGGGACCTTGTGGGAGAGTAGGACACCGCCGGACTTACTTCACAAAATGGCCACCCAGCAATGGGTGGCCATTTTGCGTTAACAACACCAACAGAGGAGCCATCGTGACTGAGCCTGAAGACGAGAAGCGTCGTGCTGACAAGCGACCGCATACGCCTCGGCGCGATGGCGACAAGCGGCCGTTCCAGCCTCGTCGTGACAGCAGTTCGCGACCGGATCAGGGCAAGCGGCCTGAGCGGGGCGGCCAGCGACCGGAGCGCAGCGGGGGCCAGCGGCCCGACCGCGGTGGACAGCGTCCTGAGCGCGGAGGCCAGCGGCCCGACCGCGGCGGGCAGTCAGGCGAACGCCGGCTCTGGACCAAGGACGGCAAGCCCGCCCGCAACGATGCGAGCGCGCAGCGGTTCGAGCGGCCCCCGCTGACCGAGGAGGAACTGCGGGCGCGTGAGCTCCGCGCCGTCCGCACCCGCCACGACGACCCCGAGATCCCCGAGGACGTGACGGCGCGCGACCTCGACAAGGGTGCACGCCTGCAGCTGAAGACCCTCAACAAGGAGAACGCCGAGGAGGTCGCGCGCCACCTGGCGATGGCGGCACGTCTGATCGACGACGATCCGGAGCTCGCCCATCAGCACGCCATCTCGGCGTCGCGACGTGCCGGCCGCATCGGCGTGGTGCGCGAGACGCTCGCCATCACCGCCTACCGCACCGGCGACTTCGCCCTCGCGCTGCGTGAGCTCCGCACCTACCGCCGCATCTCCGGCTCCAACGAGCAGCTCGCCCTTCTCGTCGACAGCGAGCGGGGGATGGGGCGACCCGACCGCGCGCTCGAGACCGGACGGTCCGTGGAGCGCTCGACGCTGTCGCCGGCTTCTCAGGTGGCCGTGGCGATCGCGATGTCCGGTGCGCGACTGGACCTCGGGCAGCCGGACGCCGCTCTCGCCGAGCTCGAGATCCCGCAGCTGGATGCATCCGTCGCCTACTCCTACAGCCCCGACCTCTTCGACGCCTACGCCGAAGTGCTCGAGGAGCTCGGCCAGGAGGAGGAGTCGGCGCGCTGGCGCGAGCTCGCCGCACGAGCCGACGCCGCCCTCAACGGGGGCGACGACGCCGACGACGTGATCGAGATCGTGGAGGAGTTCGAGGACTTCGACGAGGACGAGAAGGCGTGATGAGCCTGTTCCGCGGCAGAAGGAGCGAGACCGTGCTTCCCCTCGACGGCATCGACACCGTGCTCGCCGACCTCGACGGCGTGGTCTACCAGGGGCCGACGGCGATACCGTTCGCCGCCGAGTCGCTGGCCCGCGTGGTCGCCGCCGGCATCCGCACCGGCTACGTCACCAACAACGCCTCGCGCACCGACGCCCAGGTGGCCGAGCACCTCTCGAGCTTCGGGCTGACCGTGGCGGCCGAGGACGTGGTGACGTCGCCGCAGGCGGCCATGCGCATCCTGACCACCCTGGTGGCGCCCGGTGCGACGGTGCTCGTGGTGGGTGGCGAGGGGCTGACCTCCGAGGTGGAGAAGGCGGGGCTCGTGGTGACGCGGGCCACCTCCGACGCGCCCGCCGCCGTGGTGCAGGGCTTCGCGCCCGACGTGGGCTGGAAGCAGCTCGCCGAGGCGAGCTTCGCGCTGCACGATCCGGCCGTGCACTGGGTGGCCACCAACACCGACTGGACCATTCCGGTGGCCGGCGGCATCGCGCCCGGCAACGGCACCCTCGTCTCCGCCGTGCACACCGCTGTGGGGCGGCTGCCCGTGGTGGCCGGCAAGCCCGAGGTCGCGATCTTCGAGGAGGCCGTGGCCCGCTTCGGCGCCACCGCCTCGAGCGCCGCGTTCCTCGGCGATCGGCTCGACACCGACACGAAGGGCGCCAAGCGCGCCGGGCTCCGTGCCATCCACGTGCTCACCGGGATCGACCGCGCGAAGCAGCTGCTGGCGGCGCCCGCCGACTGCCGGCCGGACTTCATCCTCGACGACCTCCGCCAGCTCTTCGACGAGTATCCGGTGACCGAGACGTCGAAGGACGGCACGGAGACGAGCGTGGGCTCGGCCGTGGTGCGGATGAAGGGCCACGTGGTGCGCATCGTGAAGCCGGGGGACACCCCGGTGGACCTCGTGCGTGCAGGGACTGCAGCGATCTGGAACTCGGGGCTCGCGATCCACGCCCTCGACGTGGAGCCCGCCCTCTACAGCTGACGGGCGGGTACGCTGAAGGGGTGAGCACTGAGCAGATCGGCCCCCCGAGCAGAGGCCAGAACGAGGCTCTCGATGACGCCCTCGTGCCGCGGCTCCGCGTGATCGAGGAGCAGCCGCTGGATCAGCGTGCCACCGCTTATGCCCAGGTGCACGATCAGCTGAAGTCGCGCCTCGAGGGCAGCGACAGCACGGGAACGAATGCCTAGCTCGCGACTCGACGCCGTCGTGGCCGCGCGTGGTCTGGCGCGCTCGCGCACCCACGCCGCCCGGCTCATCGCCAACGGCTACGTGCGGGTCGACGGCGATCCCGTGGTGAAGGCCTCGTTCCCCGTGGAGGAGGAGCAGGTCGTGTCGGTGGACTCCGTCGACCGCTACGTCAGCCGCGGAGCGAACAAGCTCATCGCCGCCCTCGACGCCTTCCCCGCGGTGACCGTCGCGGGCGCCCTCGCGCTGGACGCCGGTGCCTCGACGGGCGGGTTCACGCAGGTTCTGCTGGAACGCGGGGCTCGCCAGGTGATCGCCGCCGACGTGGGACACGGACAGCTCGACCCGATCATCGCGAAGGATCAGCGGGTGGTGGCGGTGGAGGGATACAACCTGCGGTACGCGACCCCGGAGACGCTCGCCGGGGCATCCGGTGTCGAGGGGCCCGTGGACCTCGTGGTGGGCGACCTCTCGTTCATCTCGCTCGGTCTCGTGCTCGCGCCGCTGAGGGCGCTGGCGCGGCCCGACGCCGACTTCGTGCTGCTCGTCAAGCCGCAGTTCGAGGTGGGGCGCACGGGAGTGAAGGAGGGCATCGTGAAGAACCGCGACCTCCGCGCCGATGCCGTCGCGAACGTGCTCTGGAGCGCCTTCGACCTCGGCCTGAAGACCGCCGGGCTGATCCGCTCGCCCATCGCCGGCGGGTCGGGGAACCTCGAGTACCTGGCCTGGTTCAGCGAACGCGAGGGCTCGCATCCGACAGAATGGTTGGACCGCGTGACCGAGCTGACAGGAGGATGAGCCATGGCCGCTGAACGATACATCCTCGTGGTGCTGCACACCGGGCGGAGCGACTCCGTGGAGGCCGCGCTCAGCGTGTGCCGGCAGCTCCGGGAGGCCGGAGTGCACCCCGTGATCGCCCACGTCGACGACGATGACCACCCCGAGGTGCTCGAGCGGCTGCGGCCCTACGAGGTGCTCGGCGACTCCGTCGCGATCTCGGATCTGGAGCTCGTGATCGTGCTGGGCGGCGACGGCACCATCCTCCGCGCCGCCGAGATCGTGCGCGGCTCGACCGTGCCGCTGCTCGGCGTGAACCTCGGGCACGTGGGCTTCCTCGCCGAGAGCGAGCGCGAGGACCTCGCGTCCAGCGTGCAGCGTGCCCTCGAACGCGACTATCTCGTGGAGGAGCGGATGACGCTCTCGGTGCGGGTGAAGGTCGACTCCGAGGTGGTCTACGAGACCTGGGCGCTCAACGAGGCGACCGTGGAGAAGGCCAGCCGCGAGCGGATGCTCGAGGTCGTGATCGAGGTCGACGGTCGCCCGCTGTCGAGCTTCGGCTGCGACGGCGTGGTGATGTCGACCCCCACCGGGTCGACCGCGTACTCCTTCTCCGCCGGCGGCCCGGTGGTGTGGCCGAGCCTCGACGCGCTGCTGATGGTGCCGCTGAGCGCCCACGCGCTCTTCGCCCGGCCGCTCGTGGTGGGGCCCGACTCCGCGCTCGCGGTCGAGGTGCTCGACCGGAGCCAGGGCGGAGCCGTGCTCTGGAGCGATGGGCGACGGATGCGCGACCTGCCCCGCGGCGCCCGTGTGATCGTGCGGCGATCGTCGACGCCCGTGCGGCTCGCGCGGCTCGCGATGGCGCCGTTCACCGACCGGCTGGTGCGCAAGTTCAATCTCCCCGTGAACGGGTGGCGGGGGCCGATCGAGAGTGACTGAAGACCTGTGATCGAAGAACTGTCGATCAGGGACCTCGGTGTGATCGGCGAGGCCGTTCTGCCGCTGGGCCCTGGATTCACCGCTGTGACCGGCGAGACCGGTGCCGGCAAGACCATGGTGGTCTCGGCGCTCGGGCTGCTGTTCGGCGAGCGGGCCGACACCGGCTCGGTGCGCTCCGGGGCTCCCCAGGCGTGGATCGAGGGGCGCCTGCTCGTGGACCCCGAGGGCAAGGTGTCGGATCGCGTGCGCGAGGCCGGTGGCGACGTCGAGCGCATCGACGGAGACCCCGCGGGAGAGCTCATCCTCTCGCGCTCGGTCTCGGCCGAGGGCCGGAGTCGTGCCGTGGTGGGCGGGCGCTCAGCGCCGATCAGCCTGCTGAACGAGCTCGGCGGCGACCTCGTGGTGGTGCACGGGCAGTCCGACCAGCTCCGGCTGAAGAGCCAGCAGGCCCAGCGCGCCTCCCTCGACAGCTTCGCCGGCCCCGCGTTCGCCGAGCGGCTCGCCGCCTACCGCGAGCTGCACCGCACCTGGCAGGCGCACACCGCCGAGATCGAGACCCTCGTGACCGAGCGCTCCGCCCGCCTCCGCGAGGCGGAGCAGCTGCGGACCGCCGTGGAGGAGATCCAGTCGATCGCTCCCGTGGCGGGGGAGGACGAGGAGCTCGCCGAGCTCGCCGCCCGGCTCACGAATCTCGAGGACCTGCGGCTCGCCGCCGCCGAGGCCAAGGAGAGCATCTCGAGCGAGACGGGCGACACCCCCGACACCGTCGTGCTCATCGACACCGCTCGCCGGGCGCTCGAGCGCGTGGCGCACCACGACGCAGCCCTCGCCCCCGTGGTGGAGGCACTCGCGAACGCGAGCTTCCTGGTCTCGGACATCGGCGCCCAGTTGGCCAGCTACTCCGCCTCGCTCGACACCGACGAGGCCGGCCGGCTCGACGCCGTGCAGGAGCGCCGCGCCGACCTCACGAACCTCATGCGCAAGTACGGCCCCGAGCTCGCCGACGTGATCGCCTACGCCGAGAGCGCCGAGCCGAGGCTGCTCGAGCTCGACTCCGACTCCGACCGCATCGGGGAGCTCACCGCGCTCGTCGACGACGAGTACGCCGCACTCACGGTGGCCGCCGACGGCCTGACCGATCTGCGGACCGCCGCGGCGGGCGTGCTGGCCGAACGCGTGACCGCCGAGCTGGCCGCGCTCGCGATGCCCAACGCGCGCTTCCTGGTCGAGATCCAGCCGCGCGAGGAGCTCGGCACGACGGGCCGTGACCTCGTGCAGTTCCTGCTGCGGCCGCACGAGGGCAGCGACCCCCGGCCGCTCGGCAAGGGCGCTTCGGGCGGTGAGCTCTCGCGGGTGATGCTCGCGATCGAGGTGGTGCTGGCGGCGGCCGATCCGGTGCCCACGCTCGTCTTCGACGAGGTCGACTCCGGCGTCGGCGGTGCCTCGGCCATCGAGATCGGCCGGCGTCTCGCGGCGCTCGCGCAGAACTCGCAGGTGATCGTGGTGACGCACCTCGCGCAGGTCGCCGCGTTCGCGTCGAACCACCTGCGGGTGGAGAAGGACCTCGACGGGCCCGTGACGGCCTCGAACGTCGTGCAGCTCACCGGCGACGCGCGGCTGGCCGAGATGGCGCGCCTGCTCTCGGGACTGCCGGACTCGGAGTCGGGCCTCGCGCATGCCGCCGAACTGCTCGCTACGGCCCGGAGCCTCGCTGTGTCACACTGAGATCCATCGCGGGCCGGGGGCGGCGCGGGGATCGAGGGCTCGACATGGCACGGGAGACGAACGCGGAGCTGACGGCGCTCGTGGAGCGGCTGCGGGCCGAGAACGAGGCACTGCGGGAAGCGGCGCTCGAAGCCGCGGCGGCCGCGGCGGCCGCGGCGGATTCTGCGAACACCACGCCGATCGATGCGGAGGCAGGGAACGGGGCCGCGGACGGCGGCGCGCGGCGGCGAGGTCGCTCGCGGGGCCGCACCGTGGCATCCGTCGCCCTGGTGGTGATCGGGCTCGTGCTCGCCCCCGTGGCGGTGGCTGCGAGCTGGGCCGAGAGCCAGCTCGCCGACACCGAGGCCTTCGTGGCGACCTACGCTCCGCTCGCCGAGGACGAGGCGGTGAAGTCGCTCGTGGTCTCCGAGGTGATGACGGCGGTGGAGCAGCAGGTCGACTTCGAGACGCTCACAGGCGAGGTGTTCGATGCCGTGGGCGGTCTCGGGCTGCCGCCCGCGGCATCCGCTGCCCTGCAGGCGCTGCAGCAGCCGGCCGCACTCGGGCTGAGGTCGCTCGCGACGGGCGTGGTGACCGACTTCGTGGAGTCCGAGGCGTTCGAGGAGATCTGGGCGCAGGCGCTCCGGGTGAGCCACCGGCAGGTGGTGGCCGCGATGACGGGCGACCCGACGGCGGCACTGGCGATCTCCGGATCCGGCGAGCTCTCGGTGCAGCTGGGACCCGTGATCGAGGCGGTCAAGGCGGCGATGCTCGATCAGGGGCTGGCGTTCGCCGAGGCGATCCCCGCGGTGGACGTGTCGATCGTGGTGGCGCAGTCGGACGGCCTCGGGCAGCTGACCCTGCTCTACGGCCTCGCCGTGGGCCTCGGGCTGTGGCTGCCGTGGGTCGCGCTCGTGTTCCTGGTGGCCGGCGTCGTGCTGGCGAAGCGGCGGGCGGTGACGCTGTTCTGGACGAGCCTGACCCTCGGTGTCGTGATGGTGCTGCTCGGCATCGCGCTCCGGATCGGGCAGCTCGCGGTGATCGCGCAGATCGCGCCCCGCTACCTGCCGATCGACGCGGCCGGGGTGATCTACGACGCGGTGACCTCGCGGATCGCGGGGACCACCGTGGCCGTGGCCGTGCTGGCGTTCACGGTGATGCTGATCAGCTGGGCGCTCGGGCCGTTCCGGCCCGCACCGGCGCTCCGACGCGCGTTCGGCGACGCGGCGACGCGGCTGCGCTCGTTCGGCGACGCGCGCGGGATCTCGACGGGTTCGTCAGGCCTCTTCCTCGGCCGGTTCCGGCTCGCCGTGGAGGTGCTGATCGGAGTCGCGGCCGCCGCGTTCGTGCTGCTCGTGCGCCCGCTCTCGACCGGCCAGACCATCGGTACGGCCGTGGTGGCGATCGTGCTGATCCTGCTGGTGGAACTGCTTCAGCGACCCGCCCTCGACGCGGCGGATGCCGTCGGCGATGACACGACCCCCGAGAGCACTGTTAGGATGGAATTCCGTGGATGAAGCTCAAGCTGCGGACCGGCCGGACGTGAACGGCAACGACTCGAAACTGACGAAGCACATCTTCGTCACCGGGGGTGTCGTCTCCTCTCTCGGCAAGGGCCTGACGGCTGCCAGCCTCGGGAATCTGCTCACCGCACGCGGCTTGCGCGTCGTGATGCAGAAGCTGGACCCCTACCTCAACGTCGATCCCGGGACGATGAACCCGTTCCAGCACGGCGAGGTCTTCGTGACCGACGACGGCGCCGAGACCGACCTCGACATCGGGCACTACGAGCGGTTCCTCGACATCAACCTCAACCAGGCCGCCAACGTGACGACCGGGCAGATCTACTCGAGCGTCATCGCCAAGGAGCGCCGCGGCGAGTACCTCGGCGACACCGTGCAGGTCATCCCGCACATCACCGACGAGATCAAGCGCCGGATGCGGCTGCAGGCGCACGACGCCTCCCGGCCCGCCAGCGAACAACCGGATGTGATCATCACCGAGATCGGCGGCACGGTCGGCGACATCGAGTCGCAGCCCTTCATCGAGTCGGCGCGACAGGTGCGCCACGAGCTCGGCCGCAAGAACGTGTTCTTCGTGCACGTCTCGCTCGTGCCCTACATGAACGCCTCGGGCGAGCAGAAGACCAAGCCCACGCAGCACTCCGTGGCCGCTCTCCGCTCGATCGGCATCCAGCCCGACGCGCTCGTGCTGCGGAGCGACCGCCCCGTCTCGGAGAGCAACAAGCGCAAGATCGCCCTCATGTGCGATGTCGACGAGGCCGGGGTCGTGAACGCGGTCGACGTGCCCTCGATCTACGACATCCCCACGATGCTGCACGACCAGGGCCTCGACGCCTACATCGCCGATCACCTCGAGCTCACCGACAAGGCGGGCGACGTGGACTGGGCGGGCTGGCAGCCCATCCTGGACGCCGTGCACGAGCCCAAGCACGACGTGACGATCGGCCTCGTGGGCAAGTACATCGACCTCCCCGACGCCTACCTCTCGGTGACCGAGGCGCTGCGCGCCGGCGGCTTCGCGCACAAGGCGAAGGTGAAGATCAAGTGGATCGCCTCCGACGAGTGCGAGACGCCCGAGGGCGCCGCGCGCGAGCTGTCGGACGTCGACGGCATCTGCGTGCCCGGCGGCTTCGGCGTGCGCGGCATCGAGGGCAAGCTCGGCGCACTGCGCTTCGCGCGCGAGAACGGGATCCCCACGCTCGGCCTGTGCCTCGGCCTGCAGTGCATGGTCGTGGAGTACGCCCGCAACGTGACCGGGCTCCCCGGCGCCTCCTCGAGCGAGTTCGACCCCGACACCGCGTTCCCCGTGATCGCCACGATGGCCGAGCAGGTCGACATCATCGCCGGGGGAGACCTGGGCGGCACGATGCGCCTCGGGCTCTACGAGGCCGACCTCGCGTCGGGCTCGACTGCCGAGCGCGTCTACGGCGCTCCGACCGCCTCCGAGCGGCACCGCCACCGCTACGAGGTGAACAACCGCTACCGCGACCAGATCGCCGAGTCGGGCCTGTGGTTCTCGGGGCTCTCGCCCGACGGCCAGCTCGTGGAGTACGTGGAGCTGCCGCGCGACGTGCACCCGTACTACATCGCCACCCAGGCCCACCCGGAGCTGCGCTCGCGGCCCAGCAACCCGCATCCGCTCTTCAGGGGGCTCGTGGAGGCCGCCCTCGAGCGCCAGGAGGCCAGCCGTCTGTTCGCCGTGCAGGACGCCGATGCCTGAGGAGCTGTTCGCCGACGATGACGCACCCGTCGAGGTGCTCTCAAGCGACGTCGTGTTCGACGGCTACGTCTGGGACGTGCGGCGTGAGTCGTTCGAGTACGGCGGGGAGACGCTGCGTCGCGACTTCGTGGACCACCCCGGTGCCGTGGCGGTGTTCGCGCTCGACGACGAGGACCGGGTGCTCCTGATCAAGCAGTACCGGCATCCGGTGCGCCGACGCGAGTGGGAGCCGCCCGCGGGGCTGCTCGACGTGGATTCGGAGCCGGCGCTCGACGCCGCCAAGCGCGAGCTCGCCGAGGAGGCCGACCTCGAGGCCGACACCTGGAACGTGCTCGTGGACTACCTGACGACGCCCGGTGGCAACAACGAGGCCATCCGGATCTACCTCGCGCGAGGGGTGCGGGCCACCGGCTCGGCCTTCGACCGCGAGGCCGAGGAGGCCGACATGGAGCTGCGGTGGGTGCCTCTCTCGGAGGTCGTCGACGCGGCCCTCGACAGCCGGGTGCAGAATCCGTCGCTCGTGATCGGGGCGCTCGCCGCGTCGCTGTCGCGGTCGCGCGGGTGGTCGACGCTCAAGCCCGCCGACGCGCCGTGGCCCGCGCGGCCCGGGGCCGGCGGCTAGGAGCATGGCCCAGGACGGGGTCGTCCGGCTGGACGGGACTGTTCGGGAGGGCGGGACCGGTCGGCAGGACGGGCTCGGCCGGCAGGACGGGACCGGTCGGCAGGACGGGCTCGGCCGGCAGGTGGACGGGTTCCTCCGCCACATCACGGTCGAGCGCGGGCTCGCCGCGAACACCGTGGCCGCTTACCGGCGCGACCTCGCCCGGTACACGACGTGGCTGCGCTCCGCGGGGCTCGTCGACGTGGCCGCGATCGGGGAGGGGGACATCGGCGCGTTCCAGCGGGCGCTCCGCACCGAGGAGGGCGGGGAGCTGTCGGCGTCGTCGGTGGCGCGGATCCTCTCGACCGTGCGGAGCTTCCACCGGCACCTCACCGAGGAGGGCGTGACCGAGGTCGACCCCGCGCGCGAGGTGAAGCCGCCCAAGCTCGGGCTGCGGCTGCCCAAGGCGATCTCGATCGACGACATGGAGCGGCTGCTCACGGCGACCGGCGCCGAGGACTCGCCCGATCCGGTGGCCGTGCGCGACCGTGCGCTGCTCGAGATGCTCTACGCCACGGGGGCGCGCATCAGCGAGCTCGTCTCCCTCAACGTCGACGACGTGCAGGACGGCGACATGGTGCGGGTGACCGGCAAGGGGAGCAAGCAGCGGATCGTGCCGGTCGGCAGCTACGCGCGGCGGGCGCTCGACGCGTACCTCGTGCGGGTGCGGCCGGTGTTCTCGGCGCGGGGGCGGGCGACGCCCGGGCTGTTCCTCGGGATCCGCGGGCAGCGGCTCAGCCGGCAGGGCGCGTGGCTCGTCATCCGGGCCGCCGCGGAGCGCGCCGGGATCGCCGCGCACGTCTCGCCGCACACGTTCCGGCACTCCTTCGCGACGCACCTCCTGCAGGGCGGAGCCGACGTGCGCGTGGTGCAGGACCTGCTCGGGCACTCCTCGGTCGCCACCACCCAGCTCTACACGCAGGTGACGGCGGACACCCTCATCGACATGTACCAGTCGGCCCACCCGCGGGCCCGGTAGCTGCGGCGGTGTGCCCGCCCGCCCCGCCGTTTCCCCGCCTGCCCCGCCGTTGCCCCGCCCGCCCACCCTTCCCCGACTTGACATTAGATGCGCCCAAACGCGCCCACTTGACACATCTTGTGTCAAGTGGGTGAAAGCGGCAGGGCCTCGGGGGAGAAGCAGACGCGACGGGCCCTGCTCGCCGACCCAGGGCGAGCGCGTGGCCGCGAAGCGACCACACGCGAGCATGTCGCCACGGCGCCGGGCGGGGACCGGCGTAGAATCATTCCCGAGCGCCGGGATGGCGGTCTGAGATGAGGAGATTCGGTGCCCACACGGATCACGCGAACGGCGAAGAAGACGCAGGTCGACGAGCTCACCGGCATCGATGTCCCCAAGAACGGCCCCACCGGCCGGCCCGTGACCGAGTTCCCGGATCCGGCGCCCCTCTCCTCGCACGGACCCGCCCGCATCATCTCGCTCTGCAACCAGAAGGGCGGCGTGGGCAAGACCACCACGAGCGTCAACGTGGGGGCGGCGCTCGCCGAGTACGGCCGCAAGGTGCTCGCCATCGACTTCGACCCGCAGGGCGCGCTCTCGGCGGGCCTCGGCGTGATGACCCACGACATCCCCACCATCTACGACCTGCTGATCGGCACGATCAAGGATCCCGCCGACGCCATCCAGAAGACGAGCGTCGAGGGCCTCGACATCATCCCGGCCAACATCGACCTCTCGGCCGCCGAGGTGCACCTCGTGAGCGAGGTCGCGCGCGAGTCGATCCTCGCCCGGGTGCTCCGCCGGGTGAGCAACGACTACGACGTCATCCTGGTCGACTGCCAGCCCTCGCTCGGCCTTCTCACCGTGAACGCGCTCACCGCGAGCCACGGCGTGCTCATCCCGCTCGAGTGCGAGTACTTCGCGCTTCGCGGCGTCGCGCTCCTCGTGGAGACGATCGACAAGGTGCGCGACCGGCTCAACCCGGCGCTCACGCTCGACGGCATCCTCGCCACCATGTACGATCCCCGCACGCTGCACTCGCGCGAGGTGCTCGAGCGCGTGGTCGAGACCTTCGGCGACAAGGTGTTCGAGACGGTCATCGGCCGCACGGTGAAGTTCCCGGATGCGACGGTGGCGGGCAAGCCCATCACCCAGTTCGCGCCCGAGCACACCTCGGCGAAGGCGTACAAGCAGCTGGCCAGAGAACTGGTCGCCCGTGGCGCGGTCGCCTGAGCCGGAGCTCGCGGAGTCCGCTCCCGGTTTCTCGCTCAGCCTTGAGAACTTCGAGGGGCCGTTCGACCTCCTGCTGCAGCTGATCACCAAGCACGAGCTCGACATCACCGACATCGCCCTCAGCCGGGTGACCGACGAGTTCATCTCCTACCTCAAGGGGCTCGACTCCGCCGAGGAGCTCGACCGGGCCTCGGAGTTCCTCGTGGTCGCGGCGACGCTGCTCGACCTGAAGATCGTGGGGCTGCTGCCGCAGGGCGAGCTCGTCGACGCGGAGGACGTGGCGCTGCTCGAGGCGCGCGACCTGCTGTTCGCGAGGCTCCTGCAGTACCGGGCCTTCAAGGTGGTCTCGGCGTGGCTCGCCGACCGGTTCGACGAGGAGGCCACCAGGCGGCCGCGCGTGGTGCGGCTCGAGGAGAAGTACCGGCAGCAGACCCCCGAACTCGTATGGACGCTGACGCCGGACGACTTCGCCGCCCTCGCCGCCTTCGCGCTGGCACCACGCGAGGTGCCCGTGGTGGGGCTCGAGCACCTGCACGCGCCGCTCGTGAGCATCCGGGAGCAGGCGGCGCACGTGGTGGCACTGCTGCGTTCGGCGGCGGTGAGCGGGGTGCCCGTGAACTTCCGGCAGCTGATCGCGGGGATCGAGGAGAAGGGCGTCGTGATCGCGCGCTTCCTCGCCGTGCTCGAGCTCTACCGGCACGCGTCGATCTCGTTCGAGCAGCTCGAGCCGCTGGGGGAGCTGATGCTCCGCTGGACCGCGGAGAACTGGACCGAGGAGAACCTCGCGAACTTGGGGGCGGACTATGACAACTGAGACTCCGGACGAGATGATCACGGACGCACCGACTCCAGCACTTGGGCCTGCTCCGGCCTCGATGGACGTCGACAGGGCGCTCGAGGCGATCTTCATGGTGGCCGATGAGCCGCAGAGCCTCGTGGCGCTCGCCACGGCGCTGGGGCGACCCGTGGCCGTCGTGCGGCAGGGCATCGAGCGGCTCGTGGAGGACTACGACGGGCTCGCCGAGGGCCCGGACGGGCGGACGAGCGTGCGCCGCGGCTTCGAGCTGCGGGAGGTCGCCGGCGGCTGGCGGATCTACGTGCGGGCCGAGTGGGATCCGCTCGTGCGCGACTTCGTGATCACCCAGAACCCGTCACGGCTCTCGCAGGCCGCCCTCGAGACGCTCTCGGTGATCGCCTACAAGCAGCCGATCAGCCGCGGGGCCGTCGCGAGCATCCGTGCTGTCAACGTCGACTCCGTCGTGCGCACGCTCCTCAGCCGTGGTCTCATCACCGAGGTCTCGACGCAGGCCGAGACCGGCGCGATCCTCTACGGCACCACCGACCTGCTGCTCACGCAGCTCGGCATCAACTCGCTCGACGAGCTGCCGAAGATCTCTCCCCTCCTGCCGGACGGCAGCGAGGGATTCGACGACCTGGAGACCCTCCGATGACCCCCTTTGTGATCCCGCCGTGGGACGACAACGACACCTCAGGCAGTGCGCACCCAGGAGGTGCACCGGAAGGCGTGCGCCTGCAGAAGGTGATGGCGGCCGCGGGCGTGGCCTCCCGCCGCGTCTCCGAGCAGCTCATCGAGGCCGGGCGGGTGGAGGTGAACGGCGAGATCGTGACCGAGCTCGGCCGCCGCATCGACCCCGAGAACGACCTCGTGTCGGTCGACGGCACCGCCGTGCAGCTCGACCCCGACAAGCGCTACGTGATGCTCAACAAGCCCACCGGCATCGTCTCCTCGCTCGCCGACCAGCACGGCCGGCCCGATCTGCAGCGCTACACCTCGCAGTACGAGGAGCGGCTGTTCAACGTGGGCCGGCTCGACGCCGAGACGAGCGGGCTGCTCATCCTCACCAACGACGGGGATCTCGCGCACGTGCTCGCGCATCCGTCGTTCGGGGTGCTGAAGACCTACATCGCGAAGGTCGAGGGCCGGGTGTCGCCGCAGACCATCGCGACGCTTACGAAGGGGATCGAGCTCGAGGACGGGCCGATCGCCGCCGACAAGGCGCGGCTGCTCGACGTGGAGCGGGAGACCTCGATCGTGGAGATCACCCTGCACTCCGGGCGCAACCGGATCGTGCGCCGGATGCTCGACGAGGTGGGCCACCCCGTGGTCGACCTCGTGCGCCGTTCGTTCGGGCCGCTCAACCTCGGCACGCTCAAGTCGGGGGGCCTCCGCGACCTGACTAAGGTGGAACTCGGCCAGCTGCTGACCCTCTCGCGGAACGCCACGGGCGAAGGCCGCGACGGCACGGCGGAGGGCGCCGGTTCGGGCGACGCCCGCGACGCCCGTGACGCCCGTGACGACACCGAGGACATCGAGGACATCGAGGAGTGAGTGCCGTGGAGAGCCGACTGACCGGCCCCGTGCGCGTTGTCGGGGTGGGGCTGCTCGGCACGAGCATCGCACTGGGGCTCCGCGCCCGCGGTGTCGACGTCATCCTCTCCGACGCCTCGCCCACGAACGTCTCGATCGCCATCGACTACGGCGCCGGCCGCCGGGCGGGCGACGCCGACGAGCCCCAGCTCATCGTGGTGTGCGTGCCGCCGGACGTGACCGCCTCCGTGATCGTGCGCGAGCTCTCGGCATACCCGCGCGCCGTGGTGACCGATGTCGCGAGCGTGAAGAAGCCCATCCTCGATGCCGTGGCCGCCGCCGGGGGAGACCTCAGCCGCTACGTCGGATCGCATCCGCTCGCCGGCCGGGAGAAGGGCGGCCCCATGTCGGGGCGCGCCGACCTGTTCGTGGCGCGGCCGTGGGTGGTCGCCGGTCACGAGGGCATCAGCTACCAGGCCGCGGCTGCCGTCGACGACCTCATCCTCGACCTCGGTGCGACCCTCGTGGAGATGACCGCCGAGGAGCACGACACGAGTGTGGCCCTCATCTCGCACGCTCCGCAGGTGATCTCGACCCTCATGGCCCGGCGCCTCATCGACGCGCCCGCGGCCGCCGTGGGCCTCGCCGGTGGGGGAGTGCGGGACGTGACCCGGATCGCGGCGAGCGACCCGGCACTCTGGGTGCAGATCCTCGGTGCCAACGCGGCCCCGACAGCCTCGGTGCTGCGGGCGCTGCGTGACGACCTCGACGAGGTGATCGGGGCGCTCGAGTCGAGCGGGGCATCCGACACCGCCTGGCGGCGCACCGTGGCCGAGGCGCTCGCCGCGGGGAACGCCGGCGTGGAGCGGCTGCCCGGCAAGCACGGGCAGGATCGGCGCTACGCGCAGCTCGTGGTGATGGTCGACGACGCTCCCGGTGAGCTCGCCCGGCTGTTCGCCGAGGTGGGCGAGGAGGGCGTGAACCTGGAGGACCTGCGGCTCGAGCACTCGCCGGGCGCGCAGATCGGTCTCGCCGAGCTCTCGGTGCTGCCGGAGACCGTGGACAAGCTGACGGCCGCGCTCGCGGCCCGTGGATGGAGGATCGCCGGATGACTGCGGCAGGGAATGATGTGGCCGGATCGACCTCGAAGCCGGTGGTGGTGGCGATCGACGGCCCCGCGGGAAGCGGCAAGTCGAGCGTGAGCCGGGCGACCGCGCGGGCCCTCGGCTTCGACTACCTCGACACCGGGGCGTCGTACCGGGCGCTGTCGTGGGATCTGCTGGACCGCGGGATCGACGCCGCCGAGGCGGACCGGGTGATCGAGGAGCTCGAGCGCTTCGACTTCCGGATCGGCACCGACCCCGACGACTACTACGTGCGGGTGGGCGCG
>NZ_JAHFUY010000100.1 GCF_023264895.1 Herbiconiux sp. | reverse complement strand
TCGAGAACAGGAACGCCAGCGCGGCCGCCTCGCCGACGTAACCCAGCAGTACGGCGCCGACCGCTGCGATTGTCATCAGTAAACCAACGCCGAGTCGACGGCGGAGGAGACGACGAACGGCGCCCGGCACGAAGGTTGAGGCGCCCGCAATGAGGCTCAGCGCGAGCACGATCGTTGCCGTGACGCCAACCCCGGACCATTCCAACGCGTAGCCGACCGCCAGGAGCACCCCGGCGGCGATCGGGACGAGCAGATGCCGGTCCTTCCACCACGGAGTTAGCTCTTCGCTTTCGCCGCCGGCATGATCGTGCTCGTCGTGACCGTGGCTCGGAAGGCCAGCTGGGCTGTCGTGGGTGCAGGCGTCACCCGTCCCGGCACTGCCGGCACCGGTGAGGGTGAAGCCTGGTCGCCGACCGATCGATAACGGCGTGCGATCTTCGGGTCCGCAGCATTCCTTGCTCACCGGGCGACCTCCGCTCCGCAGCACAGCGGTACATCGCAGTTCTCATCCGCGCATTCGATACCGTCGTCGACGGCGAGGACGACATCCATCAAGGCAAGAAGCGACTTCGTCAGATGAGGGTCGGCGATCTCGTAACGGGTCTGCCGCCCTTCGGGGATCGCGGCCACGATGCCGCACCCGCGCAGACAGGTCAGATGATTGGACACGTTCGAACGGGTGAGTTCGAGATCTCGGGCCAGCTCGGCCGGGTGGCCAGGCTGTTGGATCAGGCTCAACAGAATGCGGGAACGGGTAGGATCGGCCATCGCACGACCGAGGCGGTTCGTGATGTCTAGACGTGAAGCAATAGTCAGCACACGCTGACCATACAGCGAAAGCTGTATTTAATCAATGCGGACCTCGGCGGGCGATAGGGGAGTGGGGTGCATCAGCTCCGTATGGCCCACATGCTCCAGTCCGATCTCAAGCAGATGCTGCACGTGCGAATCAGCAATCTCATAGAAGGCCACCCGGCCATCGCGGCGGACATCGACGACGCGATGAGCTCGCAGAAGACGCAGAGCGTGCGAGACCGCTGACTCGCTGAGGCGGATCGCTGCAGCAAGATCGCGAACGCACATCGGGCCATCCAGCAGCGCGATCAGCAGTCGCACTCGGTTCGGATCTCCCAGGAGACCAAAGACATCCGCCAGATCCGCGATGTCCGCTGGTTCCGGCATCGTCGCCCGCACAGCATCGACGTGCTCGGGGTCAACCGTAGGCGCCGAAAAGGGTGCTCTTCCGGAGGGTTTGCCGGGCACTGCGAGAGGCATGAGCTCGAGGATACCCCGCGTCACACGGTCCCAGATGAGCGGAGACCTATACAGTACATGTTCGCGTGTACGCTCAGAGCTTCTCCAGATGGTTGAGAGATCGTATGAACATATGAGCACTCGTTCATAGATCACCCGATCCCAACCGAAACGAGATTGTGCCTAAGACCCAAGCGCCCAAGCCTGCGGCGTATAAGACCTGGCTGAGTACCGGCATCCCGATTGTTGCCGGTGTCACGCTCGCGGCGTTCTGGGGCCAAAAACTCGATGGCGGGCTGGTCGTCCTGGTCGCCATCGTGCTTGCCGCTGCTGTGCTCGTCGCGGTGTATCACGCAGAAGTCATCGCTCATCGCGTGGGCGAGCCGTTCGGCTCCCTGGTCCTTGCAATCTCGGTCACGGCGATCGAGGTCGCCTTGATTGTCACCCTTGTCAGTGCTGGAGGGCCCGGCGCGGCGACGCTTGCACGCGACACCGTGTTCGCCGCCGTGATGATCACCATGAACGGAATCGTCGGCCTCGCCCTCGTGATTGGGACGTTCAAGCACGGGATCGTGAAGTTCAACGCCGAAGGAACTGGTGCCGCACTCGCGACAGTCACCGCGCTCGCCACCCTGGGGCTCGTTCTTCCCACGTTCACGTCCGCTGAGGGGCCGGTATTCACAACGAGCCAGCTCGTATTCGTGGCTATTGCATCCCTCGTTCTCTATGGCATATTCGTCGGAATCCAGACCGTGAGCCACCGAGAAATGTTCGTGCCGGTCAAGAAGATCGTCTCAGCCCCCGTCACCCAGGGGAGAGCGCACATCCCGTCTATCGCCCAGACCTTGATCAGCCTCGGCTTGCTGTTGATCTCGCTGATTGCAGTCGTCGGATTAGCGAAACTCGAATCACCCTCGATCGAAGCCGCGGTGGCAGCTGTCGGATTCCCGCCATCCTTCGTGGGCGTCATCATCGCAATCCTGGTGCTGCTGCCCGAAAGCATCGCAGCCCTGCGGGCGGCGCGGCGAAACGAAATCCAGACGAGCTACAACCTCGCCTTGGGGTCCGCCATGGCCAGCATCGGACTCACCATCCCGGTGATCGCCATTTCCACCTTCTGGTTCGAGGGCTCCTTGATTCTTGGCCTCGGACCCACCCAAATCACCCTCTTCATCTTGACCGTGGTCGTCAGCACACTGACGCTCGTGCCGGGAAAAGCCACTCGCCTCCAAGGTGGCGTTCATCTGGTGATCTTCGCCACCTTCATCGTCCTTTCGATCTCCCCGTAGCCACAGGTGTGATTCGCCCCGAATGTCGCCCCACAATCCGACGCCCCACGAAAAGGACCCCGATGATCATCTCCCGAACCGGCCGGATCGCGGCAGCGATTGCGACGGTAGCGTTCAGTGGTGCACTCCTGGCCGGATGCTCCTCCGTCGGTGAGATGGTTGCGCAGGAGGCCGGAGATGCCGCCTGCACAGTCATCACTCCGGTCCTCGAGCAGGTGGCCGCAGATGTCCAAACGGCAGTTGCCGACATCCTGGTCGACCCGGCTGCGGCCGACAAGAATTTGCAGGCCGCAAAGGTACTTCTCGACACTGTCGCGAGCCAAACAGCTGAGGGCGCCGCCTCCACCGCCGCCGACACGGCCAGCACTGCAATCGACGGCCTCATCGAGCAGGCCCAAGCGATGGAGGCGGGGGAGACCATCGACCAGAGACGAGTCGACGAACTCAGCTCTGAACTCCAAACTGCGCTCTCAACCGCCACCGGCTTGTGTTGATTCCAGCCGCCATAGCCTGAGAGTGTCGTGTCAGCCCCACCCCGACCTCGCTGTCACAGCAAAATCCCTGAACTATAGATGGATGAAGAGGGAGTGATAGTGCGCAATCAGTTTTCGCTGCGCCTGCGCCACGGCGGAGTCGTGGCCGTGATCCTCACCGCCATCGCCGTCGTGGCAACAGCCGTCTTCGTTCACGTTGTGCCCGTGCACACCTCAGCCAGCTCTGTACATGTCGTGACGACCGCTGAACCGGACGCAGCACCCAGTAGTAGCGCAATCGGAGACATTCGAGCCCAGGTGGGCGATCTGGCCCACCCCCAGATCGATCACGACTCGACACTGAGATATCGGGCCCCAGATCTCAAGGGCGCCGATGTCGGCGCCCTGCCCAGCTCCTCCGAGCATGTCACGCACGACACCGTCGATCGTCGAGCGGCCAACGATCCTGTGGGGGCAAGCTCTGCCTCGCCGCCGTCACTGATCGCCCTGTCGATCAACCGAACGTAGAACCGGTCTCCTCGTAACCTGCTCACTGCATGGCTGCGAGGCTCACTCGCCCAAACGCCGCGCCTCCCAATGGAGCTCCTGCGACGGCGCCTTCCCGACCGCTTCCGGGTCGCACCATGCTGACCCAATTCGTTTGAGATCGAGGACTTCTCTCGTGGCAATCCACGCCGGCACCTCATCGCCCCACCTACGCTCGAGCACCAGTGCTCCCGCACCAACAAGCACTCGCATTCCCTCCATGGATGGGCTTCGTGCGATCGCGGTCCTAATCGTGTTCGTCGGCCACGGCACCACCGACCAAGGATTCTGGCCAGGCCATCTCGGCGTGACCATCTTCTTCTTCCTCAGCGGATACCTGATCACCACCCTGCTGCGCCGTGAGTTCGAATCCTCCAGAACAATCGGACTCGGGCGCTTCTACCTGCGCCGAGCATTCCGCATCCTCCCCGCCGCATACGTCACAATCCTCCTGGCACTGCTCCTGGCGGCCACCGGAGTTCTTCCCGCCGCGGTCACCGGGTGGGGCGTGGCTGCGGAATTCCTCAACGTCACCAACTACTACATCGCCTTCAACGGCGACACAGGTCTACCCCCCGAGACAAGCCAGCTCTGGTCGCTCGCCGTCGAGGAGCAGTACTACCTTGTCGTTCCACTCCTCCTCCTTCTCGCGTACAGAGCCGGCGCCGGCCGCGTCCTGATCGGCCGAGTCATCGTCGTGGTTGCCCTGGCCGTACCCATCTGGCGTATCATCCTTGGGCTGAACGGCGCGACGTTCGAGCGGATCTACAACTCGACCGACACGCGCGTCGATGCGATCCTGTGGGGCGCTGCCTTAGCACTGTTGTTGAACCCGGCCATGGGCGATCGCCTCAGACTGTCCGGCCGGCTCGGGAGATGGACGGCCAGGCACCTTCCGCTGGTCGCCGGCGCGGCAGCGATCATCATTGCAGTCAGCTCCGTCGTGCCGTCCATGGCCTTCGAGCTGAGCATCGCCGGCACTATTCAGGGAATAGCTCTCGCCCCCGTCTTCTGGTTCGTCATCACTCGACCACAGGGGCGTGTCGGTCGAATACTCAACAGCAGAGTCGCCGTGCGCATCGGGGTGCTTTCGTTCTCGATCTATCTACTGCATAAGACAGTTCTCGCCCTGATTACACCCACGGTCGACGCGCCTCCTCTCACTGACGCAATAGGCCTCGTCCTTTCAATCGCTGCGGCCCAGCTCCTCTACTGGGCTGTCGAACGTCCGTTCATGCGCCTGCGCATTCGAATCGAAGCGTGGTTCGATCGGCGTCGCGAACGATCCCGGCGCAAGATGTGACGCGTTCAGGTCTATCTCTCGGCCTCCGGTGAACGGCGTTTGATGAGGATTGTCTCGCCACTGGCAGGCCATGACCGACGCCACCGTCACAAAACCCGCAGTCCTGTTCGTCTGCGTTCACAACGCCGGCCGATCGCAGATGGCCGCCGGATACCTCCGCTCTCTCGCCGGTGACCGCCTCAATGTGTTCTCCGCCGGCAGCCAGGCAGGCTACGCGGTGAATTCCGCCGCCGTGGCAGTAATGGACGAGGAGGGCATCGATTTGACTGGTGCCAGACCTCAAATCCTCGTCCGTCAGGCCGACGCTGTCATCACGATGGGCTGCGGCGACGCCTGCCCGATCTTTCCCGGAAAGCGCTACGAGGACTGGGAACTCACCGACCCCGCCGGGCAATCCGTCGATGTCGTCCGTGAAGTCCGGAACGACATCAAGGCACGAGTGCAGAGCCTCATCGCAAGCCTGGTCTAAAGCGCATCCGTATCGACGCCTGGGGTCGATAGCGAGTGCTCTAGAGCACGGAAGACGCATTCGGTCGAGCAGTGGTCGTCACTGTCCGGGCAGTTGGCCAGGCCGCGGTCGGCGCCATCGAGTCGGGCTCGCAGTGAATCCAGCCGTGCACGCTTCTCATCGATCAGCCGCATTCGCTCGATCAGGAGAGGGCGGAGCTTGTCCCGCACTTCCGTGCAGGAGTCGGCCTCTTGCGATCTCAGGTGCCTACCGATGTCTCCAAGTGGCAGCCCCAGTTCCTTGCTCGCCTCGATGAGATCCAACCGGCTCAGCACCTCGGCGTCGTAGTCCCTGTAGCCGTTGCGAGCACGCTGCGGGCTGATGAGTCCGATGCTCTCGTAGTAACGCAGCGCCGAAGCGCTGACTCCGCTGCGGCGGCTGACCTCTGAGATACGCATGCGGCGACCCTACTTCGCCAGAGTCGACTTGACCTTCAAGCGACTCGAACGTTTACCGTTGACGTCCGTGACTCAGACTCTGCCTGCCCGCGCATGACGGCCCTCGTCGCTCGCCTGGAACGCCATCAGATAGCCGTCTACCTGACCGCAATCGCAGTCGGCGGCGCTGTTGGTCTGCTGCTGCCCGCGGCCCACCAGCTTGAGGTGGCAATCGAACCGGTGCTGGCTCTTCTGCTGTTCGCCACGTTCCTCGGAGTGCCCTTCGCCGCCATCGGCCGGGCGCTCCGCGACGGTCGGTTCCTCGCCGCGGTCGGTGTGGTGAACTTCGTCATCGTCCCAGTCGTGGTCTTCGGCCTGTCGAGATTCGTCGCAGACAACCCGGCGCTGCTCTTTGGCGTGCTCCTGGTGCTGCTCACCCCGTGCATCGACTACGTGATCGTGTTCGCCGGCCTCGCCGGCGCCGCGTCAGAACGACTGCTCGCTGCAGCCCCACTGCTGATGCTCGCCCAGATCCTGCTCCTCCCGCTGTACCTGCTGATATTCATCGGGCCGGCAGGAGTCGCCGTTGTCGAGGTAGGACCGTTCGCGCGCGCCTTCCTGCTGCTGATCGTCGTTCCACTCACCGCAGCCGCGGCAACCCAGTGGCTCGCCCGCCAGCACCGATTCGGGCGCCTTATCGAGCGGAGCATGCTGGCCCTCATGGTTCCGCTGATGGTCGCCACGCTCTTCACGGTCGTGGCGTCACAGGCGGGCGCTGTTGCCGCCGTCGCCCGGCAGCTGCTCGTCCTGGTGCCGATCTACGCGGCGTTTCTCGTGATCATGGCTCTCGTTGGTCGGGTGGCGGGCAAGCTTTTCCAGCTCGATGTGCCGGCAACCCGCGCGCTTGTATTCAGTGGCTCAACCAGAAACTCTCTGGTTGTTCTTCCCCTCGCACTTGCCTTACCCGGAGCCCTTGCGATCGCTCCTGTCGTAGTGGTCACCCAGACGCTAGTCGAGCTCATTGGCATGGTGGTTTTCGTGCGACTTGTTCCGCGACTCATCCGATCTGATCGCCGGCGTAGGCCGCGGCGCCAACCGACCGTTCGTTAGCGAGCAGTGGCCTGTACTGATCCGCCCGAGAGCCAGTTCATTTTCGGGTGGTGGAATGTGGTGCTGCTGAGGGAGACCGGAGTCCGATGAGAACCGCTGTGATGGCGCCGCTGAAGATCACGATGTCGGCGATATTGCCGATGAACCAGTTCCCGTAGGCCAGGAAGTCGACCACGTGGCCATTGCCGAACGAGGGTGCTCGGAACAACCGGTCGATGGCGTGCGATGTGGCTGCACCCCCGAGGAGACCAACAACGATCGCCCACGAGGTGCGGCGAATCCTGAATGCGAAAACCAGCGCCACAACGGCCGCCACGACAGATAGAACGGTGAAGATCCAGGTCGCGTTCTCTCCGAGGGAGAACGCGGCCCCCGGGTTGTAAGCCAGCTGGAGGCCCAGGAGGTCGCCGAGTAGAGGGATGCGCTCGGTTCGAGACAGATTAGCTTCGGCCCACCACTTGGACGCCTGATCGATGGCCACCACGCCTGCGCCTAACGCGATTGCTGCTACCGGCAACAGCCATCGCCGAGTCGTCACGGTGTCGACAGGCCGGGTCATGTGAGTGCTCCAATGAGGCGCGGAACCACGCCGGATTCGATGAGGATGAACAGGCCGAGTCCGATGAACACGACCGGTACGAGCCAGTGTTCGACACGCTCGAGCTTTTCGGTGATCGTCTTGTTCGTGCCGATCAGCTTGCCGGCAGCGCACCAGACAGCCACCAGGAGCAGGAACACGATGATCATGGTGACCGTATCTCCAACACTGTTCGTGCGGAAGACGGGCGTGTAGATCGAGATGTTGTCGGCGCCGTTCGCGATGGTGATTCCAGCCACCCCGAAAAGACCCACGGCGGTGATCTTGTCGTCATCGTCATCGTCATCGTCATCGTCGTGACGGCGCAGCCCCTTGATCAGGGTGTAGACGCCGATACCGAGCGGGATAAGGCCGAGGAAGCCGACCCACTCGTCCGGGATGATGGTCAGCCCCAACGCGGCGATCACACTGATGATGACCAGGGTGATGAATCCGAGGTACTGCCCGGTGATGATCTGCCACGGTCGTGGTCGGCCGCGAGTCGACGCGAGGAACAGGACTGTGAGAACAACGATGTCATCGATGTTGGTGGCCGCAAACAGGCCCACGGCGGTCAGGATGGTGGTCAGCATGAGCCCTCCGGGCGTCGGGTAGCGAACATCCGCACACGGCGGGCGTCGGGTCGAACTAAGAAGATTCGCCGACGCGCAACGGCGTCAGGTCGGGTCGAAACGAGGTTGGTCAGTTAGCTGTGCCGCAGGAACCCGCGGCGTCGCACGACGGATCCAGGCATGGTGCGTGCGCGTCGACCGCCAGGGTGACGTCCACGAGCGCTATGAGTGCTCGCGCCAGATGCGGGTCAGCGATCTCGTACCGCGTCTGCCGCCCCTCCGGCTCGGCCACGACGATTCCGCAGTCATTCAAGCAGGTGAGGTGGTTCGAAACATTCGACCGAGAGAGTCCTAGTTCTCGAGCGAGCACGGCTGGGTAGCTCGGCGCATCAAGGAGTGTCAACAGAATGCGTGAGCGGGTGTGATCGGCCATAGCTCGGCCCAACCGGTTCATGACATCAAGTCGACTCGCAATAGTCAGCATACAGTGACTATACAGTGTCTGATGTACATATGGAAGATTGAACGATTCCGCGCTTGTCGAGTTTGCTCACGAGGGACTGGTGTCGTACTACCGCCGCAAATGTTCGCTCTCAGAGCGCTTAAACGCGGCCGCGCAGCTCCACCACGCGGGAGCGAATGTCGTCCCGGACGAGCCGCATCCGGTCCATGCCCTCGATGCCTCGTTCCGAGGGGTCGTCACTGATCCACGTCTCAAAACGGGCCCCGGGAATCTGATCCACCTTTGCTTCTGCGCCCAGCACGACGACGACGTCGGCCGACTCGCAGCTCGATCATGCGACGGGCTCGTTGGGGGACATACGGCACTCGACGAAGAAGATCTGGATCATGCGACGAGCACGTACAAGGGGCTGGAGAATCCGGCGAGACCCACGACGGGGTAGGCCGTGGTGACGGCCTGACAGGGCGAGTCGGTGTGGGTCATGAAGGTCTGCTTTCCTGATGCTTGATCGAGAGACTTCCGGAGCGCGCGCCGTGGCCCACACCTTCAGTCAACCACTCGCCGTCATTGCAGCAAATCAGGTTGGCGGCGTTCGTGTTGACATAATGGGCATTATCAGCGCGTGACCGGCTGGCGGAGAAGGGTGCGGCGGCGGGCCGGTTCGACGCGGCGGGCGTCGCTCAGGTAGATCTCGTGGTGGAGGCCGCGCATCCGGTAGCCGAGCTCCGGGATGACCTCGTCGTGGAGGCGCTGCAGCACGGGCGCCTCGTCGTCGTAGCTTCCGATGTGGAGCGTCTGCACGCAGGTCTTCTCCTGGAGCGTCTGCAACCGGACCGATCCGGCCGCCGATGCCGCTGCGGCCGAGGCTGTTGACATAACGATTCCGCGCGCGTCGTCGAGCATCGGCTGCGTGATCCAGTCCGGCACCATCATCAGCAGCGTCCATGCCCAAGCCGACTTGTCCCGGGCCGTCGTGAACGACGCCATGTCATCCGCCGACCAGAGGCCTTCCAGTGGCATCACGACGTAGTCGCGGCCCAGCTGAGCCTTGCTCATGAACTTGAGCTTGTAGGCCAGAGGATAGAGCGCCTCGAGGGCCGCGGTGAACTCCGGAGCGGCGTTCGGATCGCCGTGGCCGTCGATGGCGAGATAGGTGAGTTCGGGCACCTCGAGCACCCGGAACTCCCCCGGTCTGCCGGCCCGGTAGCAGTCGAGGGTCTTCTTGAAATCGGTCTTCATCGCTCACCCCGGCATCAGAGTAGTGCTCACGACACGCGCAGCGCATCGGCGGGCTCGGTTCGCGCGGCCTTCGCGGCAGGATACGCGCCCGCGGCCAGGCCCACCGCGGCACCCAGCGCCGCACAGCCGAAGGCCAGCGGGAGATCGAGCACGGGCGTCCAGCCGCGAAGCGCCGACACCGCCACGATCGCGAGCACCGCCAGGGCCACCCCGACCACTCCCCCGAGTGCGCCCACGACCACGGATTCCGTCACGAACTGCGCACCGATCTGTCGACGCGTGGCGCCGAGAGCACGCCGCAGGCCGATCTCGCCCGTGCGCTCGGAGACGCTCAGCGTGGTCACGTTCGCGATGCCAAGTCCGCCGGCCAGCAGGGTGATGAGGCCGATGGCGACGAAGACGATGTCGAGGTCGTCTCCGACCTCGTTCTGCAGGGCGGTCGGTCGGCTGGGAGCCGCCACGGTGAAGACGTCGGGCTCGTTCGGGTCGAGGGCGATGGGCGCCTGCCGAGAGACGAGCTCGCCGGCGGAGCGGTCGAGGTGCAGGGCGACGAGATCCGCAGGAATCGCGGGGAAATCTCGGCGGGCCGCGCCGGTGGGGATGATCACGGCTGCGGCCAGGTGCGCCTGAGTAGCCGACTTCCCCAGGATGCCGATGACCGTGTAGCTGCGGTCGCCGAGGAACACCGACGGTTGCGCCTCCAGGCGCCGGATGCCGAGAGCCGTCGCCGCATCGGCCCCGAGGATCGCAACCCGGTCCCCCCGGGCGTCATGGCCCTCGTCGAAGGCACGACCCGCGACGAGACGGGCTCCGATCGCCTCCACCAGCTCGCCCGAGCTGGCGTACACCGGCGGCGGGGTCGTCTCCGGCTCGGAGGGGTCGTGCACGGGCACGGCGCTCACCCGGAGGCCGCCGGTGGGGAGCGCGGTGAGGGTGGCCGCGGCGAGCACCCCGGCCAGCCGCCGCACCCGATCGACCGAGTCGTCGGGCAGCACGGCGGCGGCGCGCTCCTCACCGTCGGCGCCCTGCTTCTTCTGCGGGGTGATCTCGGCGTGCTCGGCCGCCACCGAGTCGAAGTGCGCGTCGAGCTGGCCACCGGCGGTCTGCCCGAGCCCGACCGTGAGCACGAGTGCGCCGATGCCCACGACCGTGCCGAGGAGGCTCACGAACAGCCGGAGCGGCCGCGCGCCCACGCCCTCGAGCACCTCGGCGACCAGATCGCGGAGGTCGAACCGTGCTGTTCTCGTCATCGGTCGATCTCACTCATCGGGGTCTCGCGGAGTCGGCCGTCGGTGATGACGACGCGGCGGCGGGCGCGTGCCGCCACCTCGGGATCGTGGGTGATGACGACGATCGTGAGGCCGTCCGCGTGCAGGTCGTCGAAGAGCGCCAGGACCGCGTCGGCATTGGCGCGGTCGAGATTGCCGGTGGGCTCGTCGGCCAGCAGGAGCCGCGGATCGGTGCAGACGGCTCGGGCGATCGCTACCCGCTGCCGCTCACCACCCGAGAGCGTGGCCGGGAACGCCTCCAGCCGGTGCCCGAGACCCACCCGCTCGAGCGCCGTCCGTGCCCGGGTCGCACGCTCGTGCCGCGGGATCCGGCCGTACGTGAAGGCGAGCATCACGTTCTCCCGCACCGTCCGAGTGGGAAGCAGATGGAACGACTGGAACACGAAGCCGATCCCCGAGCCGCGCAGCTCCGACCTCCGCCGGTCGTCGAGCGCGGCGGTCGGCGTGCCGTCGAACAGGTACTCCCCCGTGGTCGGCCGGTCGAGCAGGCCCAGGATGTTGAGAGCCGTCGACTTGCCGGCACCGGATGGGCCGGTGATGGCGACGTAGTCTCCCGCGGGCAGCTGCAGGTCGATGCCGGCGAGCGCCGTGACCGCACGCCCGGACCCGAACGAGCGTCCCACACCACGCAGCTCCACCAGCGGCGCCGCCTGGTCGCTCCGTGGCTCCCTGATCGTCATCGGCCGACCACGACCCTGGCGCCGGCGCGCACCCGCGGATCGGTCGTGCGGATCTCGACGAAGCCCCCGGCTGAGAGTCCTGCCTCCACCTCGACGAGAGCGGATCCGCTTCCGCCGCCGTCGGAGGAGGCGGGCGGATCTCCGGTGCCCTCCCCGTCCGGCGCGAGCTCGATCCGCGCCTCTCCCCCGGGCCCCGCCGTGAGAGCCACGACGGGCACCGCGAGAACCTCGCCATCGGTCGACTGCACCGGGATGCCGACACGCACGTTGGTGCCTTTCAGCGACTCGCGTTCCTGATCCGTCAGTGCGCCCGGCGAGAGGACGACATCGAAGCGCTTGCCGCCGGCCGAACCCTCCGCCGAGTCGTCTGCTCCGCTCCCCTCCTTCTGAGCCACGACAGAGGCGACGGTGGCGGGGTGCTCCACGCCGTCGGCTCCCTCGAAGGTCGCCGCCGCACCGGGGGCGAGCAGTTCGGCATCGGCAGCGGACGCCGAGCCCTCGAGCACGAGCTCGGCGCCGGAGACCGAGAGCGCCGCGCCCGACGTGACGCTCCCCCGCTCCGCGGTCACCGCATCCACGCGGCGGGGAAGGGACGTGAGGTAGACGACCTCGGCGGAGGGCAGGCCGGTCAGCGCCTCCTCTTCGGCGCGCCCGAGGGCGGCCCTGGCGTCGTCGAGCTGCTCCTTGGCCGCGGCCAGGTTCGCCTGTTCGGCACTGGTCGGAGGTGGCTTCAGGAGGTCGTCCCGCCTGGCCAGCGCGAGGGCTAGCTCATCTTCGAGCCGCGCGACCAGAGAGTCTTCCCGGGGCACGGCGTCGGCCGCTGCGGCCAGCGCCCGCTGAGCCTCGCGCACCTGGTTGTCGGCCTCGACCCGGGCTGCCGTCGACGGACCCGCGGCAGCGCCCGACACCGCAGCCCCCGCCTGCTCGACCGCGGCCTCGGCACCGCGCACCGTCGACCGAGCGGCGGCGAGCTGCTGCTCCACCTCGGCGCCCGACCCGGGCGGCGGGTAGCCGGCCCGCCGGTACAGCTCGCCGACGGCCGCAGCGGTCGCGGAATCATAGGCATCCGATGTGGTGTCGCCCGCGTCGATGCCGAGGCGGGCGAGGGCGGCCTTGAGCTGGAGCACGTCCGGCCCCGAGAGCCCGGCCCGCAGCGAACGGTACGCCGGAAGCGCACCGGGCAGCACGAGGAGTGGCCGCCCGGCCACCTCGAGCGCCACCGATCCGGCCTCGAGTGTGCTGCCGACCTCGGGGACGCGCCCGGTCACGACTGCCGGGCCGCCGAGGCCCGTGGTGTCGACCTTGACGTCGACGGCATCGGCGTAGGCGACGTCGGCCCGGGTGGTGACCGTGTTCTGGATGACCCGGCGCTCGATCGGGGCCGTCACGGGCCCCGCTTCCGGTGGCCTGGCCGCTGCCGCCAGCTCGGCAGGAGACACCACGAACCGGCTGAGCGCGACCCCGGCCCCCAGCGCCACCACGGCCACGATCGCGATCACCCCCACGAGCCGCGGCCCGCGCAGCCGTCCCGGAGGAGCCGACCGCCTCGACCTCTCCGCTCGAGGACGTTCCGCACGTGACGTCTCCGCACGTGACGTCTCCGCGCGAGACCTCTCCGCTCGAGACGTCGCTCCTCGAGGCTGCTCATGACCCGATTCGCGCGACGAGCGCATCGAGTTCCTCCCGGTGTGCCTCCACGAACGACCGCTCCACCCGGAGCTGCTCGGCGGCCAGCGCTTCCGCGTAACCGTCCTCGCCTCCGCACTCGAAGTCGGCCGTCGCCACGGCGATCTCCTCAGACTGCAGGGCGTCGAGTGCAGCGGGGTCGGGTTCCTCCCCGTCCGGGCCGAGCAACTCGCCGTACCGACGGTCGAAGTCGCTGGCGGCCTCGTTCCTCTTCTCGTACTCTGGATGGCCTGCTTCCGCCATGCACTCCGACCAGGCCTCATCGGCCGCGAGCACGGCGGGCGCTGCCTCGGCCTTCTCGTACTCGCGCTCAAGGAGCATCAGCAGCGACTGCAGCTCTGGATCGTCCGGCTCCGGTTCCGATCCGAGCTCGTGGTCGGCGGCGCCCATGCAGCCACCTTCCGACCATTCGTACTGGTGGGACGCGTCGGCGGACTCCCCGCTGGCGGCGACCCCCTCCCCCGAGCCCTGCGGAAGGCCCCAGAGTGCCTCGTCGTACGCCGATCGCTCGCCCTCGCTGAGCGAATTCACGTACTCCTGGTTGGGATCGACACTCGCGCCGGGATCCGTGAACCGGAACGGGCCGCTCGAGACGCCGTAGCCGTAGGTGCGCGCGAACTCCTCGGTGCCGAAGGGGATGGCGAGCTCGTCACCACCGGCCGTGGAGCGGAGGTCGGGCTGGTAGTCGAACCCCTCCTTCTTCATGCACGCCGCCACGGCGTTCTGCAGTGCGACGTCTCGGGCGATCTTCTCCTTCTCCGATTCACGACCGTAGAAGACGGAGAGGTACGGATCCAGTGGCCCCGCACTGGCCGGTGCAGGCGCAGCGGCGGTCGTGGGCGCAGGTGACATCGGAGTGCCGCCCGTGTCGGTGCAGCCGCAGAGGATCGGCACGAGGACGAGCGGGATCGCCGCCAGCCGGATCGAGGCCAGCCGAGTCGTGGTCAGGGTGCGCATCCGTCACTCACCGCCGTGTCGGGCCAGGAGGGCGTCGAGGGCCTCCCGGTGCTCGTCGACGAAGGCCTGCTCGCGGGCCCTCTGCTCGGTCTCCAGGGTGGCGGTGTAGCCCGTGGACTCGCCGCACGCGAAGTCGGCGGCGGCGGTGGCGATTTCCTCGCCCTTCAGCTCGTCGAGCGCGACCGGGTCGGGCGCCCCGCCTTCACCGGCCGAGCCCGCCTCCTCGGGCGTCCCGGCTCCCTGCAGCGAGGCGAAGCGCTCGTTGAAGTCGTTGACCGGGTCGTCCTTCGTCTCGTATCCCGGGAAGCCGGCCGACGCCAGGCAGTCCGACCACTCCCTCTCCGCCGCGACCACGGCCGGCACCTCGCGCACGTCCGTCCAGATCGCGCCCATCTCCTCCACGAGCGAGGCGAACTCCGGATCCGTCGACCCGGTGTCGCCGAACTCGTGCTGAGCGGCCCCCATGCAGCCCGCCTGCTCCCAGTCGTACTCGGCGGAGACGTCGACCGAGGGTTCGTCGGTCGAGTCGGAGTCCGGCGCCTCCTGCGGTGCACCCCACAGCGCCGTGCTGTATGCGGTCTGCTCCCCCGGGCTCAACGAGTCGATGTAGTCCTGATTCGGGTCCTCGTACTCCACCGATCCACTCATCTGTTCGAACGCCTGCGTCGAGACCCCGTACCCGTAGGTCGTCGCGAACTCCTCGCTCCCCCACGGGATCTCCATGTCCTCCGTGCTGAACGACGCCGAGCCGAGAGACGGATCCGGTGTGTAGGAGAACCCCTCCTCCTTCATGCACGCGGCCACCGCATCCTGGATCGCGGCGTTCTGCGCCGCCTGCTCCTCCTCCGACCCGCTGCCGTAGAGCGCGGAGTAATAGGGCTCGAGCGGGCTCGGCGGAGCCGCGGACGACGACGGCGCCGCTCCGGGCCCGGCCGCGCACCCGCCGAGGAGCGCGACGGCGATCAGCGGGATCGCGACACCCGCGACCCGCCACGACGATGGTGATGACGACATGACTGCTTTCTGCCCGCACCCCCGAAAGTGACGATTGCTCGACTCACGATACGGGCAGCGGCCGACATCGGCGGCACCCGCGACATGCTCCCGGCACTTTCCCACCGCGCTCATAAGTGGCGCTAGATTGTGGTGCAACAGACCGCCTCACGGTGAGGCATCTCGCAAGGGGGAACACCATGACCACACCCACGATCAACCCGACGGGCTTCTGGCTCTTCGAGGGCGACATCACCGCCGCCGCCGGCCGCTGGCTCAAGGCCGGCCTCTGGATCCGCGCGATCCTCTCACTCGTGCTCGGCATCGTGGTGCTCGTGCTGTCGTTCAACAACCCGGATGCGATCGTGTTCACGATCGCCCTGTTCTTCGCGATCTACTTCTGGATCGTGGGGCTCGTGCGTGTGGTCGCCGGCATCGTGAACAAGGGCGTCTCGGGTGGCATGCGCGCGCTCAACATCATCCTCGGCGTGCTGCTCATCGTCGCGGGCGTCATCGCGATCCGCAACGAGGTCGTCGCGCTCGTGGCCCTCGCCTTCGTGATCGGCTTCTCCTGGGTGGTCGAGGGCGTGCTCGCCGTGATCGAGA
>NZ_JAHFUY010000099.1 GCF_023264895.1 Herbiconiux sp. | reverse complement strand
CGTCGACGCCGTGGTCTCCGCCTCCGGATTCCCCGAGGCCACCGTGACCAAGACCTTCACCATCACGGTGCTCCCCGCCGAGGGGACCCAGCAGCTGCTGAGCTACCACCGCACCCCCACGAGCGAGAACGAGGCGAACAACGCCGACGTCGCGTTGAGCATGCACCTGGCCCTCAACGAGAACGCGACCGAGAACCCCGCCGGCGCCTCCGAGTGGACCCCGCTCAACGAGAACTACGGCATCTTCTTCCCGAAGACCTCGGTGACCCCGCCGGCCGACGGCACGTCCGACGCCATCATCCGCAGCCTCGTGAACCCCACGGTCTTCCGCACCGCCGACGGCGGCTACGGTGTGATCGCCACCCGCACCGCCCGCGGCGGCGGCTCCGACGGCACGGCCGTCTCGAGCGTGCTCGTGGCCACCTCGGCCGACCTGCTCGACTACGACGAGATCGGCCTGCTCGACCTCGGCGAGACGAACGGCGTCAACGCCCCGCACGCGGTGTGGGACTCGGCCGCCGAGCACTACCTCATCGCCTGGACCGACGACTCCGGAGTCGCCAAGCACACCACCGTCGCCGACCTCGCCGACGCGAGCACGCGCGGTGCCGTCGTCGCCGGAGAGGTCAGCGCGCTGCCCGCCGTCGAGACCGCCGCCGGCATCGACGACTACGTGCCCGGCCGGTCGATTCCGGTCGACGCCGCCACCGTGACCGCCCTCGAGGAGCGCTTCGGCCGCATCGTCAACACCGGCTACCAGGCGTTCGACGCCGTCGAGGCCGAGGTCGGCGCCGACGCGTCGGCCCTCGACCTGCCGGGCTCGGTGCAGCTCGACTACTCCGACGGCTCCACCGGATCCCTCCCCGTCGCGAGCTGGGACACCACGGGCGTCGACACCGAGACCCCCGGCACCTACACGGTGACGGGCACGGTCAAGCAGACGCAGTACCCGATCCCGTTCGCCGACGAGCGCGCCGACCCGTCGGTCTACAAGTACGACTGGAACGGCACCACGAAGTACCTGATGATCGCCACCAACGACCTCTACGGCTCGAACGTCGAGCAGCAGGGCGCCGCGATGATGCCGATCCGCATCGCCGACTCCATCACCGGCCTCTCCGACGCCGCCGGCGCGACCGAGATCGACCTGCTGAAGCGGGGCGACACGGATGCGCAGGGCAACGTCATGACCGGATGCTTCTGGGCCCCCGAGTACCACGAGATCGACGGCAGGCTCTCGATCCTGTTCATGCCCTGCTACGGCCAGAACCCCGACATGTGGACGGGTCGCGCCTCGATCATGCAGCTGAAGCAGGACGCCTCGGGCGCCGACCTCGACCCGGCCGTGCCGGCGAACTGGACCAAGCCCGAGAAGGTGCTCCGCGCCGACGGCTCCGACCTCAACCAGGTGGCGGGCATCTCGCTCGACATGACGTTCTTCGAAGACGAGAAGGGCCAGGCCTACTACATCTGGCAGCACCTCGGTGCGCTCTTCATCGCGACCGTCGACCCCGAGACGCCGACCCGCCTCACCTCGGAGCCGGTGCGCATCCTCGCCCCCGAGTACGCGTGGGACAACACGATCGCCGAGGGCCCCAACGTCATCAACCACGACGGCGTGCTGCAGCTGCTCTACTCGGGCTCGACCGTGGGCAACACCTACACCACGGGCCTTGCCACGGCGGATGCCTCGGGCGACACCGACCTCCTCACCGAGGAGGCCTGGAAGAAGCTCGACTACCCCATTCAGAAGTCGGGCGTCTACGACGGCGCCTGGCAGCTCGGCACCGGCCACGGCATGTGGTCGGAGGACGAGGACGGCAACCTGATCTACGTCTTCCACGCCCGCACCGACAACAACGGCCTGAGCGGACGCGACATGTTCGTGCGTCGCGTGCACTGGTCGGCCGAGGGGCTGCCCGTGCTCGACATGGAGCGCACCGAGGAGCTCGCCTCGCCGACCGTGACGCTCGACGTCGTGGTGACGGGGACGGAGCCCGAGCCGACCGTGGACGTGGATCGGATCGCGGGCGCGGACCGGTACGAGGTCGCGGTGAACACGTCGAAGGCTGGATTCGCTGATGGATCGTCCACTGTGTATGTCGCGTCGGGTGCCGTGTTCCCGGATGCGCTGTCGGCAGCTCCTGCTGCGACGGTCGCCGGTGCTCCGATCCTGCTGACCACGACCGCTGACCTGCCTGCGGGTGTCGCGGCTGAGATCAAGCGACTCGGGGCGACCAAGATCGTGATCGTCGGTGGCACCGCCACGGTGTCGGCCAAGGTCGAGGCTTCGCTCGCGAAGCTCGGCACGGTGACCCGGATCGGTGGTGCTGATCGGTACGAGGCGTCGCGGAACATCGCGAAGGCCGCGTTCCCTGACGGCGCACCCACCGCGGTCCTGTCGGCGGGTACCAAGTTCGCTGATGCGCTCTCTGCGGGTGCGGCGATCGACGGTGACGGTCCGGTGATCCTGGTCAAGGGCACCGCGTCCTCCTTGGACGCGGCGACGAAGAAGCTGCTTGCGGATCTCGATGTGAAGAGCATCGCGATCGCCGGCGGGCCCGCGTCGGTCTCCACAGGCATCCAGACGGATGCCGCTGCGATCGCCGAGACCGTCCGTCTCGGTGGCGCTGACCGGTACGAGGCGTCGAGGTCGATCAACGATCACTTCTTCGACACCGCCGATCACGTGCTGCTCGCAACGGGGCTGAAGTTCTCCGATGCTCTCGCAGGCTCGGCGTACGGACCGCGGATCGACGCGCCTCTGTTCACGGTGAAGGCCGACTGCATCCCCGCAGCGACCCTCGCTCAGATCGAGGAGCTCGGCGCCACGAAGGTCACCCTGCTGGGTGGCACGGCGAGCCTGAGCGTCGCCGTCGAGGACCTCACGAGCTGCGAGCCCCGCGCATGAGCGCCTTCGCGAGGGTGCGTGTGGCGGTGTCCGCTGCCGCCGCGACGGTGATGGTGGCCGGTCTCGGTGCGGTCGCGATCGCTCCCGCTGCCGCGGCGGCCCCGGCCCCGGCCGACGGCCTCGTGGCCGAGTACCTCTTCTCCCAGAGCTCCGGAGCGACCGTCGAGAACACGGCCACCGGTGAGGGTGCCGTGGGCGACGCGACCGTCGTGAACGCATCCGATGCCCTGTGGACGGGCGACTCGCTCCGCTTCGCGGGTGGTTCGAAGACCTCGGCCACCGCGAACTGGGTCGAGCTGCCGGACGACGTGCTCACGGGTGCGACGTCGGCCACGGTCACGACGGAGGTGAAGATCGACGCCGCCATGAAGTCGCAGTTCAACTTCCTCTGGAACATCGGCAACGACGCCACCCAGCAGTACTGGTTCAGCTCGGTGCGCGACAACCCGCGCACCGCCATCACCACCACGGGCGGTGGCGGCGAGGTCAACGCCCGCGCCGGCGCCGGGCTCGACGCCGACCGCTGGTACAGCCTCACCTCCGTGATCGACGGCACGGCCGGCACGATCTCGTACTGGATCGACGGGGTGCGCGTGGCGCAGGGCGCGACAGCACTCACGCCCGCCTCGATCACCGATCAGTCGCTCAACACGATCGGCCGCTCGCCCTGGCCCGACCCCGTCTTCCAGGGCGAGGTGTCGGCGTTCCGCGTCTACGACCGTGCACTCAGCGCCGACGAGGTGCAGGCCGTGAGCGAGACGGATGCCGTGGCGCACGAGGCGAGCTTCGCCGCGGCCGCGCAGGGCATCCTCGACGGCCTCGAGCCGGTGGTCGTGAGCGACAGCAGCACCACCCTGCCGGATGCCGGCGGCGCCGTGCGCTGGACCTCGTCGCTCGAGGGCGTGACGATCGCCGACGACGGCTTCTCGCTGACCGCCGAGCAGCCCGCGGCGGGGGAGCCGGCCCTCACCGGCACGCTCACCGCGACCGCCGCCGTGCGCGGTGTCGAGGTGTCGGAGGAGATCGGTGTGACCGTGCTCCCGGCCGCCACGGCGACCGACGACTACGGCTACCTGATGGTGCACTTCATCGAGGACTCCGAGGGCTACGCCGAGAAGATCTACCTCGATGTCTCGCGCGGCGACGATCCGGAGCAGTGGGACCCGCTGAACGGCGGCGAGCCCGTCCTGGCGTCGGATCTCGGCACGACCGGTGTGCGCGATCCGTACCTCACCTACAACCCCGAGACCCAGACCTACTACATCATCGCCACCGACCTCCGGGTCTTCGGCGGCGACGCGGGCAGTGGAGCCTGCACCACCTGGTGCCACTGGACTCGCAACGCGAGCACGAAGCTCAACACCTGGGAGTCCAAGGACCTCGTGACGTGGGGCGACCTGCGCCAGATCGACGTGGCCGCCGGCCCCGCCGGCGCTCCGGCTGCTGAGCTCGGCATGGCCTGGGCGCCCGAGGCCACCTGGGTCGACGACTACTACGCCGACGGCCGCGGTGCGTTCGTCGTCTACTGGTCCTCGACCGTGTTCCCGGGGAGCGACCCGCAGCAGCAGGGCCCGAGCTACAGCCGCGTGCTCTACGGCGCGACGCCCGACTTCACCCAGGAGAGCTACGAGTACGGCGGCGTGTTCGTCGACAACGGCGGCGACGCGATCGACACGACGATGATCCAGGACGAGGGCACGACCTACCGCATCACGAAGGACAACGCCTTCGGCGACGGCATCTACATGGAGTCGACCGACGACGTCCGCTGGTGGGAGCAGGGCACGACCTGGAGCACCCTGCAGACGCAGATCGGCGCGGTCTGGTCGGGCGGCAACCCCGGCGGGGTCGAGGGCCCGGCCGTCTTCAAGAGCCACAGCGAGGAGCGCTGGTACCTCTACGTCGACGTCATCCCCTCGACCGGCTACCGGCCGATGGAGACCACCGACCTCTCGGCCGGCTGGAGCCAGCTCACGGGCGGTTCCTTCTACATGGCCCCGAGCACGAAGCACGGCGGCATCGTGTCGCTCACGAAGGCGCAGTACGACACCGTGCGGGCGGCGGATGCGACAGCGGCCGTGCAGAGCGAGCTCGGGCCGGTCTCGGTCGAGGAGGGCAGCTCGGCGGAGGCGCTCGTGGCGGCCCTGCCGGCCACGGCCGAGGTGGAGCTCGCCTACGGGCGCGGCACCTCGGAGCTGCCGGTCGCGTGGGACGTGTCGGCGGCAGACCTCGGGACTCCGGGCGAGTACGCGGTCTCGGGAACGGTGCAGTCGATCGGCGCGAACCTCAACCAGTGGGTGGGGGCCGGAGGATCGACGGCGTACGACGCGCCGGAGAAGCAGCTCTTCAGCTCGACGGCGATCGAGGTGACGGCGACCGTGACGGTGACGGCGGTGGAGCCGGAGCCCGGTGTGGACGTGGATCGGATCGCGGGTGCGGACCGGTACGAGGTCGCGGTGAACACGTCGAAGGCCGGGTTCGCTGACGGGTCTGACACTGTGTATGTGGCGTCGGGTGCGGTGTTCCCGGATGCGCTGTCGGCTGCTCCGGCTGCGACGGTCGCCGGTGCTCCGATCCTGCTGACCACGACCGCTGACCTGCCTGCGGGTGTGGCGGCCGAGATCAAGCGACTCGGGGCTACCAAGATCGTGATCGTCGGTGGCACCGCCACCGTGTCGGCGAACGTCGAAACCGCGCTGAAGAGGCTCGGCACGGTGACCCGGATCGGTGGTGCTGACCGGTACGAGGCGTCGCGGAACATCGCGAAGGCCGCGTTCCCTTCGGGTGCGCCGACTGCGGTCCTGTCGGCCGGCACGAAGTTCGCTGATGCGCTCTCTGCGGGTGCGGCGATCGATGGTGACGGTCCGGTCATTCTGGTCAAGGGCACCGCGTCGACGCTGGATACGGCGACGAAGAAGCTGCTTGCCGATCTAGATGTAAAGAGCATCGCGATCGCGGGTGGCGAGGCCTCGGTCTCGGCAGGCATCCAGACGGACGCGGCAGCGATCGCGACCACGGTGCGACTCGGTGGTGCCGACCGGTACGAGGCGTCGCGGTCGATCAACGATCACTTCTTCACCGAAGCCGATCACGTGCTGCTGGCGACGGGCCTGAAGTTCTCCGATGCTCTCGCGGGCTCGGCGTACGGGCCCCGGATCGACGCGCCCCTCTTCACGGTGAAGGCCGACTGCATCCCCGCAGCGACCCTCGCCCAGATCGAGGAGCTCGGCGCCACGAAGGTCACCCTGCTCGGTGGCCCGGCCTCGCTGTCGGCGGCGGTGGAGGACCTGGTGGCCTGCACTCCGTAAGCGCATCCATGCAGGCCCCCCTCCGCCGCGCGCAGGCTACCGCTTGCCGCGGCGGAGGAGCCCTGCGAGGGGCCGCTGCTGCTCGCCCTGCTGGGAGGCGAGCACGACGAGGGTGCCCGTGAGCAGCGGGATGACCCACTGCAGCACCCGCTGCTTGCGCTGGGCGGCGGCGAGCTTCTTCGAGGCCGTGGCGTCCGGCTCCGTCACACCCTCCGCGCCCTCCTCGGCGTGCTTGGCCATGACACCGCCGAGGAAGCCGGAGTAGAGGCTCGCGACGCCCGCGATGCAGGTGATCACGAGCTTCACCTTCGTGTTCGAGCGGGCCTCGGGCTGAGCGGTGAGGCGCCCCGTGTTGCCGGCGATGAGGCCGAGTCCGCCGATCCCGTGCGAGATGATCGCGGCGAGCTGCACCGGGGCCCACTTCGCCCAGCCGAGCGACGAGAGCCGCAGCCGCTCCGTGGGGTCCGAGGCCTTGGCCGTGGCGCCGTTCAGGCCCACGGCCCCCATCAGCGACCCGCCGAACCAGGCGGCCAGGCCGACGTCGTGCATCCCTCGGACGATCGTGTTGCGTTCAGACATGGTGTTCCCCTTCCGTCGTGTCCCCTCCACCGACAGCACCCGGCCGCATCCCGCGACGGGCTTGACGCGCCGGCAGAGGGTCGCTCTAGAGCGAGGGGCCTGTGATCAGGGCGAGGGGGGCTCCGGAGGAGGCGATGGTGGTCGAGGTGAAGTGGGGCGGGAGCGGCCCCACGAGGTCGCCCACCACGAAGCGGCTCGTGCTGCTGACCAGCACGCTGCCGTGCGAGGTGACGAGCGCCGCAGGGCCCGGGTGCTCGCGGAGCACGGGCAGCAGCTCGCGCTCGAAGTCGTCCATCGTGAGGTCGACCGCCGCGACCCCGATCGGGCGGCCGTGCACGACGCTCTGCACGGTGAGGGTCATGACGTACTTGTCGACCCCGAGGTAGTCGATGTACGGGCCCGTCACCCAGTGGGAGCCGGCGCCGAACGACTTCGTGAACCACTCGAGCTTCTCGTAGTCGTAGAAGCGGTCGGCCGTGGGATCGACGCCGAAGGAGTACCGGTTGACGTCGTGCGAGGAGTCGCGCTCCCACCACTCGATCACACCGCGCCCGCCCTCGGCCGAACGCGTGAAGATCATGCCCGCACCATCGGCCCACGGATGCTCGCGCAGGTAGCGCCGCACCCGCTTCTTCAGCCCGTCGCGGTTGGACCGCGCCACCCGCGAGACGTCGTCGCCCTCGGTCGAGCCGTGCTCGAGCAGGGCGCAGAAGTCGTCGTTCATCGCCGCCAGGTGCGAGAACCGGCTGCCGAACCAGGATTCGACGGCCTCGACGACGGGCAGGGGAGCGGTTCCGGAAGTCGTGCTCATGATGCTCCTGCCGTGGAGGACGTGGAGGACGAGGAAGGGGCCGTCGCGCCGTCGTTCGACAGCTTCGCATCCATGATCTCGAGGATGTCGTGCTCGAGGTGGGCGCGCACGGCCGCCACCGCCCGCTCGCCGTCGCCGGCCTCGAGGGCCTCGATGATGGCGAGGTGCTGGTCGTGCACCACCGAGGCCGCCGCGGTGCCCTCGACCACCGACCAGAGCAGCGGCCCGATCTCGCTCTGCAGGCGGAGCTCGGTGCGGAGGAGCCGCGCCGACTGCGAGAGCACGGCGAGCTCGATGTGGAACCGGCTGTCGGCGCTCGCGATCTCGGAGGGCTCGGTGGGCACGACGACCTGCTCGGCGAGATCCCTGAGCCTGCGCAGCGACTCGCCCCACGCCCGCCGTGCCGCGAGCGCGGCCACCGCCGTGCCGATGGCGACGTACTCGTCACGGAGGTCGCGGAGCTCGACCAGGCTGGTGCCTGCGATCCGGCGCTCGACGTCGTCGGCCACAGGGAAGGGAGCGCTCACCACGAACGTGCCGCCGCTCCGGCCCCGCCGCGTGACCACGAGCTCGCGCTCCCGCAGCACGGCGAGGGCCTTTCGCAGAGTGGCCACGGCCACGCCGAACTGCTGCGCGAGCTCGATCTCGGTGGGCAGGCGCTCGCCCACCGAGAGGAGCCCGATCGAGATCGAGGAGGCGATGCGGTCGGCGATGGCCGTGCTCGTGCCCGCCCCGGATCCCTCGAGCACGGGATGCGGCGACAGGTCGTGGGGCTCCGAGCTCATCACCGTCCTCCGAGGCGGTCGCCCGGCGGAACGGGGGCGGGCGGCCGCATCACGTGCCCATATGCTAGCGCCTCGTCGTGCTGCGGGTGCGGCGCCGGATCTCGTCGGCCACGGCGATCGCGTCGCCCTCCGGCGCATCCGACAGCTTGTCCGGCCGGGCGGCGAAGAGGTAGGCGAGACCGATGAGCGCCACCACTCCGAGGCCGATCAGCACGATCCAGTCGGTGAAGACGTTGCCCGAGTCGCCGGGGGTCGCGAGCAGCACCATGGCGAACACGCCGTAGGCGAGCGCGAGGGCGTTGACCACGAAGCCGAGGCGGCCGAGCGAGAACGGGCCGGCGGGCTTCCAGCCCCGGATCCGCTGGCGGAGCGCACCGAGCACCACGAGCTGGAACGCGACGTAGATGCCGAGCACCGCGAACGAGGTCACGGCCACGAGCAGGTCGGGGTTCAGCCAGACCAGCACCGCGATGAGCGCCGGGATGCTGCAGGCCACGATGAGCGCGTTGTTCGGCACCTTGGTGTTCGGCGAGACCTTCGACAGCCAGCGGCTCGCCGGGAGCATGCCGTCGCGGCCGAAGGAGAACAGCAGCCGGCTCGCCGCCGCCTGCAGGCTGAGCACGCAGGAGAGGAAGGCCGTGACCGCCACGACGAGGAAGATCTTGGCGCCGACACCGCCGAGGGTCGCCTCGAGGATGCCCGGGATGGGGTCGCCGACCTCGCCGGAGACGATCTCCTGCAGGTTGGGCGCCGCGAGCACGTAGCCGCTGAACGAGAACAGCGCCGAGACGCCGCCCACGAGGATCGTCATGATCATGGCGAGGGGGATGCGCCGTGCGGGCTGGGCGACCTCCTCGGCCACGTCGCCGCAGGCCTCGAAGCCGTAGAAGAGGAAGAGGCCGGCGAGGGCGGCACCGAAGAAGGCCGTGCCGTAGCTGCCGTCGCCCTCGACGCCCATCGAGTCGAAGAACACCCCGAACTCCTGCTTGCGCTGGAAGATCAGGAGGTAGAGGCCCACGCCGATCACGCCGACGAGCTCGGCCGCGAGGCCGATGCGGGCCACGCGAGCGAGCCACTTGGTGCCGGAGAAGTTGATCAGCAGGGCGATCACGAGCAGGGCCAGCGTGAGCAGGAGGGTCGTGGTGGGGGTGGGTTCGAAGCCGAGCAGGCTCGCGGCGAAACCGGATCCGTACTCCGACACCGCGGTGATCGTCACGATCATCGCCCAGATGTAGATCCACGCGGCCATCCAGGCGTAGCGGCGACCCCAGAGCCGGCGGGCCCAGGGGTAGATGCCGCCGTGGATGGGGAACTGGGAGACGACCTCGCCGAAGACGAGCGAGACGAGCAGCTGCCCGGCACCGACGATGAAGATCCACCAGATCGAGGGCGGACCGCCGACGCTGAGCGCCAGCGCGAACAGCGAGTAGACGCCCACGAGAGGCGAGAGATAGGTGAATCCGAGGGCGAAGTTCGCCCACAGGCTCATCGATCTGTTGAAGGTGTCGTCGTAGCCGAGGACCTTGAGGTGCTCGGCGTCGTCGAGCTGTGCGGGCCTGTCCTGGTCACTGGTCATGGGCGCGGCTTCTTTCGGACGTCGTTGTGCGAGGCGCGGCGGGTGCCGCTTGACTTAAAACATCTAAGAATGAATTATTAGCACAATCCTGAGCGGAAAGGTGGTGCGACGATGCTGATCACCGGCATCAAGAGCAGACCGGTCTACGACGAGCTGACGCCGATGCCGAGCGGGCTCCGTCACGTCGCGGCCGGCCAGGGCAGCGGAGGCGGCCCGCTGGTGCGGCTCCTCGGCGTGATGACACCCGAGCAGCGAGCCGTCACGACGGTGCTCTACTCGGTCGAGTCGTTCACCGGCCGGAACCATCTGGCCGAGATCGAGGGCTTCCGCACGGCCGGGCTCCAGGTCTTCCCGAGCAACGTCGAGGCCGTCGAGGGCCTCGATGCCCTGCTCGCCGGAACGACGATGGGCACGCGCCTGTACCTCGCCGGATCCGAGGGGTTCATCGGCACCTCGATGCAGGTGGCGACCCGCTACGGCCTCAACCGCGACGAGGTGCTGCGCGAGCACGCCGGATCGTTCGTGCGGCGGGTCTGGTGCGCGCACTGCAGCCACTACACCGAGAACGTGAGCCGGCGGGTGTTCGAGTGCCCGGGCTGCGGCCGCCACCTGGTGGTGCGCGACCACTACTCCGGCCGGCTCGCCGCCTTCCAGGGCGTGAAGGCCGACGGCGAGGTGCCGGGAGAGATGCCCGACGACGAGGAACTGGACACATGAACGACGCACAGCACGGCGCCCTCCGGGTGCGGGTCGACCGCATCGAGCGGGTCACCCCGGAGATCAACCGCTACACCTTCTCGCCCGTCGACGGGGGCTGGCTTCCGCCCTTCTCGGGCGGAAGCCACGTGCGGGTGCTCATCCCCTGGGAGGGGGAGACCCGCCGCAACGCCTACTCGCTGATGAGCTCGCCCTACGACACGAGCCGCTACCAGATCGCCGTGCGCCGGGTCGACGACGGCCGCCGCGGCTCGATCGCCCTGCACACGGATGTGCGTGAGGGCGACGTGCTGAGCGTCACGACGCCCGCGAACCTGTTCCCGGTCTCCAAGCACGCACGCCACCACCTCTTCATCGCCGGCGGGGTGGGGGTGACCCCCATCTACGCCCAGCTCGAGGAGCTGAACGTCAAGGGCGGCTCGTTCGAGCTGCACCTGGCCGTGCGGGGCCCCGAGCACGCCGCGCTCGGTCGTGAGCTCAAGGAGCTCTACGGCGACCGCGTGACGGTCTACGGCGACGCGCCAGGGACCAGGCTGAGCGCGCGCGAGATCCTGCGCGACCGCCCGCTCGGCACCCATGCCTACGTGTGCGGCCCCAGCCGCATGGTCGACGACGTCATCGGGTCGGCGCACGATCTCGGCTGGACCGACTCGCACATCCACTTCGAGCGGTTCGAGGATCTCGGCTCCACGGGCGAACCGTTCTCGGTGACGCTTGCCCGTTCGGGCGCCGTGGTCGACGTCTCGCCCGACCAGTCGCTGCTCGAGGCCGTCGAGGAGGCGGGCCACAAGCTGCCCTACCTCTGCCGAGGCGGTGCCTGCGGGGAGTGCGAGACCGAGGTGCTCGAGCTCGAGGGCACCCTCGACCACCGCGACGACTGGCTCTCCGAAGCCGAACGCGCCGCCTGCAACGTCATCATGCCCTGCGTCTCGCGGGCCACCTGCTCGAAACTCGTGATCAACGCCTGAGGAGGCTCACCATGACCACCGCTCACACGACTGCCGGCACTGCTGCCGGCACTGCTGCCGGCGCTGCTGCCGGATTCACCCCCGACGAGTCCTTCACCCCCGAGGGAGAGTACCGCTTCGAGAACTCGCGCGAGGCCGTGCGCCGCATGCCGTTCCCGTTCCCGGACGACGACTACATGTACTCGATGAACCTCGAGCCGCACGTGCCGGCCGGCGACGGCGCCCTCCGGGCCGCCTTCGACATCGACGAGCACTACGTCTCCGAGTGCCGGCACCGCGCCCAGATGCTCGAGGAGCTCCCCGGGGTGCACTACCCGGCCCTGCCCCACATGCTCGAGGCGCAGTGGGACCTCCTCGAGCTCATCTTCGAGTCGTACGCCCGCGACTTCCCCGAGCACTTCACGCTCACGAAGAACGGCAACGAGTGGCGCTGGGAGAACCGGCTGCTCGGCCTCGACGACACCTTCACGTTCGGCGACCCCTCGACCCTCCCGATGGATCCGATGGAGTACGCGACCCGGCAGGCCCAGGGCGAGTTCGTGGTGCTCGAGGAGAAGGACGGCACCCTCGTGATCGGTGCCGGCATGACCACGCAGCGCGCCGACTACTCGCTGCAGTTCAACCTGGGCATGAGCTTCTTCGAGTTCCACGGACCGGTGCCGAAGCTCCACGAGATGGGCATCCTCGACCGGGCCCTGAAGTTCCTGCTGCGCATGAAGCCCGGCCATCCGGTGCGCCGCGTCAACTGGTCGCTCACCGTGCACCCCCGCCTCGAGACCTCGGTGGAGACCCTGCCCGACTGGGCTCCGGATCGCGCGAAGGTCACCCCCGAGAACGCGGGCGACCTCGTGCACCTGCGCATCGAGCTGCAGCCCCTGCACCGGCTGCCGCGGTCGAACGCCATCGTCTTCCCCGTGCGCACCTACCTCGTGAGCCTCGCTGAGCTCGTCGAGCACGCCCCGGACTGGGCGAAGCGGATGCACCGCGCGCTGGCCTCACTCGACCCCGAGCTGGTGGACTACAAGGGCTTCCACCGCTACCACGGGGCCGCGGTGGCGTGGCTCGCGCAGCACGATGACGGCGCTCCGCTGGACACCGGCTACCCGTGGAACGGCGGCATCCAGCCCGGCGCGGTGTGAGCGGCATGCCTTGACGGGCATAAAAAGCGCCGCCGGTCGATGATCACCGGTCGGCGGGCGGCGCGGTGTGACCGGTCAGTCGGCGGCGGGCGCCTGAGCGAGGGTGGCCTGCCGCCGGCCGGTCTTCGTGCCGGGCGCCGCCTCCGCGGTCGAGGCGCGCACCACGAGCTGGGGCTGCGAAGGCCCCATGGGCTCGGAGGCGTCGCCGTTGATGCGGCCGAGCAGGGTCACGAGCATGTCGCGGCCCACGCGCTCGAAGTCCTGGCGCAGGGTCGTGAGCGGGGGAGCCATGTGCTCGGCCTCGGGGATGTCGTCGAAGCCGACGATGCTGAGATCCTCCGGCACGCGGAGACCGCGCTCGGTGACGGCGTGGATGAGCCCGAGCGCCATCTGGTCGTTGGCGGCGAACACGGCCGTGACCTCGTCGGCGAGGGTCTGCCCGAAGGCGAACCCCGAGGTCGGCGTCCAGTCGCCGGCCCCCACCACCTGGGCCGCGAGCCCTGCGGCGGCGAGCTCGTCGCGCCAGCCGCGCTCGCGCTCGCGCGCGTCGACGGAGTCCTGGGGCCCTGCGAGGTGCGCGATCCGCCGGTGACCGAGCGCGATCAGGTGCGCGGTGGCCGCCCGGCCGCCTGCGTACTGGTCGACGCCGACCGTCATCATGCCCGCGTGCGCCGTGGCCTGCAGGGCGATGAGCGGCACCGTGAGCTCCATGCCCGCCACGATGTCGGTCACGCCCTCACGGCCGCTGATCACCGCGATGCCCTCGACGTTCTGGCGGAGGAACGCCTCGACCGCGGCGCGGGCGGATCCGGGATCGCTGTCGACCATGTTGGCCGTGAAGACCGACCAGCGCGCATCCCGCGCCGCCACGTTGAAGTAGAGCACCGTCGAGGAGGGCCCGAACTCGGTTCCTCCCGTGGCGATGAGGCCGATGGTGCGGGAGCGCTTCGTGACGAGGGCGCGGGCGGCGGGGGAGGGCACGTAGCGGAGCTGCTTGATCGCATCCTCCACCCGGGCCTTCGTGGCCGGGCGCACGTTGGGGAGGTCGTTGAGCACGCGCGAGACAGTCTGGTGCGAGACACCGGCGAGTCTCGCCACGTCGAAGATCGTCGCCTGCCGGGGAGCGTCAGCCATGGGGGGACTCCTCGGGGTCTGCGTCAGGGCCTGAGGGGGCGGCGTCACCCGCTGCTTCGGCGCCGTCGGTCGGCTCGGCGATGGCCGCCAGGAGATCCGACACCGACAGGTCGTGGTTGGGCAGATCGGCCACCTTGTGCCGGTCGCGCAGCACCGCCACCCGGTGGCTGATGCGCAGCACCTCCTCGAGCTCGGCCGAGATGAACACCACCGAGAGCCCGTTCTCGGAGAGATCGGTCACGAGCTTCTGGATCTCGGCCTTGGCGCCGATGTCGATGCCCCGCGTGGGCTCGTCGAGCACGAGCAGCCGCGGTGCGATCGCGAGCCAGCGGGCGAGCAGCACCTTCTGCTGGTTGCCGCCCGAGAGGTTCTTCATGAGCGCCTCGGGGTCGGCCGGCCGGATGTCCATGGCCTGGATGTAGCTCGCCGCGAGCTCCTCCTGGCGCTTCCGCGGGATGCGCCGGAACCAGCCGAGGTCGGCCTGCAGCGCGAGCGCGATGTTGTCGCGGATGCTGAGCTCGCCGATGATGCCCTCGGTACGCCGGTTCTCCGAGGCGTACGCGATCCGGTGCTTGAGGGCCCGCCGCGGCGTGCCGAGGCGCGTGGTGCTGCCCTCGACCGAGAGGGACCCCTTGTCGGAGCGGTCGACACCGGTGAGCAGCCGGGCGAGCTCGGTGCGGCCCGAGCCGAGCAGGCCCGCGATGCCCACGATCTCGCCCTCGTAGACCTTGAGGTCGATCGGCTGGATGGCGCCGTCGCGACCGAGGCCGACGGCCTCGACGTAGGGCTGCTCGTCGTCGAGGCTGTCCTCCACGTCGCTCGCGTCGATGCGGCGGCGGAGCTCCTCGAACGTCGCGAGCTCCTTGCCGATCATCTTGTGCACGAGGTCGATCCGCAGGAGCTCCTCGGGCAGGTACTCGCCCACCAGCCTGCCCTCACGGAGCACGGTGAGGCGATCCGAGATCTCGTAGACCTGGTCGAGGAAGTGCGAGATGAACAGGATCGCGACCCCCTCCGACTTCAGCACCGAGATCACACGGAAGAGCTCGGTGACCTCGTCGTTGTCGAGGCTCGAGGTGGGCTCGTCGAGAATGAGCACGCGGGTCTCCACCGCGATCGCGCGCACGATGGCGACGAGCTGCTGGATGGCGGGCGGATGCTCCGAGAGCATCGAGGCGGGATCGATGTCGACGCCGACCTGGTCGAGCAGCTCGCGCGTGCGCGAGCGCGCGCGCTTCCAGGAGATGCCGCCCCAGGAGCTGCGAGGCTCACGGCCGAGCATCACGTTCTCGGCCACCGTGAGGTTCGGCAGGAGGTTGACCTCCTGATAGACCGTGCTGATGCCGGCCGCCTGCGCGTCGGCCACTCCGGTGAACGCCACCTCGCGCCCGTCGACGCGGATGCTGCCGCCGTCGGTGCGATAGACGCCCGTGAGTGCCTTGATCAAGGTCGACTTCCCGGCTCCGTTCTCACCCATCAGCGAGTGCACCTCGCCGGGGAACAGTCGGAGGTCGACGCCGTCGAGAGCCTTGACGCCGGGGAAGCTCACCGAGACCCCGGACAGCTCTACGATCGGCATCTTCGGCACACCCCATTGTGAGGGTTCACATTGCGTGTTGACAAGAGCCCGATGCGGTGGATATCGTTCAGCACAGCCCGGATGTGAGCGCTCACAAGATCGCACACCCCGACTCATCAAGAACAGCACATTCACACCGCTCCCCGAAGACGGGCAAGCGGATCTCGAGGAGGAGATCAATGTTCAAGACAGCACGCTTCCGCGCCATTGCGGGAATCGCCCTCGCCGGAGCCATGGCTCTCGGCGTCACCGCATGCTCCGGTGGCTCCGACACCGCAGAAGGCGGCAGCGCCGAAGGCGACGTCACCACCATCGGCTTCGTGGCCGTGGGCCCCGAGGGCGGCTGGCGCACCGCGAACGAGAAGAACATCCAGGACTCGTTCTCGAAGGAGAACGGCTTCGACCTCAAGTACGCCCCCGCCACCAACGGCGACCAGAACTCGCAGATCACGGCGTTCACGTCGTTCATCGACGAGGGCGTCGACGCCATC
>NZ_JAHFUY010000026.1 GCF_023264895.1 Herbiconiux sp. | reverse complement strand
CGCCCGCGGGGCGATCGACATCCTCGTCGAGACGGCGCGGATGTGGGCGGACCTCGGCTTCTGGCGGGGGCGCGGCGGTTCGACGGATCCGGAGACGTCGTCGTTCCACATCCACGGCGTCACCGGGCCCGATGAGTACACCACGGTGGTCAACGACAACCTCTTCACGAACGTGATGGCGCGAGCGAACCTGCGTGCGGCCGTGCGCCAGACCCGGGCGATGCAGCGCGACGATCCGTCGGCCTTCGCGGCCATGGTCAACCGGCTCGACCTCGAGCTCGACGAGGTGGAGGAGTGGTCGCAGGCCGCCGAGGCCATGCACATCCTCTTCGACGCCGACCTCGGCATCCACCCGCAGGACGCCCAGTTCCTCGAGAAGGAGCTCTGGGACCTCGACAACACCCCGCCGTCGAAGCGCCCGCTGCTGCTGCACTTCCACCCGCTCGTGATCTACCGCTTCCAGGTGATCAAGCAGGCCGACGTCGTGCTCGCCCTCCTCCTCCAAGGCGACGAGTTCACGACCGCCGAGAAGCGCGCCGACTTCGAGTACTACGACGCACTCACCACGGGCGACTCGACCCTCTCGGCGTCGACCCAGGCCATCATCGCGGCGGAGGTCGGCTACCGCGAGCTCGCGCTCGGCTATTTCCTGGCCGCCCTCTACGTCGACCTCGGCGACCTGCACAACAACACCGCCGACGGCATCCACGTGGCGTCGACCGGTGGTGTCTGGAGTGCGCTCGCGTTCGGCTTCGGCGGCATGCGCGACTACCTCGGGCGCTTCACCTTCGACCCTCGGCTGCCGGAGGAGTGGCCCTCGCTGGTGTTCCACGTGACCATCCGCGGGCGCCTGCTGGAGGTCGACCTGCGGCAGGACCGGATGACGTTCACGGTGCTGTCGACGCCTGGCTCGTCGCTCAGCTCGTCGCCCGCATTGTCGGCCGCCTCGTCGCCCGCGGGCTCGCACTCGGAGCCTGCGCCGTCTTCCGCGGTGGCCTCGGCGGCAGAGCCGCTCGAGCTCTGGGTGCGAGGCGAGCGCATCCTCGTGGGCCCGGATGCGCCGGTGACCGTCGCCCTTGCGGACGACCGTCCCACGATCGAGGGCGCCCCCACCACCTCCGACATCGAGGGCACGGTCCGCGCCGACGGCTCGGTCATCACGGCCTCGATGCCCACCATCGTCTCGGACTACGACGACACGGAGGGCGTCGTCGGCATGGATTGAATCGTGGGACTTGAGTTTTACTCACTGGAGCGTAAGATCCTGGCATGGCTATGTTTGGAATCCTTCGCCGCAGTTTGACACTGGCCGCCTTCATTGCGCTCTTCTCGAGCGCCATGCTCGTAGCACCTGCCGCGTCAGCCATAGGCACCAGCGATCTCGAACTCACGTTGGTAGATTCCGCGACGATCGGCGTGGACGGCAGCCCGAGCGGTATCGAGGTCAACAGTCGAACGCACTTCGGGTATATCGTCGATCGGGCGTCCGCGGCCGTCCTGGTCTTTGATCTCAACGACGGAACCCTGGCCCCGGTCGCATCGATCCCGACGACGATATCGTTGCCCACCGCGATGAGCATCGATGAGGCCGGGACCCGCCTTCTGGTGGCTTCGTTCAATTCGTCGTCCATTGCCGTCATCGATGTCGATGCAGCCTCACCCACGTTCAACACGGTGCTCCGTGTCATCGGCGCGGACGGTGTCTTCGCGACGGCGTTGGTAGTGGACGGCGACTTCGTCTACGTCGGAGATGACATTCGAACGGCCAGAGTGAAGAAGATCGACCTACGCGATGGGACCACGACAACGTTCTCAACCGGGCCGGTTTGGAAGATCTTTGTCGTCGATCCAAGCACTCATATCGCGTACGTGGGTGCGAGAGACGGTAGGGATGTCTGGGAGATCGGAATCGACGGCAGTGTCACCCATCACTCGGTCCCGACCGCCATCACAGCAATGGTCGCCACCGAGTCCGGATTGGTCGTCGCCAGTTCGCAGGGGCTTATCCGGATCGACCCGACATCATGGACTGTGGAGGCAACATCTGCCAGGGTGGACGTTTGGAGCGTCGCAGTCGATGAGAGCAGGGACGTGCTCTACACCTCCGGAGCGTTAAGGATCACGATGCTGGATCCGGTCAGCCTTGATCTTAAGACGAGCTTCCGCACCCTCGTCGCCAACAAGGTTGCTGTCGATCAGTCCGTGGGCACGGTACTGACAAGCGGTGGGAGCTCGGTGGAGATGTACAGCGCGACGCCTACCGTGGCGCGGGTGAGCGGCGGGGATCGGTACGAGGTGTCGGCGGCGGTGTCGAAGAGGCAGTTCGCGCCGATGGTGCCCGTCGTGTACGTGGCCTCCGGCGAGGTGTTCTCCGATGCGCTGAGCGCTTCGGCCGCGGCCGGCGCCCACGGTGGCGCAGTGCTGCTCGTGCGGAAGAATGAGATCCCAGGCGTCGTGGCGGCGGAGCTCACCCGGCTCACGCCCCAACGCATCGTGCTGCTCGGCGGCTCCTCCACGATCTCCGCCACGGTCGAGAACGAGTTGAAGAGCTTCTCGACCGACGTGATCCGGATTGCAGGCGCCGACCGCTACGAGGTCTCCGCCACCGTCTCGAGCAAGGCCTTCGGCACAGCCCGCCCCATCGCCTACGTCGCCGCCGGCACGACCTTCGCCGACGCTCTGTCGGGTTCCGCGGCGGCCGGTCGGCTGGGCGGACCGGTACTGCTCGTCCCGAAAGACTCCGTTCCCATTTCGATCTCGAACGAACTGCGTCGGCTCGCGCCCGCGAAGATCGTCGTGCTCGGCGGCACCGCCTCCGTCAGTCAGGCCGTGGTCGACGCCCTGGCGCTGATCCAGCCCAATACCGTCCGGATCGCGGGAGACGACCGCTTCGCCGTATCCGCCAAGGTCTCGTCCGGGGCCTTCCCGACCCCGACGACGACCGTCTATGTCTCCTCCGGCCTCGTCTATCCCGATGCTCTGTCGGGCTCGGCGGCGGCCATCGCGACCGGGTCTCCCGTGCTCCTGGTGAGATCCGACAGCATTCCGACCGCCATAGCCGCAGAGCTCGATCGTCTCGATCCGCGCCGCATCGTCATCCTCGGCGGGACGAACTCGGTCTCCGCTGCGGTCGAGGCCAAGTTGAGATCGTTCATCACAGTGTGAGCCGGCGAATCACGAGGCATCAGCCGGTGGGGGCCGAAAGGCCCAGGCGAGGGTAGAGGATCTCGAAGCCCTTTTCGAAACCGCCCTGGAGGGCGTCGGCCACGTGGCCGGCGCCCGGGATGACGTAGTAGGTGGTGGCCCAGCCCGCCGCCTGCGCCGCCTGGGAGGCCGCCTCGGCCTCGGGCTCGAAGGTGGGGTCGTTGCCGCCGACCGTGAAAATCGCGGTGGTGTCGGGGTAGGGGTGAGCCTGCGACTCCAGGATGGCGACGGGCTTTTGCGCCTCGAAAGCCGCAGCGTCACCGCCGAAGAGGTTCGCGATGACCTCGTCGGGCTCCTCCGAGCCCGGGTAGAGCTCGCCCGAGATGTCGAGGACGTTGCCGAAGAGCTCCGGGTACTTCGCGCCGTACTTGAACGCGCATCCGCCGCCGTTGGAGTAGCCGGCGATCGTCCAGTGCGCGGGATCCTGCAGGATGCGCAGGTTCGCCCTCGCCCAGGCGACGACATCGTCCGTGATGAAGCTCTCGGCGTTGCCGAGCTTGTCGGTGTCGGCGCAGACCGGATCGATGTCCTCGGCCCCGAGCTGGTCGGCGACGATCACGATCGGGGCGAGGCCGTTGTTCTTCGCGGCGTACTCGTCGAGCACCTGCGCGACGTACTGCGGATCCGGGTTGCCGGGCTGGCCCATCATCAGGATCATGAGCGGCAGGTCGGGCGCGTTCTCCACCTGCGCCGCCGGCGGCAGGTAGATGCCCGCGGGCCGCGAACTGAAGCCCGAGGAGGTGGCCGGAATGACCTGGGTGCCCTGCTTACCGGTCGCGGGCATGTCGGCCGGCGGCTGCCAGGTTTCGTAGAGGGGCTTCGCAGGGCCGGCATCGGGGTCGCCGTCGGGGTCTCCGCTCGGGTCGGGCGTGGGCTTGTTGATGTCGATCGGATGCTCGACGGTGATCCCGAACAGCGATGCGAGCGTGGGATTGAGCCCGAAGTACGCGTTCACCCCGAGCGTGCCGGCGGCGGCGAAGAGCAGGATGCCCACGACGGCGACGACCTTCCGCCACCACCGCGACCGCCACAGGTTGACCACCGCGAGCCCGATCGCCGCGAAGGTCGCGACCACCCAGGCGTCGGTCTGCACCGTGAGCGGCACTCCGAACACGTTCAGCGCCTCGACCGCCCAGATGGTGGCGAACGCCACGAGTGCGCCCGCGAGCAGCCCGATCAGCGCGGTGAGCACCCAGCGGATGCGCGGCGGCCGCGCGAGCAGGTACACGAGGGCGACGGCGGCGAGGACCCACACCGTCCACGGCACGGGCCCGTCGATGATGCGGGTGTCGAGGAGCGCGTCGAACATCAGGCGGGAGCCCCGGGCGTGGTGGGCAAGTCGGGCGCGTCACCGGACGCAGGCGCCACCGCGACGCGCGAGTCGAGCCACGCGACGAGGTCGGCCACCACGTCGAGGCGGTTCGTCTCGTTGAAGATCTCGTGGCGGGCGTCGTCGTAGACGGTGAGGGTGACATCCGTGAGCTTGGAGCGGGTGCGGTAGGCGTCGCGCAGCTTCTCGGCGCTGCGGCGGCCGCCGAGCGTGTCGTCGGAGCCGACGAGGATGAGCAGGGGCACGTCGACGTCGAGGCGCTTCGCCGGCCGGCCGAAGAGTCGCAGCGCATCGAGCAGGCCGAAGAGCTTCAGCACCTCGGCGGGGAACATGAGCTCGTCGCCGGCCGCCCGCTCCTGGGCCGCGACGTCGCGGCTCAGCCACTCGAAACCATTGCCGACCACGGGGCTCTGCCCCGGCACGGCGACGGGCCGGTGCTTGCGGGTGAGGTCGCCGCCGTCCATCGACCCGGGCATGCGATAGGCCGTTCCGCTCAGCACGATGCCCGCGTAGTGCGCGAGCGCCGGCGAGTTCACGAGCTTCTGCACCATGAGCGACCCCCAGCTGTGCCCGAGCAGCACGAGCGGCACCCCCGGGTGCTCGCGCGCGATGCGCACGCCCAGCTGCCGGATGTCGTCGACCGTCGCCCGCAGCCCGCCAGGCCCCAGCCGCCCGAGCTTCGACCGGTCGCCGCCGTGCTGGGCGAGGCCGGTGGCGCCGTGCCCGCGCTGGTCGGCGGCGTAGACGCTGTAACCAGCCGCGTTGAGGTCGGCCGCGAGGCTCGCGTAGCGGGCTCCGTGCTCACCCACGCCGTGGGAGATCTGCACCACGGCCTTCGGCTGCTGCACGGTCCAGCCGTAGTAGGTGATCCTCACACCGACCTCATCCACGAACACCGCCGTGAAGTGCGCCGCCGGATGCCCGCCACCCTCCCCGCCGCTCGTCGCGTGCGCGTCCTGCGGTTCGTGGGGGCGCACCGGTTCGTGCGGGTCCTGCTCAGCCATACGTCATCCTTGCACGCAGGCCGCCGCCGGATCAGGTGCGGAGTACCCCCCTTCCGGGCCGCTGACCGCGCTTCGCGCACCACCCCGCCCATTCCGCCCATTCCGCCGCCGCAACGGAGGAGCATCGCGCGCATTCACGCCAACGGAGGAACGTGAGGCCACCAGCCGCAGAGATTCCTCCGCGAGCGGACGGCAGGGAGGGAGGCGGACGGTGAGGGGAGGTGAATGCGGCAAGAACCCCGTCAGGATTCGCGGGTGATCTCCACGGTCACGAAGAGCTGCGAGCCGAAGGGGCCCGCGTAGACACCGCGCAGGGGTGCGACGTCGTTGTAGTCGCGGCCCCGGCCGACGATGACGTGGCGTTCGCCGATGTCGATGAGGTTGGTGGGGTCGAAACCGCGCCAGTCGCCGCAGAACCACTCCACCCAGGCGTGCGACTCCCCCGCGATCGTCTCGCCGATCGCCGCGTCGGGCTTCGGGTGCAGGTAGCCCGAGACGTAGCGGGCCGGGATGCCCACCGCGCGCAGGGCGCCGAGCGCGATGTGCGTGATGTCCTGGCAGACACCGCGCTTGTCGACCCAGGCATCCCGCGCCTTCGACTGCACGCCGGTGACACCCTGCACGTACTCGACCTGGCGGCCGATCTCGGTGCAGATCTCGAGGGCGGCCTCGCAGGGGCTCACGTGCTTCGACGCGATCGACTCCGCGAGCTCGATGAGGTCGGCGGAGGGCTCGGTGAGCTTCGTCTGCTTCGCCTGCTCCACCGAGGAGGTCGAGGTCGCAGCCGAGTTCGCGAGCAGCTCCCAGTCGACCGGATGCGCCGCGTGCGTGCGGTTCCGCACCTCCACGAGCGAGGTGGCCGTGAGCGAGAGCTCCTTGTGCGGCGTGAGCACCTCGAACGACGACACCCGCGTGCCCCAGTAGTCGACGTAGTTGTGCGACGACGACACCGGCGCGATGTCGAGAGAGGAGTGCAGCACGAACTGCCCCTCGGAGGAGACGGGCAGCATGCGCGCCTCGTTGTAGGAGGCCTGCACCTCGCCCTCGTAGCGGTAGCCGGTGACGTGCCGGATGCGCAACCGGTTCATACGCTCTCTCCGATCCAGCTCGGTGCGGTGTTGGTGGGGAAGTAGCGCTGCCGCACGGCCTCGGAGGCCGCACTCGTCGCATCCTGCACGCTGTCCATGTAGCGGGGCAGCTCCTGCAGGATGTCGGTGATCGGGCGGTACTCCAGCTGCGACCGGATCTGGCCGAGCAGGCGCTGGGAGTTGTCGGAGACGCCGATGCGCTCACTGCGCGGCCCGAGGTCTCGGAGGCACTGCTCGGCCCGCGAGACCGAGTAGAGGATGGAGCGGGGGAAGAGGCGGTCGAGCAGCAGGAACTCCGCCGCGTTCCGCGCCGAGGGCACTCCGCGGTAGGTGCGGAGGTAGGCCTCGTAGGCGCCGCAGGAGCGGAGGATCGTGGTCCACGACGGGCCCGACGCCTCGGTGAGCGACCGCGTGGCCAGCAGCCGCGCGGTCATGTCGGCCCGCTCGATGGAGCGGCCGAGGGTGAAGAAGTGCCAGGCCTCGTCGCGCGACGCCGACGACTCCATGATGCCCACGGCGAGCGCCGACCGGTCGCGCACCCAGCCGAAGAACTCGTGCGTCTTCTCGCCCGCGATCTTGCGCGGCATGCGGGCGCGCGTGGTGTTGAGGCACTCCCAGAGCTCGGTCGAGACGATCTCGCGGGCGCGCCGGGCGTTCTCGCGGGCGGCACCGAGCGAGTAGGCGATCGACGCCGGATGCGTGCGGTCGACCGCGAGCGTGGCGAGCACGTCGGCGCGGGTGAGTGAGCGCTCGTCGTCCGGCACATCGGAGCCCATGACGCTGAGGAGCGACCGGCAGGCGAGGTTCTCCTCGATCCACGGATCTTCGAGCAGCAGCTGCAGGTGCACGTCGAGGATGCGGGCGGTGCCGTCGGCGCGCTCGATGTAGCGGCCGATCCAGAACAGCGACTCCGCGATGCGGGAGAGCATGGCCATCAGAGCACCGGCCCTTCCACAGCGACCGCCGACTGCTGCTGCTGCTGCTGCGCCTGATCCTGATTCCGAGGCCGATCCTCAGGCGAATGATCCGGCTGATGCCCCACGATCGTGATCGCCTGCGTGATGGCCGCCTGCTCGTGCACGAGCCCCTGGATGTTGTGCCCGTCGCTCGAGGAGGAGAGCGGATCGGTGCCCACCACCCAGGTGTCCTTCGATCCGCCGCCCTGCGAGCTGTTCACGACGAGCTGCCCCTCGGGCAGCGCCACCCGGGTGAGCCCGCCGGGCAGCACCCACACGTCGTTGCCGTCGTTGACGGCGAAGGGCCGGAGGTCGGCGTGCCGCGGTCGCATGCCCTCCTCGACGAGGGTCGGGATGGTCGAGAGCTGCACCACGGGCTGCGCTATCCACCCGCGCGGATCGGCGATGAGCCGGCTCCGCAGGGTCTCGAGCTCCTTGGGCGAGGCATCCGGGCCCACCACGAGCCCTTTGCCGCCCGAGCCGTCGACGGGCTTCACCACGAGCTCGTCGAGCCGGTCGAGCACCTCCTCGAGCGCTCCCGGGTCTTCGAGCCGCCAGGTGTCGACGTTCGGGATGACGGGCTTCTCGCCGAGGTAGTACTCGATGAGGTCGGGCATGTAGGTGTAGACGAGCTTGTCGTCGGCCACGCCGTTGCCGACCGCGTTGGCGATGGTGACGTTGCCGAGCCGGGCCGCCATGAGGAGCCCCGGCGAGCCGAGCATCGAGTCGGCGCGGAACTGCAGCGGGTCGATGAACTCGTCGTCGACCCGGCGGTAGATCACGTCGACGCGGGTGGGGCCGGCCGTCGTGCGCATCCACACCCGCCCGCCCGAGCAGAACAGGTCGCGCCCCTCGACGAGTTCGACCCCCATGAGGCGCGCGAGCAGCGTGTGCTCGAAGTAGGCCGAGTTGTAGACGCCGGGGGTGAGCACCACCACGGTCGGGTCGTCGACCCCTGTGGGCGCCGAGGCGCGGAGGGCCTGCAGCAGCTTGTTGGGGTAGTCGCCGACCGGCCGCACCCGCATCGAGACGAAGAGCTCGGGCAGGGTCTGCGCCATGACCCGCCGGTTCGAGATGACGTAGGAGACGCCGGAGGGCACGCGCACGTTGTCCTCCAGCACCCGCCAGGCGCCGTGCTCGTCGCGGATGAGGTCGATGCCCGAGACCTGGATGCGCACGTTGTTGGGCGAGACGATGCCCGCGGCCTCACGGTGGAAGTGGCTCGACGAGCTGATCAGCCCGGCCGGGATGACGCCGTCGCGGACGGCGGCCTGGGAGCCGTAGATGTCGGCGAGGAAGGCCTCGAGCGCACGCACGCGCTGCTTGATGCCGCCCTCCACGTCGACCCACTCGCTCTGCGCGATCACGCGCGGCACGGCGTCGAGCGGGAACGGCCGCTCCTCGCCCGCGAAGTCGAACGTGACGCCCTGCGCGAGGTAGCTCGAGGCGAGCGCGTCGGTGCGACCGCGCAGCTCCTCCTGCGTCATCTTGGCGAGCGCGCGGTAGATGTCTTTGTAGGCCGCACGCGCCTCGACGGGGTCGAGCGACTTGGGCTCGGGGAACATCTCATCCCACGGGGAAGCGCCCCCGCGCCGCGATCTCGGCAGGAGGGTGGCGCCGTAGCCGTCGAACAGGTCAACCATGGTCGCGAGCCTACTGCTCGGGTGTTGCGGGGGTGTTTCCGGCCGAGCGGCTGTGGAGAGCCGGGGGTTATCCCCCGTTCGAAGTGGCCGGGAGGCACCATCGACCCGCCCGAGAGCGCCGCCCTACGGTTGAACCGTGCAACGCAGACTCCTCTTCCTCTGGTCCTCAGCGGCCGACCTCGCGATCGACGGCATCCTCGGTGTCGTCTGGTTCACGGTGCTCGTCTCGCTCCTCCCGACGGGCATCGGGCTCATCCCGGTGTTCGGGGTCGGCATCCTCCTGCTGTGGGTCGTCGTGCGGCTCGCCGAGGGCATCCGCTTCGTCGAGCGGCGCCGGGCCGAAGCGCTGTACGGCGTCGTCATCACCGCCCCCCACGAGGGCCGCCGCAGCGCGAACTCGGGCTTCGCGGGCTGGCTCGGCCAGGTGCTCCTCGACACCTTCTCCCCCACTCTCTGGAAGGGGCTGCTGCACAACCTGCTCAGCCTGGTGCTCGGCACCGTCTTCTGGGTGCTGCTGCAGACCGCCTTCGAACTGCTGGTGGGGGTGCAGCGCGGGGCCGCCGCCCTCATCCCGCCCGGCCTCCTCACCGTGCTGGCCGGCGTGCTCGGCCTGGCCGTGCTCGTCGCCTACACCTACGGCGCGGGCCTGCTCGACCGCGAGCTCAGCCGCATGCTCCTCGGCGCGAGTCGCACGGCGGCCCTCGAGGAGCGCGTCGACGTGCTGCAGGGCGCACGCCAGGGAGCGGTCGACGCCGCCGCCACCGAGCGCCAGCGCATCGAGCGCGACCTGCACGACGGCGTGCAGCCCCGGCTCGTCTCGGTGGCGATGACCCTCGGCATGGCCCGCGCCAAGCTCGACACCGACCCCGAGGGCGCCCGCACCCTGCTCGACGAGGCGCACCGCGAGACCAAGGAGTCGATCACCGACCTCCGGCACCTCGCCCGCGGCATCCACCCCGCCGTGCTCGCCGACCGCGGGCTCGACGCGGCGCTCTCGGCCGTGGCCGAGCACTGCACCGTGCCCACGACCGTGCGGGTCGACCTGCCCACGCGCCCCTCGAAGGAGACGGAGGCCATGCTCTACTTCGCCGTCTCGGAGGCGCTCACCAACGTGAGCAAGCACTCCCGGGCATCCGGATGCTCGGTGAGCGTCACGCAGACCGAGGCGGGTGTCCGCGCGGTCGTCTTCGACAACGGCGTGGGCGGTGCGGCGGCCGGGCACGGCGGAGGCGTGGGCCTCAGCGGCATGGCCGACCGGGTGCGCGCCGCGGGCGGCACCCTCACCGTGGAGAGCCCCACCGGCGGCCCCACCATCCTCACCGTGGAGGCACCGTGCGCATTCTGATCGCGGAGGACTCGGTGCTGCTGCGCGCCGGACTCGAACGACTGCTCGCCGACGCGGGCCACGAGATCGCCGCCTCGGTGGCCTCGGCCGAAGACCTGCTGCGGGCCGTCGACGCCGATCGGCCCGACCTCGCCATCGTCGACGTGCGGATGCCGCCGACCTTCACCGACGAGGGCATCCGCGCGGCCGTGCTGCTGCGCTCGAGCGCCGATCCGCTGCCCGTGCTCGTGCTCTCGCAGTACGTCGAGGAGCGCTACGCCGCCGAGCTCATCGCCGGCGACTCGGCGGGCCTCGGCTATCTGCTGAAGGATCGCGTGGCCGACATCGAGGAGTTCCTCGCGGCGGTCGACACAGTCGGCTCCGGCGGCACGGCGCTCGACCCGGAGGTCGTGGCGCAGATCGTCATCCGCTCCCAGCGCTCACGCGAGCTCGACGCCCTCACCGCCCGCGAACGCGAGGCGCTGCAGCTGATGGCCGAGGGGCGCTCCAACAACGCGATCGCCGCGCGGATGCACGTGACCGAGGGTGCGGTGGAGAAGTTCATCTCCTCGATCTTCGGCAAGCTCGGCCTGCCGTCGGCCGAGAGCGGCAACCGGCGCGTGCTCGCCGTGCTCAAGTACCTCGGCGCACGCGCCTGACCCCCATCCACTCCCCTGATCCACTCCTACGGAAGCGACATCCCATGACCGACAAGACCACCACCTCCCACTCCTCCCCCACTGCCCCGGATGCGCCCGGCGGCAAGGCGCTCCGCAACGGCCTCCTCATCACAGGATCGGCCCTCGTGGCCGGCTTCCTCGTGCTCGGCGGCGTGCAGTTCGCGCAGGCCTCGACGGGGGGCGACGACTCGGGCCGCTACACCGCCGATGGCGACTTCTCGGCCCTCGACATCGACACGAGCGCGGCGAACGTCTCGGTGCGCTACGGCGACGTCGACGAGGTGCAGCTCGACTTCGACTCGGCCGGCGCCCCGCTCCGCTTCGACCAGGAGCAGCGCGGCGACACCCTGCACGTCACGGTGAAGAGCCGCGGCTGGTGGGTCTTCGGGCTGCTCTCGGGCGTCGACTCGGCCTCGCTCGACGTCGTGCTGCCCGAGTCGCTCGAGCCCGTGGCGCTCGACATCGGGTCGTCGGCCGGCGAGGTGCTCGTCGACGGCGACTTCGCCGCGATCACGATCGACAGCTCGGCGGGCAACATCGAGCTCGCGGGCTCGGCGGCCTCGCTGAGGTCGGAGACCTCGGCCGGCAACATCACGGGTCTCGGACTCGACGTCTCGGGCGAGGTGCTCTCGGAGAGCTCGGCCGGCACCGTGCGGCTCGAGTTCGTGACGCTGCCCTCCGCGATCCGCATGGGGAGCTCGGCGGGCGACGTGCGCGTGGCACTGCCGGACGGCGAGTACGAGATCCGCACCGACACCTCCGCCGGCGGCGTCGACCAGGAGCTCGCGAGCACGCCGGGCGCGGACCGCGTCTACTCGTTCGAATCGAGCGCCGGCACCATCACGCTCGAGCGCTCGCCCGGGCGCTGACGGGGAGTTCTCCCCATTGCCGCTCGACCCGGGCCTCGGCACAGTAGCGGCATGGACAGCAACCTGCTCGGACTCATCGTCATCGGCTTCCTCGTCGTCGTGATCGGCCTGGCCTCGTTCCGGGTCTGGGCGAGGCGCAAGCTCCGCTCCACGGCGGCCGAGCGCAAGGTCACCGCGGTGCCCGGGATGCTCGCGGAGTTCAGCCGCTCCGTGGTGCTCGGCACCGACCCGGCCACGGCGCAGAAGCTCATCACGAACCTGCCCAAGCGCCGGGCCAAGGAGCTCCGGCCCGGGGTGTGGGGCCTCAACTACGTCTCGGCCGACGACGTGGTGATCGAGGTGCGGCCGGCGGGCGAGGGTTCCGAGGTGCTCGTGACCTCGGTGCGGGAGCACTTCGGCTTCCCGCAGGGGCTGGAGTACTGGAAGGCCTTCGCCGAGAAGCTCGAGAAGGCCGCCGCGGAGGCATCGATCACCTCGACCCGCGGCCTGCACACCCTGCACGCCGCCCCGGCCAAGCCCGACTCCCTCGACGGAGGTCGCTGGGTCATCGCGGCCTGAGCCGCGAGGCGCAGCCAGGCCGGTGACGCGCGGCAGGTGACGCCACCCAGCCCTGCGACGCGCAACCGGCCGCAACACGGCAGACTCGGGGGGTGACCACCCCAGACGGCCCCGCCCCCTCCACCCGGGGCCGCACGGTCGCCGGATCCGTCACCCAGCTCGGCACGAGCGTGAGCGTGAACCTCGGCTCGGCTCTCGCGGGCCTCGTCATCCCGGTGGTGGGCGCGTTCGTGGTGGTGGCGGCCCGCCAGCTCGTGATGGCCGCCGTGGTGCTCCCCATCTACCGCCCGAAGCGCGCCCACCTCACGCTCCGCCGACTCTGGCCGGCGCTCCTCCTCGGCGTCGCGATGGCGGTCATGAACCTCTCCTTCTACGAAGCCGTGCACCTCCTCGGGCTCGGCATCGCCGCCACGATCGAGTTCCTGGGGCCGCTCGCGGTGGCCCTCGTCGCCTCGCGGCGGGCGCTCGACGTGGTCTGCGCCCTCGTGGCGGCAGCCGGTGTCTTCACGCTCACGGGCTTCGACGGCACCATGAACGTCTGGGGCGTCGTGCTCGCGCTCACCGCGGCGGGCGCCTGGGCGGCCTACATCCTGCTCACCCGCCGGGTCGCGCTGCGGCTGCCGGGGCTGGAGGGGCTCACGGTCGCCACGGTGGTGAGCCTCGCGCTGCTGCTGCCGATCGCGTTCCTCACGCTCGACGTCAGCGCGATCGACTGGCGCGTGCTCGCCATCCTCGTGGGCGTAGGAGTGCTCTCCTCGGCCATCCCCTACAGCCTCGACACCTTCGTGCTCCGCCGCATCACCCCTCGCCTCTACGCCATCATCACCGCCTCGGGACCGGTGGTGGCCGCGATCTTCGGCGTCCTGATCCTCGGCGAGCACCTCACCGTGGTGGAGGTCGTCGCGATCGCCGTGGTCTGCATCGCGGCCGCCACCGCCATCGCCACCCAGCGCGACCGCCCGAGGCCGCCCCTCGAGCAGGTGGCCGAGTCGACCCCCTGACCTCGGGATGGTCTATGTCGATGGTCTGACGCACGCTACAATCGTGAAACATGAGCGATCGAGTCCCGCTGCGGCGATCCGGAACCGTCACCCCGGTGGTGCGCTACGACGACGCGGCAGCCGGCATCCGCTGGCTGAACGAGGTCGCCGGCTTCGAGACCGATCTGCTCGTCGAGCGCGACGGCGCCGTGGAGCACGCCGAGCTCTGGCACGGCGACGGCGTGATCGTCGTCATGTCGCTCGTGGAGTTCCGCCCCGAGAAGCCCGTGCTGCCCTCGGGGCCGGCACACATCGAGATCACCGTGACCGATGTGAGGGCCGCTCTCGAGCGCGCCCTGGCGGCAGGCGGCGAGGTCGCCGTCCCGCTCGTCGACAGCATCGTGGGCCTCGCGTTCACGCTCCGCGACCCCGAGGGCAACCTGTGGACGTTCGGCAGCTATCGCCCCGGCACCTTCGTCGGCTCATGACGTCACGCGACCGTAACAAGGCTTTCACATTTCGCATGCTTGACGGCCGTCACGATTTCATAGACTCTGGATCAACGAAAGGGCGCCATGAGCACCGATGGCAACACGAGGCCGCTCGAGGCCGGGATCGTCACCGACTTCAGCAAGCGGATGTCGTACGGCTCCTACCTCGCGCTCGACGAGCTGCTGGACCTCCAGCGCCCGGTGAGCGTTCCGGAGCATCACGACGAGCTGCTGTTCATCATCCAGCACCAGACGAGCGAGCTCTGGCTGAAGCTCATGCTGCACGAGCTGCGGAGCGCGCAGCTCTGCCTCCGCGACGACGACATCGGCACGGCCCTGAAGCGGATCGCGCGGATCAAGCACATCCAGGAGACCCTCACCCAGCAGTGGTCGGTGCTCGCCACCCTCACGCCGACCGAGTACTCCGAGTTCCGCGGCTTCCTGGCGAACTCCTCCGGCTTCCAGTCGCACCAGTACCGCGCGATCGAGTTCATCCTCGGCAACAAGAACGAGAAGATGCTCTCGGTCTTCGAGGCCGACCCGAGCGCCCAGGCCGAGCTGCGGGAGCTCCTCGAGGCGCCGAGCCTCTACGACGAGTTCCTCCGCTACCTCGCACGCCAGGGCTTCGACGTGCCGGCGAGCCTGCTCGAGCGCGACGTCACGAAGGCGCACGTCTTCACCCCCGAGCTCGTGCCGGTCTTCACGACCATCTACACCTCGGCCACCGACAACTGGCGGGTCTACGAGGCCTGCGAGGAGCTCGTCGACCTCGAGGACAACTTCCAGTTCTGGCGCTTCCGGCACCTCCGCACGGTGCAGCGCACGATCGGTATGAAGACCGGCACGGGCGGATCGAGCGGTGCCGAGTTCCTGCAGCGCGCCCTCAACCTCACCTTCTTCCCCGAGCTGTTCGCCGTGCGCACCGAGATCGGGGCCTGAGCGCGGTGGGAGACGGTTGCTTCGCGGTGGCGGATGCCTGGGCCGACGGCTGGCGCGGGCCCTCGCTCGTGCAGGTCACCGGGGGCGTCGCCTCGATCGTCGAGACGGCACCGCCCAATGGTGTGGACGGGACCCTCGATGGTGCGGTCCTGCCCGGATTCACCGATTCGCATGTGCACCTCGGCCTGATCGACGCGGAGGCGCTCGTTCCGGGTGGGATCGCCCGTGTGCTCGATCTCGGCGGGGATCCGGTGGCACTGTCGGCGCTGTCGGCGCGCGCAGCCCGGTCGATGGGCGAGAACGCGGACGGCGCCGGTGCGCTCGACATCGAGTACGCCGGCGCGTTCCTGACGGCGACGGGCGGCTACCCCGGCACCCGCAGCTGGGCCGACCCGGCGGCCGTGCGCGAGCTGGCCTCGGTCGAGGATGCGATCGCGGCGGTCGCCGAGATGCACGGGTTCGGCGCCCACGTGATCAAGCTCGCCCTGCACGACGACGAGGCCGTGCTCGACGGCGACATCTCCCGCGCGGTCGTCGGCTCCGCGCACGAGCTCGGGCTGCCGGTCGTCGCGCACGTCGAGGGGATCGGCTCGGCCGCCCGCGCCGCCGATGCCGGAGTCGACCTGCTGGCCCACACCCCGTGGAGCGAGCCCCTGCCCGACGCCCTCGTCGCCGGCATGGCGAAGCGGATGCGCTGGGTCTCGACCCTCGACATCCACGGCTGGGGCGAGCGCACCGACGACTTCGAGGTCGCGCGCGACAATCTGGCGAGGTTCCACCGCGCCGGCGGCGAGGTGCTCTACGGCACCGACCTCGGCAACGGGCCCCTCCCCACCGGCATCAACCAGCGCGAGCTCGAGGCCCTCGTCGACGCGGGCCTCGACGCCGGAGCCGTCGTGCGGTCGCTGGCCCGCCCGCGATCCGGCGCCCGCCCCGGCGGCCTGATCTCGATCATCCCGACCCCACGCCCTCGCGAGCTCGGCGGCCTCGCCGCGTGGCTCGCCACCGCTCAGGCCGTTCCGGCCGCGCAGATCCAGGAGATGACCTCATGACGACCGCGACACCCGCCACCGCACCCTCGGAAGCCGGCGCCACCACCACCGCGGCCACTGCGACCACCGCAGCCGCCGCAGCCGCCGCGCCCTCGGCCGAGGAGCTCGACCGCACGGACCCGCTCGCCCGCTTCCGCGACCGCTTCCTCCCGGCCGACGGCGTCGTCGCCTACCTCGACGGCAACTCGCTCGGGCGCCCGCTCCGGCAGACGGCAGCGGACTTCACCGAGGTCGTGGCCGGTGAGTGGGGCACCCGCCTGATCCGCTCATGGGACGAGCGCTGGCTCGACCTCCCGCTCCGCCTCGGCGACCGGATCGCCGCCTCGACCCTCGGTGCGGCGCCCGGCCAGACCGTCGTCGCCGACTCCACCACCGTGCTGCTCTACAAGATGATGCGCGCGGCAGTGACCGCACGGCCGGGTCGCACGCGCATCCTCATGGACGACGACAACTTCCCCACCGACCGGTTCATCGCCGAGGGCATCGCGCGGGAGTGCGGGCTCGAGCTGCAGTGGATCCGCGTGGACAAGGCGGCCGGGATCACGACCGACCTGATCGACGAGGCGCTCACCGCCGCCTCGGGCGAGTCGTTCGGCGACCAGGTCGCGCTCGTCGTGCTCAGCCACGTCTCGTACCGCTCCGGCCACCTGGCCGACGTGGCCGGCATCACGGCGCGCGTGCACGACGCGGGCGCGCTCGTGCTCTGGGACCTCTGCCACTCGGCAGGGTCGGTGCCGACCGAGCTCGATGCCTGGAACGTCGACATCGCCGTGGGCTGCACCTACAAGTACCTCAATGGCGGCCCTGGCTCGCCCGCCTTCGCCTACGTGGCGAGCGCGCTGCAGGACGAGCTCGACCAGCCCATCCAGGGCTGGATGGGGGCGGGCGACATCTTCGCCATGGCCGAGGGCTACGTGCCGGCGAAAGGGATGCGCCGCTTCATCAGCGGCACCCCTCCCATTCTCGGCATGCTCCCGATGCAGGGCATGCTCGAGCTCATCGAGGAGGCGGGGATGCCCGCCATCCGCGAGAAGTCGATCGCGCTCACCGAGTACACGATCCGGATCGTCGACGACCTGCTGACGCCGTTCGGCGTACAGGTCGCGAGCCCGCGCGACAGCGGCGAGCGCGGCAGCCACGTCACCATCCGGCATCCTCGCTTCAAGGCCGTGACCGCCGAGCTGTGGAAGCGCGGGATCATCCCGGACTTCCGCAACCCCGACGGCCTCCGGCTCGGGCTCTCCCCGCTCAGCACCTCCTTCGGCGAGGTGCTCGTGGCGGTCGAGGCGATCCGCGACATCCTCGCCGATGCGGATGCCGATCCGGACTCCGATGCGGATGCGGAATCCGGAGCGGACGCGGACCCCGGGCGGTGAGCCACATCCTGGATGACATGGACTCCCGCCCCGGGAGCACCACGTCACTCATCCGCACCGTGATCGGCCTCTACCTCCGGCGCGCGGGCGGCTGGATCTCGATCGCCGACCTGATCGAGGTGATGGAGCAGCTCGACGTCTCGGCCCCCCTCACCCGCACGGCCGTCGTGCGACTGAAGAAGAAGGGCCTGCTCGTCCCGCACTCCCGCGACAAGGTGAGCGGCTACGCCCTCGCCCCCGAGGCGGCGACGATGCTCGGCAAGGGCGACCGCCGGATCTTCTCGGCCCGGCACATGCAGCCGGACGACCCGTGGTGCGTCATCTCCTTCTCGCTGCCCGAGGAGCTCCGGCACGTGCGGCACCAGCTGAGGCGCCGGCTGTACTGGATCGGCGGCGGGATGATCTCGCCCGCCCTCTGGATCTGCCCCGACTTCCTCGCCGACGAGGTCGAGGACATCCTGAACGACCTCGACATCCGCCGCCACGCGACCCTCCTCCGCACCGAACGGCCCCGGGTCGCCGGTGAGCTGTCGGATGCCATCGCCGAGTGGTGGGACCTCACGGCGCTCGAGACCCTGCACCGCGAGGTCGCGGTCGAGCTGTCGGCACTCCTCGCCGACGGCACCGCCGAGACCGACGCCGTGGCCTTCGCGCGCTACATCCGCGGGGTCGACACCTGGCGGATCATCCCCTACATCGATCCGGGGCTGCCCTCGGACCTCCTGCCGGTCGACTGGCCGGGCGAGGAGACGACGGCCCTGTTCTCCGCCATCTCGACCACCTACGCCGACGCCGGCTGGGACTACGTCCGCGCCGTGCTCGGCGTCGAGGAGGAGACGCCGTGAACCTGCTCACCGATCGTGCCGCCGTCCGCGCCTTCCTCGAGGAGTCCTACCGGCCGGAGAGCCCCCGGATGCAGGTCATGCTCGGCTCGCCGATCCCGGAGGTCGTCGAGGAGGAGGCCGTCAGGATCGTGACGGAGCGAGGGCTCGCTCCGGAGCGCCGACTCAACCGCCTCCAGTCCCGGCCCGGCGAGTCGGCCCTCCGCACCGACGACGTCGTGGACTTCCTCCAGCGCTACGGCCACGAGTACTGCGCGGCGCTCTTCCTCCTCTCCGGCGAGCTCGATCGGAATCGGATCGCGGCGGCGGCGGCCGCCGAGAGCATCGACGTGGGATGGATCGACACCGATCTGACGTAATCCTGACGCAAGTCAGCAAAAAGAAACATGACCGTAATACGAGGAGCGAACCGGCGACATATTCGGGGGCTACAAAGGGATGCGGGGAACGTTCTCCCCGGCACAGTGCACCGTCAGCAATGTCTTCATCCCTCGACTCCAAGGACATCCATTGAGCACTCCGCACCTCTTGCCCCCGACCGTCACGAAGCTCGCCGTCGCGGCGGTCGCGGTGGCCACCCTCGCGGGCCTCGCCGCGTGCAGCACCGGCAGCGATGCCGGCACGCCCGCCACCACCGAGGCCGCGGCCTCGTTCGACCAGGCGCTCTTCGACGAGCTGCCCGCCGCCAACCAGGAGTCGAAGTCGGTCTCGTTCGGCGCCCTCTGGGAGAACCCGCCCATGGTGAACGTCTCGGTCGACGACTCCACGGTGCCGATCGGCCTGGCCCCTGAGCTCGCGGCGGCCCTCAGCGACGTGCTCGGTGTCACTCCCGAGTGGCAGAACCTGCAGTGGCCGGCGCAGCTGCCCGGCGTGCAGAGCGGCAACGTCGATGCGCTCCTCGGCCAGGTCAGCGTCACGGCCGAGCGCGAGGTCGGCGTCGTCGACCTGATCCCGTTCTACCGCGGCACCTACTCCATCCTCGTTCCCGCCGGGAACCCGGAGGACCTCGACTCCCTCGCGAGCGGCTGCGGCCTCACCCTCGGAGGCGGGGTCGGCTCCACCGTCTCGGCCATGATCACCGCGGCGAGTGACGCCTGCGTGGCGGAGGGCGAGCCGGCCATCTCGGTGGCCGAGTACCCGAACGCGCAGAACGCCGTGAGCGCCGTGCAGGCCGGCACGATCGACGGCTGGGTCGACGGCACCGCCAACCAGCTCGCCGCGGTCGAGGCCCTGCCCGACGCGTTCGCCTCCGTCGAGATCCCGGTCGCCGAGTCCGAGGTCGCCGACCCCGGGCTCCTCGGCATCGCCGTGGCGAAGTCGAACCCCGAGCTGTCGACGGCCCTCGCCGACGCCCTCAAGGCGATCATCGAGAACGGCACCTACGAGGAGATCCTCGCGGGCTACGGCCTCGAGTCCTCCGCCCTCACGGCCGACGAGGTCGTCATCAACCCGCTGAGCGGCACCCCGGTCGGCGAGACCGAGTAGCACCGACGGGCGGGAGCGCCACCGGCCTCCCGCCCGTCCCCTTCCCGGGTCGATCGATGAGGAGACGACGAGTTGTCTGAAGTGGGCAGGAATCTGATGGTGGTGCCCGTGCGCCACTACGGCCGCATGATCTTCGCGGTCATCGTGGTGCTGGCGGTGATCGGCACCGTCTACAGCATCGCGACCAATCCGAACTTCGAGTGGTCGGTGGTGGCCGAGTTCCTCTTCAGCCCCAGCATCCTGCGGGGGCTCGGGTCGACGCTCGTCATCACGATCGTCTCGATGGCCATCGCCGTCGTGCTGGCGGTCGTGATCGCGGTCATGCGGATCTCGCCGAGCCGCATCATCAGCTCGGTCGCGGCGTTCTACGTCTTCGTGTTCCGCGGCATCCCGCTGATCGTGCTGCTCATCCTGCTCGGCAACCTCGGGCTCTTCCTCAAGTCGATCACCATCGGCATCCCGGGCACCCAGGTCGTGCTCATCGACGTGCCGATCTCCGAGGTGATCACGCCGTTCGTCGCGTCGGTCGCCGGGCTCTCGCTCGCGGGGGCCGCCTACATGGCGGAGATCGTGCGCTCGGGACTGCTCGCCATCGGGCGCGGCCAGCGCGAGGCCGCGAAAGCCCTCGGCCTCACGAGCTCCCGCACGCTGCGCTTCATCGTGCTGCCGCAGGCGCTCCGCGTCATCCTGCCGCCGATGGGCAACGAGTTCATCGGCATGCTCAAGGCGTCGGCCATCGTCTCCGTCATCGCCGGCGGAGACCTGCTGACGGTGGCGCAGGGCATCGCCGGCACCAACTACCGCACGATCGAGCTCCTGATCGTGGCCACCATCTGGTACCTGCTCGTGATCATCGTGTTCTCGATCGGGCAGTACCTCCTCGAGCGACGGACGGCGGAGAAATGAGCGACCGGATCCCGAACCCCGCGAACGACGAGGCCCCGGATGCGGCCCGCCCCATGGTGCACATCCAGCACGTCGACAAGTGGTACGGCAACAACCAGGTGCTGCACGACATCGACCTCGCCGTCGAGGAGGGCGAGACCGTCTGCCTCGTCGGCCCCTCCGGCTCGGGCAAGAGCACGCTGCTGCGCTGCGTCAACCACCTCGAGGAGATCGGGGCGGGCAGCGTCTGGGTCGACGGCGAGCTCGTGGGCTACCGCCTGCGGAACGGTCGGCTGCACGAGCTCCGTGAGGCGGAGGCGTGCCGCAAGCGCGTGGAGGTCGGCATGGTGTTCCAGCACTTCAACCTCTTCCCGCACATGACCGTGCTCGAGAACGTGAGCTTCGCCCCGATCACGGTCAAGAACGAGAACAAGGCCGAGGCCAGGGCGTACGCGACGTCGCTGCTCGGGCGCGTCGGCCTCGCCGGCCGGGAGGGCTCGTACCCCTCGCAGCTCTCCGGCGGCCAGCAGCAGCGCGTGGCGATCGCCCGCGCCCTCGCCATGCGCCCCAAGGTCATGCTGTTCGACGAGCCCACGAGCGCGCTCGACCCCGAACTGGTCGGCGAGGTGCTCGCGGTCATGAAGGATCTCGCCCTGACCGGCGGCGTCACGATGCTCGTGGTCACCCACGAGATGGGGTTCGCGCGCGAGGTCGGCGACCGGGTCGTGTTCATGGACGCCGGGCGGATCGTGGAGCAGGGCCCGCCCGCCCAGGTGCTCGGCGACCCCCAGCACGAGCGCACGAAGGCGTTCCTCTCCGCGGTGCTCCGGTGAGCGCTGCGGCAGGCGAGCTCGCCGGGAGGGTCGCGTTCGTCGCGGGCGGGAGCGGGGCCCTCGGCCGGGCTGTCGCCGGGCGGCTGTCCTCCCTGGGCGCGTCGGTCGCAGTGCACTACCGCTCTTCCCGCGGTCCCGCCGAAGCCGTGGCGGCCGCGCTCGACGGCCCTGCGATCGCCGTGGCCGCCGACTGCACCGATCCGGGCGAGGTGGATCGCGCCTTCGCCGAGGTGGAGGCCGCTCTCGGCCCCGTCGACATCCTGGTCAACTGCGCGCATCCGCCGGACGACGGCCACCCCGTGGTGGCCGAAGCTCCGTTCGAGCTGCTCGAACGGCAGCTGGACGGGGTCCGAGGTCATCTCGCGCTCGTGCAACGGGCGGTGCCCGGCATGCGCGCGGCCGGCTTCGGGCGGATCGTCTACGTCTCCGGAGCCCTGATGGCTCGGCCCTCGAAGGGGTTCGGGCTCTTCGGCGCCGCGAAGGCCGCCGCGACGACGCTCACCAGGTACCTCGCACTGGAAGAGGGCGGCCACGGCATCACGGCGAACATCATCGCGCCCGGCCGCATCCTGGACCGCGACGACGACAGCGAGCTCGACGAGAGCTTCGAGCAGCTCGCCGAGGTGCTGCGCGGCCGCCTGGCCCTCCCCGACTGGCCCGACACCCACGAGGTCGCCGCCACAGCGGCGCTGCTCGTGGGCGAGGGCTCCGGACACCTGACCGGGCAGACCCTCTGGGTCACCGGCGGCGAACCGATCACCTGACCTCCCCGACCACTCGAACCACCGATCAAGGACCAGCGCCATGACCTCCACCCTCGAGCTCGACCTCCTCGCTCCCACCACGGCCGACGCCGTCATCGCCAACTCCCGCACGGTGGGGCCCTACCTCGCCGGCAAGGCCGACGAGATCGACGGCGCCCGCCAGCTCCCCGACGACGTCGCGCGCGTGCTCCGCGACGCCGGCCTCTTCCGGATGGCCTTCCCGGCCTCCCGGGGCGGCCTCGAGATGAGCCTCGAGCAGCAGCTCGGCGTGGTCACCCGCATCTCGCGGGTCGACGCCTCGGCCGGCTGGAACGTCGGCGTGCTCAACGCGACCGGCATGTACGCGGGCCGGCTGGGCGTCGACGCCTACGCCGAGCTGTATCCGGATGCCGACCGCCCCACGAGCGGATCGTTCCACCCGCGCGGACGGGCCGACCGCGTCGACGGCGGCTGGATGGTGAGCGGATCGTGGGACTGGGGCAGCGGCAGCCAGTCGGCCCACCACGTGCTGGGCGGCTGCTTCGCGTTCGAGGGCGGCGAGCCCGTGATCGGCGCGAGCGGCAAGCAGCTCGTGCTCGGCGCCTGGCTGCCGCCGGAGTCGATCGTGTTCGCCCACAACTGGCAGACCCTCGGGGTGCGCGGATCCGGGAGCACCTCCTACTCGGTGCCCGTGCCGGTCTTCGTGCCGGATGCGCACACCTTCGATCGCGAGGCGCCCGACGACGGCGCGAAGGATCCGCTCAACAAGAGCGTGCACATCGCCTTCTTCGGCCTGGCGGGCGTCGCCGTGGGCATCGCGCAGCACGCCGTCGACCTGGCGGTGGAGGCGGTGCGGGCCAAGCGCGGGCCCCGCCCCGCGGCCACGCTCGACTCGGCGACCACGCAGGCGCTCGGCGGCATCCTCGCCGACGTCGACCACCTCCACGCGGGGGTCACCGCGGTCGCCCGCCGCACCGACGAGATCCTGTTCGAGGCCGGCCGGCCGCTCACCGGGCCCCAGCTCTGGCGCATGATCTCGACCCAGACCACCGCCACCCAGGTCATGCGCCGCGTCGTGCAGACCGCCACCGACCTGGTCTCCGCCCGCTTCCTGTTCGACGACCACCCGATGCAGCGCGTCGTGCGCGACTCCTACGGTGCGGTGGCGCACGTCGGCGGCCGTGCGATGATGCACGGGTTCCTCGCCCAGGCCGTCGTCGACGCCGACGGGCCCGGGCTGCTGCTCGACGACCTCGACGCCGCCGGCGCTTCGGCTGCGGCTGCCTCCGGCTCGGCGGGCTCGGTGCTCGGGTGACGGAGTACGCCGTGCGCGTGATCGTGGACCGCGTCGACTCGCCCACCAGCACCACGAAGGTCGGCGACTACTTCGACGTGGTCGGGTCGACCCTGATGCTCCCGCCGGGAGCGACGTTCGACATCTACGCCATGAACGCGGTCTTCCCGGTGCTGGCCCTCCGCCTCGGCGACTTCGGCGAGGAGAACGACTGGCTCTCACGGAAGCCCTACATCTGCTCACCCGATCCGACCGAGAACATCGTGATGCGGCTCGATCGCATCCCGGTCTCCGAGATCTCGTACCTGCACGACGGGGAGGCGTGAGATGCACGTGCGCTGCACCGTCGAGTCGATGAACTACTCCGCCTGCGGACTCGTCGCCGGCGACCACTTCGACGTGATCGACGGCCAGCTGTCGCTTCCCACCGGCCGGCCGTTCTGCTACTTCGCCATCGCGAACGCGATGCCGCTGCTCAGCAGCCGGCTCGACCGGCCCGAGGGAGACGAGTGGCTCGACTCCCGCCCCCTCATCGCCTGCCCCGACCCACCCGAGGCGCTGTACATGCGACTCGAGCGCATCACCGATCCGGAGACCCCCGAATGAGCCTCAGCCGAGACGGACTGACCTTCAGCGCCCGCATCTCCTCGCACGAGGGCGTGCGCCCGCTCGCCGCCAAGGCCAAATTCGTCGAGGATTCCGGGTTCGACCAGGTCTGGATCGGGAACGATCTGTTCGGCGAGCCCGGCCTCGTGTCGCTCGCGGCGATCGCGATGTCGACGGAGCGGATCCGGTTCGGCTCGGCCGTGATCGATCCCGTGTCGCTCCACCCCGCCCAGATCGCCATGCTGGCGTCGGGGCTGCAGGATCTCTCGGGCGACCGCTTCCTGCTCGGGCTCGGCGCGGGTTCCGACGTCTTCTACTCCTGGGCGGGGCTGACCCCGCCCGGCCCCGTCGTGCGCACGCGCGAGGCGGTCATCGCCATCCGGGCGCTGATGAACGGCGAGAGCCCGATAGGGCTGGCCGGCGTGGCCGCCGGCTGGACCGAGCAGGCCGTGCTCCGCTTCGCGCGGCCCGCCCCGATCTACGTGGGCGCGATGGGGCCGCGGATGCTCGAGATGACGGGGCGGCTCGGCGACGGCGCACTGCCGCTCTGCCTGCCGCCGCGGCACGTCTACGGTGTGATCGAGCAGATCACGGCGGGCGCCGAGAAGGCCGGCCGCAGCATCGACGAGATCGACGTGGCGGCCTGCATCTGGTGCTCGATCTCGGAGGACCGCGACGAGGCCAGGTGGCTGCTCGCCAAGCACATCGCCCTCTACAGCGGGTCGCTGTCGGTGGAGGCGCTCGCGAGCAACGGCCTCGACCCCGAGGAGTTCGCCCGCACCCAGGCGCTCATGCTGGAGGGCCGCGAGGACGACGCCATCCGGTCGGTGAGCCCCTCGATGCTCGAGCTCGGCATCGTGGGCGGCCCCACCGAGGTCATCGACCAGTGCGCCGCTCTGATCGACGCGGGCGTCGACCACATCAGCTTCGGACCCCCGATGGGCCCGGACACCATGGCCTCGGTCAGGATCCTCGGCGACGCCGTCTTCCCGGCCCTCCGCGCCTCGCTCTGACCTCCCCCACCCACGAAAGGACAACCCCATGCTCGTCATCACCGGCGGCGTCGCCGTCTCCCCCGACGAGGTGGCCGCCATCACCGCGGCCGCCGCCACCTTCGCGGCAGAGTGCCGCCAGGAGTCCGGCAACATCGACTACCGCCTCAGCTGGGACATCTCCGAGCCGAACCGCATCGTCCTCCACGAGGCCTGGGACGACGTCCCCTCCTACGACCTCCACACCACCCAGCCCCACGTAGCAGCCTGGACCACCCGCATAGCGGCCGCCTCCCTAGCGGCCCCCGCCTTCACCAAGTACGACTCCACCCCCCACACCCCCTGAACAACGCCGTAGGGCCCGCCACCCAAAGGTGACGGGCCCTACGTCGTTCTCGCTTTACTTAGCGCCGGTGAGGTGCTCCAGCGCCAGCTGCTGCAGACGCACGAAGCCGAAGCCCTTGCCGTTGAAGTAGGCGTCGGCGTCGAAGTCCTCGTAGGAGGCGCGGTCGGCGAGGAGGTCGTCGTACGACTCCCCGGCCGAGAGCGTGGGCTCCGAGAGCTCGGGCACGCGCGAGGCGGCGAGCGCCTCCTGCACCTCGGGGTCGGCGCGGAAGGCGGCGGCGCGCTCCTTGAGCAGCAGGTAGGTGCGCATGTTGGCGGCCGCCGAGGTCCAGACGCCGGTCTCGTCCTCGGTGCGCGAGGGCTTGTAGTCGAAGTGGCGCGGTCCGTCGTAGGAGGGGCCGCCGTTCGGGCCGCCGTTCTCGAGCAGGTCGACGAGCGCGAAGGCGTTCTGCAGGTCGCCGTGACCGAACACGAGGTCCTGGTCGTACTTGATGCCGCGCTGGCCGTTGAGGTCGATGTGGTAGAGCTTGCCCTGGTAGAGCGCCTGGGCGATGCCGGCGGCGAAGTTCAGGCCCGCCATCTGCTCGTGGCCGACCTCGGGGTTGACGCCCACGAGCTCGGGGCGCTCGAGGGTCTCGATGAAGGCGAGCGCGTGGCCGAGCGTCGGCAGCAGGATGTCGCCGCGGGGCTCGTTGGGCTTGGGCTCGATGGCGAAGCGGATGTCGTAGCCCTTGTCGGTGACGTAGTCGCCGAGGAGGTTGACGGCCTCGCGGTAGCGCTCGAGAGCGGCGCGGATGTCTTTCGCCGCGTCGTACTCGGCGCCCTCGCGGCCGCCCCACATCACGAACGTCTTGGCGCCGAGCTCGGCGGCGAGGTCGATGTTGCGGAGCACCTTGCGGAGCGCGAAGCGGCGGACGGCCCGGTCGTTGGAGGTGAAGCCGCCGTCCTTGAACACGGGCGCCGAGAAGAGATTGGTGGTGACCATCGGCACGATCAGGCCGGTGTCGGCGAGAGCGCCCTTCAGGCGGTCGATCTGGGTCTGGCGCTCGGCATCCGTCGAACCGAAGGCGAACAGGTCGTCGTCGTGGAAGGTGAGGCCGTAGGCGCCGAGCTCGGAGAGCTTCTCGACGGCGTGCACCACGTCGAGCGATGCGCGGGTGGGGCCGCCGAAGGGGTCGGCACCGTTGTAGCCGATGGTCCACAGTCCGAATGAGAACTTGTCTTCGCGGGTAGGGGTCAGCGACATCAGGTCACTCCAGTTCAACGTCTTTGGTGAGCGGCTCGTAGTCCGAGCGCAACGAAATAGTTATCTCCCACAACATATTCATATCCGCGCCCGGATGTCAAAGATCACGATTCGGCCACGATGAAAAACGGGTGCCAGAAAACTTTGCGTTCGCATGGACGCTGGTATATGTTTCGGGAGTCAACAAAGCCGCACCAGGAGGAGTTGACGCGTTACAAGGGAGTAATAGCGCACAGCTGTGATCCCCTTCCAAGGATGAAAGGGACTGACACCACCATGTCAATGACGAAGAAACTGATGGCTCTCGCCGTCGCCGGCGGCCTCGCCGCCACCCTCGCCGCCTGCTCCTCCGGCGGCTCGAGCGACTCGGGCTCCGGATCGGGCGACGCCGCCTCGGGCGACTGCAACGTCGGCATCTCGATGCCCACGCGTTCGCTCGAGCGCTGGATCAACGACGGTGAGGGCCTGCAGAAGCAGCTCACCGACGCCGGCTGCACCGTCGACCTGCAGTACGCAGACAACAAGACCGAGCAGCAGATCTCGCAGATCCAGAACCAGGTCGCCGGAGGCGCGAAGATCCTCGTCGTCGCCGCCATCGACGGTGAGACCCTCGGCCCGGTCCTCGCCGACGCCAAGAAGCAGGACATCACGGTCATCGCGTACGACCGCCTGATCAACGGCACCCCCGACGTCGACTACTACGCGACGTTCGACAACTACAAGGTGGGCCAGCTCCAGGGCGAGTTCATCGTCGACGCTCTCGACCTCGAGAACGCTGCCGGCCCGTTCAACTTCGAGCCCTTCGCAGGAAGCCCCGACGACAACAACGCCGGATTCTTCTTCCAGGGCGCGTGGGACGTGCTCGAGCCCTACGTGGAGTCGGGCAAGCTCGTCATCCCCTCGGGCAAGGACCCGTCCGGCACCGACGGCTGGAAGTCGATCGGTATCCTCGGCTGGGGCTCGGATGACGCCCAGGCCGAGATGGACAACCGTCTCTCCTCGTTCTACTCCGGTGGCGAGAAGGTCGACGTCGTCCTCTCCCCGAACGACAGCCTGGCCCTCGGCATCGAGGCCTCGCTGAAGTCGGCCGGCTACACCCCCGGTGAGGGCTACCCCGTCATCACCGGTCAGGACGCCGACAAGGCCAACGTGCAGGCCATCCTCAATGACGAGCAGTCGATGACCGTCTGGAAGGACACCCGCGAGCTGGGTGACCGCGTCTTCCAGATGATCCAGTCGATCGCCGCCGGCGAAGAGGTCGAGGTCAACGACGAGGAGACCTACGACAACGGCGAGAAGGTCGTCCCGTCGTACCTGCTCGACCCGGTCGTGGTCGTCAAGGACGACGTGCAGACCCTGCTCATCGACTCCGGCTTCATCAAGGCTTCGGACGTCGGTCTCTAACCAGCACTGAAACGGTCGGCGGCGGCCTCCCTGGGGGCCGCCGCCGATCATCCTGTTCCACCCCCCTCCACCCCCACCCCTACTGGAAGGCAGCGACGCGACCCATGAGCAACGCGATTCTGTGGATGCGGGACATCACCAAGGACTTCAACGGTGTGAAGGCGCTCGACGGCGTCTCGATCGTCGTGGAGCGCGGTGAGGTCCACGCGATCTGCGGGGAGAACGGCGCCGGCAAGTCCACCCTCATGAAGGTGCTCTCCGGCGTGTACCCGCACGGCTCGTTCGGCGGCTCGATCGAGTTCGAGGGCCACCCGACCGCGTACAGGTCGATCAACGACAGCGAGCACGACGGCATCGTGATCATCCACCAGGAGCTCGCCCTCAGCCCGTACCTCTCCATCGCCGAGAACATCTTCCTCGGCAATGAGAACGCCAAGCGCGGCATCATCGACTGGAACAAGACCAACCGCGAAGCCGCCACGCTGCTCGCCCGGGTGGGGCTCAACGAGAACCCCGCGACCCCCGTGCTCGAGCTCGGCGTCGGCAAGCAGCAGTTGGTCGAGATCGCGAAGGCGCTCTCCAAGCGCGTGAAGCTCCTCATCCTCGACGAGCCCACCGCGGCGCTCAACGACGACGACTCCGAGCACCTCCTCACGCTCATCAACCACCTGCGCGAGCAGGGCATCACGTGCATCATCATCAGCCACAAGCTGAAGGAGATCCGCAAGATCGCCGACACCGTCACGATCATCCGCGACGGCAAGACGATCGAGTCCTTCAGCATGAAGGAGGACGACGCCTCCGAGGCTCGCATCATCCGCTCGATGGTCGGCCGCCCGCTCGACAACCAGTTCCCCCCGCGCACCCCCGACATCGGCGAGGAGTACTTCCGGGTCGAGAACTGGAACGCCTACCACCCGGTCGACACCGAGCGGAAGATCGTCGACGACGCCTCGTTCACGGTCAAGGCGGGCGAGATCGTCGGCTTCGCCGGGCTCATGGGCGCCGGGCGCACCGAGCTCGCCATGAGCATCTTCGGCCGCTCCTACGGCATCAACATCTCCGGCAAGGTCTTCAAGGCCGGCAAGGAGATCCAGGCCCGCACGGTGAGCGAGGCCATCCAGAACGGGCTCGCCTACGCCACCGAGGACCGCAAGAAGTACGGGCTCAACCTCATCGCCGACATCGCCGAGAACATCTCGGCCGCCGGTCTCGACAAGCTCGCCAAGGGCGGGGTGGTCGACCGCAACAAGGAGACCAAGGTCGCCGAGGAGTACCGGGCCTCGATGAACATCAAGACCCCGTCGGTCTCGGCCATCGTGGGCAAGCTCTCGGGCGGCAACCAGCAGAAGGTCGTGCTCTCGAAGTGGATGTTCACCGGCCCCGACGTGCTCATCCTCGATGAGCCCACGCGCGGCATCGACGTGGGCGCCAAGTACGAGATCTACGGCATCATCAACGAACTCGCGGCGCAGGGCAAGGCGGTCATCGTGATCTCCTCCGAGCTGCCCGAGCTGATCGGTCTCTCCGACCGCATCTACACCATCTCCGAAGGCCGGATCACCGGCGAGGTCGCCAAAGCAGAGGCGACGCAGGAAACACTCATGCACTACATGACCGCGGGAAGGGACTGACCCCGATGAGCAACACGGCCACCGAAGCACCGAGCGAGCCCACGGGCAAGGCTCCGGTCAAATCCCCGAGGAAGCTGCGGATCGATCTGCGGCAGTACGGCATCCTCGCCGCACTCGCGATCATCATCGTGCTCTTCCAGATCCTCACCAACGGGCGCCTCCTCATGCCCGGCAACATCAACAACCTGATCCAGCAGAACTCCTACGTGCTGATCCTCGCGATCGGCATGGTGATCGTCATCATCGCCGGCCACATCGACCTGTCGGTGGGATCGGTCGTGGCGCTCGTCGGAGCGGTGGCCGCCCTGGCCATGAACAGCTGGGGCATGCCCTGGTGGGCCGCCGTCATCCTGGCCCTCGTCGTGGGAGCCGTGATCGGCGCCTGGCAGGGCTTCTGGGTGGCGTTCGTGGGCATACCGGCATTCATCGTGACCCTCGCGGGCATGCTGATCTTCCGTGGCCTCACCCTCGTGCTGCTCACCGGCGGCACCATCTCGGGCCTGCCGGACGAGTTCACGGCCATCGGCGCCGGCTGGATCCCGCCCTTCCTCGGCGAGGCCCTCGACGGCCGCGACGTGCTCACCCTGGTGCTCGGACTCCTGGCCTCGGCCGGCTTCGTGATCCAGCAGATCCGCACCCGCTCCACCCTCAAGAAGCTCGACCTCCCCCGCGAGCCCGCCGTCTCCACCATCATCAAGAGCGCCATCCTCGTGATCGCGATCATGGCGCTGGCCTGGCAGCTGAGCGGCTACTCGGGCACCCCGATCATCCTGATCATCCTGGCCGTGCTGATCCTGCTCTACACCTTCATCCTCAACCGCTCGGTCTTCGGCCGTCACGTCTACGCGATGGGCGGAAACCTGTTCGCCGCGCAGATGAGCGGTGTGAAGACGAAGTGGATCAACTTCGCCATCTTCGTGAACATGGGCGTGCTCGCCGGCCTCGCCGGTGTGGTCGCCACCGCCCGTGCCGGCTCGGCCGTGGCCTCGGCCGGTCAGAACTACGAGCTCGACGCGATCGCCGCCGTGTTCATCGGTGGTGCGGCCGTGCAGGGTGGTGTCGGAACCGTCGTCGGCGCCGTCATCGGTGGTCTCGTCATGGGCGTGCTCAACATGGGACTGTCGATCCTCTCGGTCGACGCCGCGTGGCAGCAGGCCATCAAGGGCCTCGTGCTGCTGCTCGCCGTCGCCTTCGACATCATCAACAAGAGGCGCTCCGGCCGCTGAGGCCAGTCTCGGGGGCGGTCGCCAGACGATCGCCCCCGACTCCGCACGTCCCTTTTCTCCACCCCGAACTGCCAAGGAGGCGTCGTGACCACCGTCGGCTCCTCACGCCCTGCCACCTCCCGCCCCCTCGTGGCCGGCGTCGGCAACAGCAACGACCAGACCCGTCGGCACAACCTCTCGACCATCCTCACCACGCTCCACCACGGCGGCGCCCAGACCCGCGCCGACCTCACCCGCAAGCTCGGGCTGAACCGCTCGACCATCGCCGCCCTCGTGGGCGAGCTCGTCGACCTGGACCTCGCCTATGAGACGGCCCGCACCGAGCACGGCACCGTCGGCCGGCCGAGCCCCTACGTGCATCCCAACGACCGGATCGCCGCCCTCGCCGTGAACCCCGACACGGATGCCATCATCATCGGCCTCGTGGGGCTCGGCGGCGTCGTGCACAAGCGCATCCGCTACGAGACCGACGGCCTGCCGAGCGTGCGCGAGACCGTCAACATCGTCAAGGCGGTCGTCGACGGGATGCGCGGCGAGCTCGAGTCCACCTTCCGCATCGCGGGCATCGGCATCGCCGTACCCGGCCTCGTGCGCGTCGACACCGGTGTCGTCGCGCTCGCCCCGCATCTCGACTGGCACGACGAGCCGCTCGCCGAGCTCCTCAGCGAAGCCCTCGGCTACCCCGCCGTGGCGGCCAACGACGCCAACGTCGGCGTGATCGCCGAGAGCATCTACGGCGCGGGCCGCGGCGTCTCCGACCTCGTCTACGTCAACGGCAGCCCCAGCGGCATCGGCGGCGGCGTGCTCGTGGGCGGGGTCCCGCTCCGCGGCGCGAGCGGCTACGGCGCCGAGCTCGGTCACACGCTCGTGAACCCCGGCGGACTGCTCTGCCACTGCGGCCGCTCGGGCTGCCTCGAGACCGAGGTGCAGCTGAACCGCATCCTCGCCGTGATCGGCCGCGACACCATCGACGCCGACGAGCTCGACCAGGTGCTCACCACGAGCACCGATCCCGCGCTCGAGACGGAGATCCGGCGGCAGATCGATGTGCTGTGCCTCGGCCTCGCCAACTTCATCAGCGTGTTCAACCCCGAGCGGGTGCTGCTCGGCGGGTTCCTCGGGTCGCTCATGGCGGCACATCCCGAGCGCATCCAGCAGGGCGTGCGCGACGCCTCGTTCGGCGAGCTCGCCGCAGGGCTCACACTCGAGCGGGCACAGCTCCGCTCACGGCTGCTCATCGTGGGCGCCGCGGAGTTCGCGTTCGAGGAGCTCCTGGCCGACCCCGCCGGGACGGCGCCCGCGCTCACCGCGTGACCCCAGGTTCGGCGACGCCCGGCCATGCCAGAATGGCGAGCATGGGACGCGAGTTGAACATCCTCAGTTACAACCTGCGCAAGCACCACGCCAGCGGGGAGCTGCTCGACCTCGCGAGGATCTACGACCTCGACGTGATGTGCCTCCAGGAGTGCGACACCCAGGACATGCCCGACCGCATCGACCACCTCGTGCTGGCCGACTCCACGAAGACCAACCGGCTCGGGCTCGCCGTCTACTACCGCGACGACCGGTTCGATCTCACGGGCACGCGCGTGTTCGCGCTCCGCAAGTCGATGCACGACCGCGTGATGGCCCCGGCGCACGAGCGGCTGCTCGCGGCGAAGCTGCACGACAAGCTCATCGACAAGGAGATCCTCGTGGGCTCGTTCCACGCGGCTCCGCTCACGGCGTCGAACTCGCTGCGGCGCAAGCAGATCGCGGCGGCGCACGACGCGCTGCGGATCATGGGGCCCTCGCTCCCGACGATCATGGTGGGCGACTACAACTACCCGTGGTTCCGCGCGAACCTGTCGGAGCGCATGGAGGAGGCGGGCTACCTGCTCTCGTTCAGCGACAAGCCCACGTATGCGCGCTACAAGTACTTCAAGGGGCACTTCGACTTCGTGACCTCGGCGCACACGCGCATCGACTCGATCGACACCCTCCCCCAGGGCGAGAGCGACCACCTGCCCATCCTCATCCGCGCGGGCGTCGACGACTGAGCCCTGGCCCGTCGCGCGATCCTCGGCGTGACGCCCCGTCCCCGGCCCGTCGCCCCGTCCCCGGCCCGACGCCCTCGACTTGACAGAAGTTGCGCCTCCAGCGCGTGACTTGACACAAGATGTGCCAAGTCGGCGGTTTTAGGCGCAACTACTGTCAAGTGGATGCCCCGGCGGAGGGCCCGCGTCCGTCACGGGCGAGCGAGGCGCCCGCGGAATCCCGTCAGTCGCGGTTGCCGGAGCGGCCCGCGGGGCCGTAGACGATGATGCCGACGATGGGGACGGCGAGCCAGAACAGCCACGACCAGGCGAAGCCGTCGGGGGCGAAGAAGCCGCAGAGCAGGAAGGCCGCGAGCGCGATGAGCGGCGTGACGCTCACCGCGACCACGCCGGCCGTGCCGCCGAGCGGGCGGGTGCGGTTGTAGCTGTCGCGGGACTCGTCGCCCGGCTTCGAGGGGTAGGCCGCAGCCGGCGGCGGCCCGAAGTCGGGGTCGGGAGCGGAGCCGGCCGTCGAGCCGATCACGCTCTCGTTGGTCGTGTCGGGCAGGTCGGCGAACAGCGGCGCGAGCTCGCCGCGCGTCGTGGCCGACTTCGCGGTGTCGGAGCGCTCGGTGTACTCGTCGGCGGTCAGCCGCCCGTCTCCGTGGGCGCGGGCGAGCCGCGCGACGGCCTCGTCGCGGTCGGAGTTGCTCAGACGGATGCTCGCACCGGCGGCGTCGCTGTAGTCGGTCATGCTCTCACTCTGCCGCATCCGCGCCGCTTCCGGCATCCGGCACCCGGCGGATGCCTGGTGCTGGCTTCTGCCGGATCGGCGCGGTAGTGTGGTCTGACCACATGGTCTGACCACACGAGCAGGAGCGGAATGGCGATCGGAGAGGCCTCGGATGCCGCGGGCGCAGAGCGCTCCTGGGAGCGCGTGCTCGCTCGTGTCGAGAGCGACCTCGTGGAGGGCCGGCTCGGCCCCGGCGACCACCTCCCGCCCGAGCGCGCCCTCGCCGCCGAGCTCGGGGTCGGCCGATCGAGCGTGCGCGAGGGCCTTCGAGTGCTCGAGGTGCTCGGGCTCATCAGCACGAGCACCGGATCGGGCCCGCAGTCCGGTGCCGTCATCGTCGCACGGCCCACGGGCGGGCTGGCCGCGCTCATCCGCCTGCAGGTCGCGGCGCAGGGCTTCGCGGTGCCCGACGTGGTGAAGACGCGCGTGGTGCTCGAGTGCGCCGTGGCCGCCGAGCTCGCCACCGCCGTGCGCGCCGGCCGGCAGCCAGAGCTCGGCACCGCCGAGGAGCTGCTCGACGCGATGGACGCGCTGGCCGAAGGGGCCGGGCTGGCCGAAGGGGCCGGGCTGGCCGACGTGGCCGCGCTGCCCGACGGAGCCGCGGCGCCCGGAGGAGCCACGGTGCCCGAGGAGGCCGCGAAAGCCGGAGGAGCCGCCAGCGCCGACCGAGCAGCCGAGCGCGACAACTTCCTCGCCCTCGACCAGGCCTTCCACCGCGCCCTCGCCGCCGCCTCCGGCAACGCCGTGCTCGCCACCATGATGGCCGGCCTCCGCGACTCGATCGAGGCCTATGTGCGGCACGGTGCCGCCGGTCTCGGCGACTGGCCCGCGACCGCACGGCGGCTGCGGGCCGAGCACCGCGACGTGCTCGCCGCCATCCGCGCCGGTGACCCCGCGAGCGCGGAAGCGCGCATCCGCTCGCACATCGAGACCTACCACGCCGAGACTCTCGTCGCGGCCCGCCCCCAGCCCGTCAGCACGCACTAGGAGTCACCATGGTCCAGCGCAGGATCCCGAAGATCAAAGACCTCGCCCCGCTCATGCAGTTCAAGGCGCCCGAGCTCAACGCCAAGAAGCGGCGCCTGGCCGCCGCCCTCACGATCGCCGACCTCCGCACCATCGCCAAGCGGCGCACCCCCAAGGCGGCCTTCGACTACACCGAGGGTGCCGCCGAGGGCGAGATCAGCCTCACCCGGGCCCGCCAGGCGTTCGAGGACATCCAGTTCAACCCCTCGGTGCTCCGCGACGTCTCGCGCGTCTCGACCGGGTGGGACGTGCTCGGGGCCCCGGTGTCGCTGCCGTTCGGCATCGCGCCGACGGGCTTCACGCGCATGATGCAGACCGAGGGCGAGGTCGCGGGTGCGGGCGCCGCCGGAGCCGCCGGCATCCCGTTCTCGCTCTCGACCATGGGCACGACCGCCATCGAGGACGTGAAGAAGGCCAACCCCACGGGCCGCAACTGGTTCCAGCTCTACATGTGGAAGGACCGCCCGCGCTCCATGGCGCTCGTCGAGCGCGCGGCCGCCTCCGGGTTCGACACCCTGCTCGTGACGGTCGACGTGCCGGTGGCGGGGGCGCGGCTGCGCGACAAGCGCAACGGCTTCTCGATCCCGCCGCAGCTCACCGCCGGCACCGTGGTCAACGCCATCCCGCGGCCGGAGTGGTGGATCAACTTTCTCACCACCGAGCCGCTCGCGTTCGCCTCGCTCGACCGCTGGTCGGGCACCGTGGGCGAACTGCTCGACTCGATGTTCGACCCGACCGTGACCTTCGACGACCTGGCCTGGATCCGGGACCAGTGGCCGGGCAAGGTCGTGGTCAAGGGCGTGCAGAGCCTCAGCGACGCGGCACGGCTCGCCGACATGGGGGTCGACGGCATCACGCTCTCGAACCACGGCGGGCGTCAGCTCGACCGTGCACCCATCCCGTTCCACCTGCTCCCGGATGTCTCGCGCGAGTTCGGGAAGGACATGGAGATCCACCTCGACACCGGCATCATGTCGGGTGCCGACATCGTGGCCTCCGTGGCGCTCGGGGCGCGCTTCACGCTCGTGGGCCGCGCCTACCTCTACGGGCTCATGGCCGGCGGGCGCGAGGGCGTCGACCGGATGATCGCGATCCTCGGCGAGCAGATCGCCCGCACGATGCGGCTGCTCGGGGTGAACGCGCTCGAGGAGCTGAACCCGTCGCACGTCACGCAGCTCGAGCGGCTCGCGCCGCGCGCGGTGTCGCCGGTGGCCGTGGCGATGGCCGACGCGCAGCGCTGACGAATCGTCATCTTCTCGGTAGAGTGAGGGGATGACATCATCGCCCCGACATTCCGCAACGCCGTCGGTTGCGACACTCCCGCCCGTCGCGGTCGTCGCGGCTGTAGCGGTCGTTGCCCTCGCTGGTCTGCTCAGCGGATGCGCGGGGCCGGGTGCCGACGTGGGCGCGCGGGTGGCCGAGTGGGTCGAGGAGCAGGACCACGTGCTGAGCGCGACCTCGTGGGTGTCCGACGATCCCTGGAACAAGGCGATCACGATCGACATGGTGCTCGAGCCCGACATCGGCGATGCCGAGCTGATCGACGTGACCACCGCGGCCGAGCGGCGGGCCCGCGAAGCCGGGTGGCAGCATCCGCTCGTCGGCGCCACGGTCGGTGAGGGCGAGAGCTACTCGAACCTCGGCGGCCGCGTCACCCTCAACGTCTTCCTGGCCCTCCGTGACGACCCCCGCTACCCGGTGCTCAGCGCTCGCGGCGAGGGCGGGTGCGGCGGTTTCTTCTGCGTGGAGCTGCCGACCTCCGATCCGGCCGAGCTCCTGGCGGCGGTGAAGCAGATGCTGGCCGCCGCCGACGAGGCCGGTGGCGTGCAGACCAACCTCACCTTCACCGCCACCACGCCCGACGACCTCCTGGCGGTGACGGCACAACCACTCGCGCCCATCGACGACTCCGTGGCGCTGCTCGAGCACCTGTCGGAGCAGCAGGTCCCTATCCTCTCCGCCCACGCCTGGCCGGTCGAGCCCGTGGGCGACCTGCCGCCGCTGCAGCTGCTCGACATCACGGTGCCTGATCCGGCCGCCGTCGCGCTCGCGGAGTCGCTGGCTCCGGCGTATCCCACGGTCGAGCTGCGGGCCCGGCCTGCGCCGTAGCCGGTCCGTGATCCGGTTTCAGAACGCGTAGCGGATGCGGCAGGAGGGCAGGGTCTCGCGCACGAGGGCGCTGAGGGTCTGCACCGCACGGGCCTTGAGGTCGCGGCGGTAGCGGATGTTCTCGGCGCCGTTCTGCGAGAGCTTCGTCTCCTGCAGGCCCGGCTGCCAGAGCAGCTCCTCGCCGCGCGGGTGCCAGCCCAGGTTGACCTCGTGCAGGGGCGCGTTGTGGGTGAGGAGGATCATCTCGGCGGCGAGCTGCGCCTTCGCGGCCGGTCCCATCGTGTCGGCGATCTGCTCGAGCAGGGCGCGCCAGTCCTCCACCCAGGTGGGAGTGAGGATGACGGGTGAGAGGTTGAGGTGCACCTCGTAGCCGGCCTCCACGAAGTCGTCGATCGCGGCGATCCGCTCGGCCATGGGGCTCGTGCGCAGATCGGTGACCTTCGCGGTCTCGGCCGGCATGACCGAGAAGCGGATGCGCGTGCGGCCGCGCGGATCCCACTCGAGCAGCTCGCGGTTGACGGACTTCGTGGCGAACGACGCCTTCGCGGTGGGGCTCATGCGGAACAGGTCGCAGACCTCACGCACGTTGTCGCTGATCATGGCGTCGACCGAGCAGTCGCTGTTCTCGCCGATGTCGTAGACCCAGGCCTCCGGATCGCACTGGTTGGGCTCGGGCTTCACGCCCTGCTTCGCGATGTGCCTGGCGACGTGGCGGCTGATCTGCTCCACGTTGGTGAACACCGTGATCGGGTTGCTGTAGCCCTTGCGGCGCGGCACGTAGCAGTAGACGCAGGCCATCGCGCAACCGTTCGAGAGCGAGGGCGCGATGAAGTCGGCCGAGCGGCCGTTGGGGCGGGTGGCGATGCTCTTCTTCTCGCCGAGCACGAGGGCCTCGGTCTTGATGCGCACCCAGCGGGCGACGTTCGCCTCGTCGCCGTGGAGCTCCGGGATGCGCCAGTGCGACTCCACGGGCACGACGGTGGCCTCGGGCCAGCGCGACAGGATCTCCTGCCCGCGCGCCGAGGCGGCCGCGGCGGGTTCGGCGTAGATGCGGCGGATGTCGAGGAGGCGGGAGGGTGGCATGTGCCTCCTGTCTACCGGCACCCACCGACGCCGGTGCCGCTCGTGCTCGTCGGGGCGGCGCCCCCTCCCGCCCGGCAGTCCCCCACTTGACAGAAGTTGCGCCCAAAACCGCCGACTTGGCACATCTTGTGTCAAGTCGGCGCGTTTGGGCGCAACTTCTGTCAAGTCGAGGAGGGGCGGGCAGGCGCGGGGCTCGGGCGGAGGCGCGCGGGCGGGGCGGTCAGTCGCGCACCTCCGGCGGAACCACCCGCCAGCCGCCGAGCAGCACGAGCTCCTCGGCGTCGGTGCGGCGGCCGCGCTGCACGCGGACGAAGCCCAGGATGCCGAGGACGAGCAGGGCCACACCACCGAGAAGGGCGAGCGTGGGCACGAGCACGGGGAACTCGTCGTCGGTGAAGAGCACGATGGCCGCCAGGGCGGCGAGCAGGCCGAAGAGGAGACTGAGGAAGGAGAGGGCGGTGAAGAGGCGGCGAGGGTGCTCGCCCCACGCCGCGAGCAGGAGGAGGGGGATGCCGCGGGTGCGCGCATCCGGATCGGCGTTCTCGAGCCAGCGGTGGGCGAGGCGACGCCGGTTGCGGAGGTCGGTGTCGGCCGCGGCGCACCAGACCAGATAGAAGAGGAGGGCGACGCCGCCCGCCCCGAGCACGAGGAGCCCCACGATCTCGTTGGCGTCGCTCGGCAGGAGCCCGCCCCCGACGGTCTCCCCGATGACGGCGGCCACAAGGGCGAGAGCGGCGACGGCGAGAGCGGCCGCGATGAGCCAGAAGAAGACGCGTCGCACGATGCGGGCCGGAGCGGGCTCGGCGAGCAGGAGGGCGACGGCGCTCTCGTCGTCGGCCTGCCACTCCCGCTCGAGCTCGGCGGCGCGGGCGCTGAAGATGGTGCCGGCGGGGTTTCCCGGGGCGGGCTGCGGCGGCGTGATCGGATCCGAGGTAGCTGGGTAGCCGCCCGCGCCCGGCTGGGGCGGCGATCCGGCGACACCGGCACCGGCCTCCGCTCCGGCGGCGGCCCCCGTGAGCACGGCGAGCTCCGCTAGAAGGGTGTCGCGCCCCACCCGCGACTTCCCGCCGCCGGTCGTGAGGGCGACCGCGGCGGCTCGCTGCTGATCGGTGAGGCCCGCGGCGTCGACGGCCGCGCCCGCGGGAGCCTCCAGCGGCAGCTCCCCCACGAAGCGCATGAGCGCGCTGAGGCCTTCGGCATCGAGCCCGCGCACGGGCCGACCAGCCACGAGCACGCGCACGGAAGCCCCCTCGGTGGAGACGAACCGGTACACGAGGTAGGCGGAGCCGTTCAGACCGGAGGAGGAGACGGTGCGCCACGCCACGGTGATGGAGCTGACGGGGACCTCGCGTCGCCGGAGTCTGACCGTCCCCTTCTGCGGATTCCAGTGCACGGTGCCGTAGGCGAGCGAGAGGCAGAGCAGGATGATGCCGGCGAACACGATCCCCGTGAGGAGGAAGCCGACGAACCACTCCGCACCTCCGAGATCGATGTTGACGGCGTCGAGCACCTCCGCCACGGGCGCCGCGAACAGCAGCCCGAGCGCTGCCGACGCCCCCACCACGAGCGCGATGCTGCCGACCCCCGCGTGCCGCCCGATCCGGACGACGCCCTTCGACCCCTCGTTCTTCCCCATCCCCTCACCGTCGCACGATCCCGCGCCTGCGCCAAGCGCGGGCCGCCGGTGCCCGGAGTGGGTGCCCACTTGACACTAGATGCGCGAAAGAGCGCCGACTTGGCACATCTTGTGTCAAGTCGGGACTCTTACGCGCGACTTCTGTCAAGTCGGGGAGAGGGCAGGGGGCACCGCAGCCGAGGGACTCCGCCGCCTCAGTCCCGCATCGCGTCCCAGAGGGGCTTGAGCTTCATCAGCTGCTCGTCACGCCACGCCACGCGCTCGTCCCAGCCCTCCAGTGGCAGCACGGCGCGGCGCTGCGAGACGGCCTCGGCCACGAGGTCCGGCGTCCACGGATCGTGCTGGCCGCGCTCGGCACCCATCCGCTCGTAGGCCGGCCCCATCTTCGAGGCGTGCGACTCCAGGCCGCCGCGGGTGTTGAGGTCGACGGTCTCGAACGGTCCGATGAAGCTCCACCGGCGGCCGAGGCCGCTCCTCATCACCTCGTCGATGTCGTCGACCGAGGCGACACCGTCCCGCACGAGGGCGTACGCCTCACGCAGCACCGCCCCCTGCAGGCGGTTGAACAGGAAGCCCTCCACCTCCTTCTGCACGACGACCGGGCGCATCGCCGCCGCGCGGTAGATCGCGGCGGCGCGGTCGACGACAGCGGGATCCGTGCGCGGCGAGGGGACGAGCTCGATCACCGAGAGCAGGTAGGGCGGATTTCCCGGGTGGGCGACGATGAGCCTCGCGGCGAGGGAGTCGTCCGCCCCCGCCGCGATCGACGACGGAGTGATGGCCGAACTCGACGAGGCGAGCACCGCGTGCTCGGCGGCCTGCGCGTCGACGGCGGCGAACAGCTCCCGCTTGAGCTCGATCCGTTCGGGAGCGCACTCCTGCACGAGGGCCGCATCGGCCACGGCCTCCGCGAGATCGCGCACGAAGGTGACCCGGGATGCGACCTCGGCCGGATCGCCCTCGAGCAGTCCGTGCTCGGCCAGCAGGCTCAGCCGCGACGCCAGATCCTGACGCGCGCGATCGAAGACCTCCGGGAAGGCGTCCCACACCCGCAAGCTCCGGCCGGCCCCGGCGAAGAGCACGGCGAAGGCCACCCCGATCGAGCCCGCACCGAGCACGGCGATCCCCTCGGGGGCGGCGCCCGGCTCGCTCACACCTCCCACCAGCTGCGGTCTCCGGCGTACGCGCGCTCCAGGACGGCCACGATGAGCTCCTTGGTGAGCTCGCGCGGGTTGTTCGCGGTCAGCCGCGTGGCGAACATCGCCTGGTCGGCCACGAACCCGAAGTCGTCCGGCGAGAGCCCGAGCGTCTTGAGGTCGAGGGGGGCGCCGAGGGCGGCGAGGATCTCCTCCACCCGCAGGATGCCCGCGTGCGCCTGGTCGATCGAGGGCGATGCGGGGTTGGCCGCACCGAGCAGCCGTCCGATCTCGGCGAACTCCTCCACCCGGGTGGGCAGGTTGAAGCGCATCACATACGGGAGCAGGGCGCTGATGCCGAAGCCGTGCGGGGTGTGGGTGAGGTTGCCGATGGCACCCTGGATGGCGTGGGCCCCCGCGGTGCCCGCCGTGTTGATGGCCATGCCGGCGCTGTAGGCGGCCAGCATGGTGGCCGAGCGCGCATCGAGATCGGACGGGTCGGCCGCGATCGCCTCGAGCGAGCTGCCGAGGAGCACGAGGCCGTTCCGGCAGTAGATGTCGGTGAGCGGGTTCTTGCCGATGTAGAGCTTTCCGGCGATCTCCTCGGGCGTCGGGGTCTTCACGCGGTCGGTGAACGCCTCGATCAGGTGCGACAGCGCGTCGGCCCCGGTCGCCGCAGTGAGCCCGGGCGGGCAGCTGAGCGTGAGCTCGGGATCGATCACCGCGGTGTGGGCCTCGAGGAACGGGCTCGCCACGCCGACCTTCATGCCCTTCTCAGTGTCGAACACCACCGAGATGCACGTGACCTCCGCTCCCGTGCCGCCCGTGGTGGGCACGGTGATGACGGGGACGCCCGGCGCCGGCACGAGGAACTCGCCGTAGTAGTCCCGCACGTCGCCGCCGTTGGCCAGCACCACGGAGACGACCTTGGCGAGGTCCATGCACGACCCGCCCCCGATGCCGAGGATGGCGTCGATCTGCGTCGCCCCGAAGCGCTCGACCACGGCGACGACGTCCTCCCGCGGAAGGTCGGGCTCGGCCTCGGCGTAGATCGAGACCTCCACCCCGGCGGCCCGGATGGCGTCGACGATCTCGAGGAACTCGGGGGTGGTGGCCATCCGCGCATCCGTGGTCACGAGGAGGTGCTCCGCGATGGCGGAGACGATGTGCGGCAGCTGGTGCCGCTGGCCGGGGCCGAAGAGCACGGTCTTGGGCTGCCGGAGGATCCCGAGCTGGGCGACCGACGGCCGCCTCCCGGGGAGGGTGCCGACGACGCTGTCAGTGGTGGTCGTGCTCATGGTCAGTCCAGTCCTTTGCTCTCATCGACGGTGATGGCGAGGTACTTCGGTTCGAGGAACTCGTAGATCGCCTCGTGCCCGCCCTCGCGGCCGAGCCCGGACGACTTGACGCCGCCGAAGGCCGCCGCCGGGTCGGCCATGATCCCGCGGTTGATGCCCACCATGCCGGACTCCAGCCGCTCGCTCACAGCGATGGCCCGCGAGAGGTCGCGCGTGAAGACGTAGGCGGCGAGTCCGTAGCTCGTGTCGTTGGCCACCCGAATGGCCTCGGCGGTCGAGTCGACGGTGTAGATGGTGGCGATCGGCGCGAACAGCTCCTGGTTGCACACGTCGTTCTCGCGGTCGTTGATGCGGAAGACGGTCGGGGTGAAGAAGTAGCCGTCGCCGTCGACCGGCGCGCCACCGGTGAGCAGCTCGGAGTCGATGGAGGAGAGCTGGTCGACGAGTCGTGCCACGCCGTCGCGCTGGCGAGCGGAGATGATGGGCCCGACATCGACGCCTTCCTCGAATCCGTCGCCCACCCGCAGCGCCTCGGTGAGCTGCACGAAGCGCGCCGTGAACTCCTCGGCGACGGCCTCGTGCACGATGATGCGGTTCGCGGCGACGCAGGCCTGGCCGGCGTTCCGGAACTTGCACACGATGGCCTGCTGCGCGGCGAGCTCGACGTCGGCGTCCTCCAGCACCACGAACGGGCCGTCGCCGCCGAGCTCCATCGAGGCGTTGACGACACCGGGGGCCGCCTGCTTCAGGAGCGTGCTGCCCACGCCGGTCGAGCCGGTGAAGCTCACCTTGCGCAGGCGCGGATCGGCCATGACCGCGGCGGAGACGTCGGCCGAGTGCGTCGTGTGCACGAGGTTCACGACCCCGGGCGGGAAGCCGGCGTCGTCGAGGGCCTCCACGAAGAGCGCGCAGGTGAGAGGGGTCTCCTTCGCCGACTTCACGACCACCGTGCAGCCCGCGCCGAGCGCGGCACCGGCCTTGCGGGCGATCATCAGCAGGGGGAAGTTCCACGGCGTGATCAGGAGGGACGGCCCGACCGGCTGGTGGGTCGTGACCACGCGGTAGCCGCCGCGCGAACCCTCGGCGTAGGTGCCGTGCAGGTGAGCCACCTGCTCCGCGTACCAGAGGAAGAAGTCGGTCGAGAGCTGGAACTCCCCGCGCGCCTCGGCCACGGGCTTGCCGCTCTCGAGCGTCATGGTCTCGACGATCGCGTCGGCTCGCTCGAGCAGGATCCGGTGAGCACGGTGGAACAGGTCGGCGCGGTCGCGGGGCGCGACGTGGCGCCAGCCGTCCTGGGCCCGCGCGGCGGAGTCGAGTGCGGCGAGGCCGTCGTCGGCCGTGCCGTCGGCCATCCGCGCGATCACCGCTCCGGTCGAGGGGTTGATCACGTCGAAGCCGTCGGGCCGCGACTGCCAGCGGCCGTCGAGGAAGAGGCCGGTGCGGATGCGGTGGCCCCGCAGGGTCACCTCGCCGCTCACGTCGGCCTCGGTGGTGAGAGTCGTCATCGAATCCATCCCTTCAATAATCTCGTATTACGATACGATTCTTCGAAGGCCTCCCACCGGGAGTGCGTCAAATTGAGATGGTCAGGAGCACGGATGGCGGGCAGCAAGGTCCAGCGGCACGCGGCGCCGGTGCGGCACCAGGTGGTGCAGAGCCTGCGTGAGGACATCCTCGACGGCGAGCTCGCCCCCGGCGAGCGCCTGCTGGAGAACGCCCTCTGCGAGAGCTACGGGGTCTCCCGGACGGTGGTGCGAGAGGCACTCCGGCAGCTCGAGTCGGAGAACCTCATCACGATGCTCCCGGGCAGGGGCCCCATCGTCACGGTGCTGACGGCGCACGACATCAAGTCGCTCTACGAGGTGCGTCGCTCTCTCGAGGGCCTTGCGGGCGAGCTGTTCGCCCGCAACGCGAGCGACGAGCAGGCCGCCGGCCTCGCCGCACTGCTCGAGCGCATGGAGACGAGCTACCTGCACGGGACCGTCTCCTCGCGCGAGGAGAGCAAGGCGGAGTTCTACGAACGACTTCTCGAGGGCGGCGGCAACCCGGTGCTCGAGAGCAGCCTGCGCGGTGTCCACACACGGATCGGGCTCTTCCGCCGGTACGCGTTCCTCGATGAGCACCGGGTCGCGATCTCGATGCAGGAGCTCAGGCTGGTGGTGCATCACGCGGCTGTGCTGCGCGATCCCGTCGAGGCCAGGCGGCACTGCGAGCAGCACATCCAGCTGGCCGGCGAGCTCGCCGTGCTGGAGTACGACAAGCGCGTGAACCAGGCCGATCCGGACGCCGTCCCGATCGCAATCTAATAGTTACTTGACCTGCACCCGAGGAGTCGTGATGATGACGTTACGTTCCACTCACCCGGTGGTTTCGCACCCCGTCGGTCCGCTGCTCTCGATGATGAGGCTGTCCGCTGCGTCGTCGATGCTCGCGGGCAGGCCCTAGGAGGTCATCGTGCCCGATCATCCCGATCCGAACCTCGTGCAGGCGGTCAAAGACGACTTCCTGTCGGCCGACGAGCCCGCCACCGCCCTCAGCCCCGAACTGCTGAAGTCGTGGCAGCGCTCCCGCGCCGCCATCGGCGTGCCCGCCAACATCCGCGACGTGCCGCTCGTCGACCAGGCGGTGCTCGACGCACACCTGCTCGACATGTTCCAGGCTCCGCTCACCCGCGTCTCCGACGACCTCGACGGCACGGGCATGGGGCTCCTGCTCGCCGATTCGCAGGGCCGGATCCTGCAGCGCTGGTCGCACGACCACGTGGCGCTCGCGCACCTCGATCGACTCGGGACCGTGCGGGGGGCGGTGCTGGCCGAGGACGTCGTGGGCACCAACGGCGTCGGCACGGTGGCCGCCACCGGCCGGAGCGTGCAGATCTCGGGGGTGGAGCACTTCGCCGACTTCTACCGGGACGCCGTGTGCACGGGTGCCCCGGTGCGCCACCCGGTCACGGGCAAGCTGCTCGCCGTGGTCACCATCTCGAGCAAGCTCTCGGACCGCAGCGGCCTGCTGCGCCCCCTCATCAACTCGGTCACGATGCAGCTCGAGCAGCAGGTGCTGGAGGTCGAGCAGCCCTCCGCGCGAGCGATGTTCAACAGCTTCCTCGAGACCTCGCGCGCGCACGCCGTGCCGGTGCTCGCCTTCGGGCCGCAGGGTCTCGTGATGCAGAGCCAGCGCGCAGCGCGGCTCAGCCACGCCGACCTCGTGCTCATCCAGCAGCACTGCAGCGGGCAGCGACGGTCCGGCCGATCGACCCTCGACATCTCCTCCGGCACGGTCGAACTGCAGATCAACGCCCTCGAGGGCGGTGGGGCCGTCGTGGTGCTCGACCGCGAGCGCCGCACCAGCACCACGAGCATCGGCCCCGCGCGACCCCAGCTCGCCGGCCGCTCGCCCGAGTGGCTCACGGTGGTGAACGCCGCGTCGCGTCATCGTGAGACCCGCCGCCCGCTCGTGATCGCCGGGGAGCCGGGCACGGGAAAGACCTCGCTCGCCCTCGGTCTGCCCTTTCGTGCCGGGCCGACGACCCAGGGCACGGTCATCGATGCCGCCGACCGGCACGTGACGGGCAGCCGCAAGTGGCTGCAGAAGCTCTCCGACCGCCTGCAGGCGTCGGCCCCCGTGGTGGTGCGCGGCATCGAGACGCTCGATCCGCACACGGTCGACGGCCTCCGGTCGCTGATCGAGAACCGCACCGGGCGCGGCTCGGTGATGCTCACCCTCTCGGCAGAGACCGCCGAGCACGGCGCCGCCGTGGCCTCGCGGCTGGGGATCTCCTCGGTCTGGGTGCCACCGCTCCGTGATCGCGCCGCCGACCTGCCGGCGCTCTGGCACGCTGTGGCCGAGCAGGTGGCGCCGGGCGCGGGGCTCGAGCTCCGGCCCGACGCGCTCGCGGTGCTCTCGGCCTATGGCTGGCCGGGCAACCTCGCCGAGCTGCGGTCACAGGCCGAGCAGCTGTGGCTCTCGAACAAGCGCGGTGCCGTTCAGGCCGCCGACCTCCCGGCGTTCCTGCAGGGCAGCCGGGTGCTCAGCCGGATCGAGCGGGTCGAGCTCGAGGCCATCCGCAAGGCCCTGAAGGAGGCCGAGGGCAACCGCTCGCGCGCCGCCGAGATCCTCGGCCTCTCCCGGGCCACCGTCTATCGCAAGATGAAGGCCTACCGGCTCTCGGCCTGACGGAGTCGCCCGGCCCTCCGCCTGAGGAACGCCGGCACCAGCTCCCTCAGCAGCACCACGGCGATGAGCACGACGGACTGCGCGATCAGCTGCAGGGCGTCCTGCCAGCCGACCGAGCGCAGCAGCTGCCCGAGCTGGGTGAGGAAGAGGGCGGCGATCCCGGTCGCGACGACGCTCGCGATGCCGCCGGTGAGCGCCGTGCCACCGAGCACGACGGCCGCGACCGTGGGCAGAAGGTAGGAGTCGCCGAGGAACAGGGCCGGCGTCTTGGTGTAGCCCGCCAGCAGCACGCCGCCCGCTCCGTAGCACAGGCCCGCGAAGCCGTACGCGAACATCTGGTAGACGTTCACGCGCACCCCGAGCACCGCTGCGGCGCGCTCGCTCACCCCCACCGCCGTGAGCCGCCGGCCGATGATCGAGCGCTGCGTCACGAGGCCGGCGATCACCACGATCAGCACGGCGATCAGCAGCGTGTTCGGGATGCCGAGGGTGCGGTCCAGCGCGAAGCCGTTGAGCGCGGCCGGGGCACCGGACGGGGTGCCGTCGGCGATGAAGAACACGGTGCCGAGCAGCACCGCGTTCATCCCGAGGGTCACCACGAGCGGCATCACCCGGAGGTAGGTCACGAGGATGCCGTTGACGATGCCGACGATGCCCGGCCCCACGATCCCGGCGATCACCGCGGCCCAGAGCGGCCAGCCGTAGTTCTGCGGAAGGCCGGTCGAGAGCACCGCCGCGAGCGCGATCATCCCGGGCACCGAGAGGTCGAGTCCGCGCTGCTGCACGACGAGGGTCTGTCCGGCCGCGACGATGGCGAGCACCGACGCGAACGGCAGCATGCTGAGCAGCGGTGCGGGATCGAGGCTCCCGGGCGCGATCACGGGAGACAGGGCGAAGAGGAGGAGGGTGGCGACCGTGATCCCCACCCAGTTGCCGGAGAGCATCCGGCGCCAGGTGGACTCGGCGCGGGTCGAGACGTCAGGCGTGATGAGGCCGGTCATGCTGCACTCCCTTTCGGTGAGGCGATCGGAGCGGCGCGCAGGCGCTTCCTGCGCGAGCGCCGGAGCTGCGCGTAGAGCACGGCCGCGGTGAGGGTGATGAGGCCGGGAAGCCAGTACGACCACGCCTGCGAGAGGCCGAGGAACGGGGAGACGTTCAGCACCTGCTGCACGAGGAACGCGGCGGCCAGGATGCCGAGGAACGAGCCGCGCCCACCGAAGATCGAGGCTCCCGCGAGCACGACCACGGTGACCGAAGCCAGCGTGTACGACAGCGAGGGCCGCCCGTCGCCGATGCCGATCTGCGACATCATCACGACGGCCGCGGGCAGCACGAGGAACGAGCAGAGCACGTAGGAGAGGAACTGGGTGCGCTTGACCTTGATGCCGAGCCGGCCGGCCGCATCCACCCGCGACCCCACCGCGCGGAGCTCGAGACCCCACCGGGTGCGGCGGAGTGCGAACTCGAGCACGAGCAGCACCACGACCGCGAGGATCGTGACGACGGGAACGATGCCGATGCGGGCCTGGATCTGATCGGCGACGTCGCCGAAGATGATGCCGCCGGGGGTGGAGCGGAGCGTCAGGTAGATGCCCTGCAGCGCCATGTACATCGCGAGGGTGACCACGACCGGGTTGATGCCGAACCTCGTCACGAGGAACCCGTTGATCACCCCGGTGCCGACGGCGCCGGTGAGCATGAGCGCGAGGCCGACGTAGAGGTTTCCGCCGTCGACGATCCAATAGGAGGCCAGCACCACCAGGAAGCCCATCAGGGGGCCGACGGAGAGGTCGAACCCCGAGCCGAGCACGACCACCTGCTGCGCGGCGCCCACGAACAGCAGCGGGGCCACCATGAAGAGCAGGTTGTTGATGTTGAAGGCGCCGAGGTAGGCGGGGTTGACCGCCGTCACCACGACGCCGAGCACGAGGAAGATCAGCCCGAGCACCGCCGCCGGCGACTGGTCGCCGCGGAGGAACCTGCGGAGCTTCACGCCCCGGGCCGAGGCGTCGGAGTCGGTGCGTTCGCGCACCGTCGTGGAGGTGAGGGCGGCACGGGCGATCGCGGCCTCGGTGATGTCGTCGCCCACGAGCTCCTGCACCACCGAACCTCGCGACATGATCAGCACCCGGTCGCAGAGGCCCTCGAGCTCGACGCCATCGGAGGAGAGGATGACCACGGCCGCGCCGGCGGCCGCCGCGTCGTGGAGGATGCGGTAGATGTCGACCCTGGCGCCGGCGTCGACTCCCTGCGTCGGCTCCTCGGCGAGCAGCACGGTCGGCTCCGACAGCAGCGTGCGGGCCAGCACGGCCTTCTGCTGATTGCCGCCCGAGAGCGACTGGATCGGCGTGCGGGCGGAGGGGGTCTTGATGGCGAGGCGCCTGATCTGCGCGGCGGCCACCGACAGCACCCGGCGCTCGCTCACCATCCCGCCGGTGGAGACGTCACCCAGGGTCTTCGCCGAGATGTTGTCGCCCACCGACAGCGGCAGGAACACCCCTTCACCGTGGCGGTCGGCCGGAACGTAGACGACGCCCGCCGAGGAGGCCGACGCGTTCGATCCGTTCGACACCCGGCGCCCACCCACCTCGATCACCCCGCTCGTGCTCTCGAGACCCGCGAGGGCCCGGATGAGAGCGGCCTGCCCGTTGCCCTGCACCCCGGCCAGCCCCACGATCTCCCCGGCCTTCACGGCGAACGAGATGTCGTGGAAGTCGTCGCCCGAGAGTGAGCGCACGGCGAGCCTGTCGTCCTCCCCGATCGTGCCGGCCGATCCGGCCTTCTCGGGGAAGACGGTGTCGAGCGTGCGCCCGATGACGCGCTCGACGATCTGCTGCTCGTCGACTTCCGCCGCAGCGAAGGTGCCGCGCACCTGGCCGTCGCGGAGCACCGTGATGCGGTCGGCGATCTGCTTGACCTCGGGGATGCGGTGCGAGATGTAGACCACCGCGGTGCCGCCCGCCACGAGCTCGCGCACCCGGCCGAAGAGCTTCTGCACCTCGTCGAGACTCAGGTGCTCGGTGGGCTCGTCGAGGATGAGGACCTTCGGGTCGAGCGCGAGCGCCTTCGCGATCTCCACGACGAAGCGCTGCTCGACCGACAGGTCGACGACCCGCGTCCTGGCATCGATGCCCATGCCCCACGGATCCAGCTGCTGCTGCGACCAGTGCACGGCACGGCGGAGACCGCCGACCCGCCGGTAGCCGACTCCGACCGCCATGTTCTCGGCCACGGTGAGATCCGGCAGCAGCGCCGGATCCTGCCGCACGATGCCGAGTCCGAGCTCGCGGGCCTCGTCCGGCGACGCGGTCGAGAGCCGGCGGCCGCCGATCACCACGGTGCCCTCGTCGGGCGCGAGCGCACCCGAGGCCACCGCCATGAGCGTGGACTTGCCGGCGCCGTTCTCGCCCACGAGCGCGTGCACCTCGCCGGCCAGCACCTCGAGGTTCACATCGGTGAGGGCGCGGACGCCGGGAAAGGTCTTGACGATGGCATCGAGCTGGAGCACCGGCGCCCCGGGCACAGCGGGACCGGGAGATCCTGCCGGCTCGGGGGCCGCGGCGAGCGCGACATCGTAGATGTCGGAATTCGTCATCGGTTTCGCTTCTTTCGTCTCATTGGGCGAGGTAGCCGCCGTCGATCACGAGCTCCGAGCCCGTCATGAAGCTCGACTCGTCGGAGGCCAGGAAGACCACGCCGTGCGCGATCTCCCGAGGCTTCCCGGCACGGCCCATGGGGGTCATCGACACGACGTACTCGTTGATCTCCGGCGCCTGGGCATCCGTCAGCGGCGTCTCGATGAAGCCCGGGTGCAGCGAGTTCACCCGCACGTTCTCCTTGGCGTAGGTGATGGCGGCGCTCTTGGACATGTTGCGCACCGCGCCCTTGGTGGCGTGGTAGGCGTGGGCTCCGGAGACCGCGGCGGTCCCCCAGATCGAGGAGGTGTTGACGATCGAGCCGCCGCCCTGCGCGATCATGTGCGGGATGACCTCGCGCATGCCGAGCCACGTTCCGGTCTGGTTGGTGGCGACGACCGCGTTCCAGTCGTCGAGGGTGAGCTCGTGCAGGGTCTCGTAGGCGATGATGCCGGCGTTGTTCACCAGCACGTCGATGTGGCCGTGGCGGGCGATCACGTCGGCCACCACCCGCGACCAGCCCTCCTCCGTGGCCACGTCGAGGCGGTGGTACTCCACCCCCTCGGGGAAGGTGGAGTCGGAGGAGGCGCGGCCGGTCGCGATGACCGTCGCACCCTCCTCGGCGAAGACCTCGGCGATCGAGCGGCCGATGCCGCGACCGGCTCCGGTGACGATGGCGACTTTGCCTGTCAGGCGATCCATGTCCGGGCGCCCTACTGGAAGAGCTTCTTCAGCGACTCGACGCTGAGACCCGAGGAGAGGATGGCGTCCGGCGGCAGCTCGGACTCGCAGGTCGGCTGCAGGTCGGGGTCGGTGGAGTCCTCGATGATCTCGAGGTTGAACGTCGACGGCTCGTCGTTCGGCAGCCCGTTCGCCGCGGCGAGACCCTTGTGGAGAGCGGCCGTGACGACCCAGTTGCGGGAGGACTCGGTGGCGATCTGGTAGGTCGGCTGCGCATCCTTGTACTGGTACCAGAGGCACGCGAACTCGTTCGAGTCGTTGGCCGACCAGACCGGCAGGGGTTTTCCCGCCGCCTCGAAGGCGCGGATGCCGCCGACGGAGCCTCCGCCGTAGTCGGCCACGATGCCGTTGATGTCGCCGTACTTCGTGATCAGACCGGCGACCACCTGCTGCGTCTTGCCGGGCTCCCAGTCGGTCGCGACCGGGCCGTCCTCGTTGAGGAGGGTGATGCCGGGGTTCTCCTCCACGGCCTCCATCACGCCGTCGAAGACCGCCTGGGAGTAGGAGTTGCCGGCGATCCCGCCGAGCATCACGAGGTTGCCCTCTCCGCCCATCTTGTCGATCGTCCAGGTGGCGAGGTTCTTGCCGTAGGTGTTGATGTCCTCGGAGACGAAGTCGACGTAGTCCACGCCCGGCTCCCCTCCCGGCGAGCCCACGAACGGCACCACCTTGACCCCGGCCTCTGTGGCCTTCTGGATGGTGGGCAGCAGCGCCTCGCCGCCGTCGACGAACGTGACGATGACGTCGACGTTCTGCGCCACGAGGGAGTTGATGTCACTGATGGCCTTCTGCGTGTCACCCTGCGCGTCGGTGTAGAGCACCTTCGTGATGTTGGGGCACTTGGCCGCCTCCTCCTCGAAGATCGCGCGGGTGATCTTGCGCCAGGAGTTTCCGCCGAAGCCGTCGGCGAGCGCCACGGTCAGATCCTCGTCGCCGCAGAAGGCGGAGATGTCCTGGATGTCGCCCTGCACGCCGACCGTGCCGACGGTCACCTCCGAGGCGGCGCCCGTGGCATCCGAGCCACCCGATCCGTCGCCGCCGTCGGAGGACAGCGACCCGGTGGAGCAGCCGGTCAGGGCGAGCAGCGCCACCGATCCGGCCGCGAGCAGCAGTGAGTTCTTCTTGGTGAGCATGGGTAGTCCTCGTCTCTCTTCATTGAGTTGGGGCTGCGTGCTTAGAAGTCTCCGTGCTCGCCCGAGCCCCTGGCGGGTCACCCTGAGACGGCGGTGCGTCATTTTGCGACAGCGGTTCAGCTCGGCATCCGGCGATGGTCATCCTGGATCCATCCCCGACGATGAGGAGTGAATGCGATGTCAGCGAACGAGCCGACCGACCTGCTGGGCCGGATGTACGCGGAGTGGACCGTCGAGTTCATCGCGGCCCCCGAGATGAGCCTCCCCGTGATGCGCTGGGTCTTCGAGGACTGGCAGCGCGCCACGACCGAGCCCGAGCAGGTCACCTACGCCACGACCGCCCTCGGCGGTGTTCCAGGCCTCCGGGTGAGCCCGATCGGGGCGGATCCGAGCCACGTGCTGGTCTTCCTGCACGGCGGCGGCTTCGCCCTCGGCTCCTCGGCCAGCCACCGCAAGATGGCCGGGCACATCGCGAAGGCCTGCGGAGTCGAGGCCTTCGTGGCCGACTTCCGATTGGCCCCCGAGCATCCCTACCCCGCTCAGCTCGACGACGCGACCGCGGTGTTCGACGCACTCGTCGAGGCCGGCACCGCACCCGAACGGATCGTCTTCGTGGGCGACAGCGCCGGCGCCAACATCGCCATCGCCACCACGCTCCGGATGCGGGACACCGGTCACGCACTCCCCGGAGCCGTGATCACGGTGTCGCCCTGGCTCGACATGGAGAACTCCGGCGAGACCATCGAGACGAACGACGCGACCGACTTCCTGATCGCCCGCGAGGGGCTGCAGGGCAACATCGACCGCTATCTCTCGGGCGGCGCATCACCCACCGATCCGCTCGTGAATCCGCTGTACGCCGACTTCACCGGCTTCCCGCCCCTCTACATCACCGCCTCGGACACCGAGTCGCTCTTCCACGACGCCCAACGACTCGACGCCCTCGCCCGATCCGCCGGGGTCGACGTGACCTTCGAGATCGGCCGCGACCAGCAGCACGTGTATCCCCTCCAAGCGGGGAACCACGGGCCCGCCGACGACGCCGTGGCCGCCATCGCCGCCTGGTACCAGAACAACCGAAAGGACATCTGACATGACCGCAACAACCCGCGACCACGACGCCGTCGTCATCGGCGCCGGCTTCTCCGGACTCGCACTGCTGCACCACCTGCGTGAGATCGGCCTCGACACGATCGTGGTCGACGGCGAGGACGGCATCGGCGGCACCTGGTGGGTGAACCGCTACCCCGGGGTGCGCACCGACAGCGAGTTCAGCTACTACTCCTTCTCCTTCTCGAAGGAGGTGCGCGAGGAGTGGACCTGGTCGCAGCGCTACCCGGCCGGCCCCGAGGTGCTGGAGTACCTGAACTTCGTGGCGGATCGCCTCGACCTCCGGAAGGACATCCGGTTGAACACCCGGGTCGACTCGGCCGTCTACGACGAGGACGCGAACCTGTGGACGGTGAACTTCGCCGACGGTTCCTCCACCACCACCAAGTACCTCATCAGCGGCATGGGTGTGCTGTCGCAGGCCATCTACCCCGACATCCCCGGCATCGACACCTTCCGCGGGCAGAAGTACCACACCGCGCACTGGCCGCGCGAAGACGTGGACCTCACGGGCAAGAAGGTGGGCCTGATCGGCCTCGGCGCCTCCGGCATCCAGATCGTTCCCGTGATCGCGCCGCAGGTGGACGAGTTCTTCGTGTTCCAGCGCACCCCCAACTTCATCGTCGAGACCACCAACGAGGGCGTCTCGACCGAGGAGATGCAGTACGTGCGCGACAACTACGACGCGATCTACCAGAAGGCGGCCGATCACCCGTTCGGCGTCGCCATGGAGCCCGCGGAGCACAGCGCGCTCGAGGTCTCGGACGACGAGCGGCGGCGCATCTTCGAGTCGAAGTGGAACGAGGGCGGGTTCCACTTCGCCAACGAGTGCTTCAACGACCTGGCCACCAACCACGAGTCGTCCGAGCTCGCCGCGGAGTTCATCCGCTCCAAGATCCGCGAGATCGTGAAGGATCCGGCGACGGCCGACCTGCTGTCGCCGAAGACCTACTCGTTCAACGGCAAGCGCGTGCCCACGGGCCACGGCTACTACAACACCTTCAACCTGTCGCACGTGCACCTCATCGACACCGCGGCCGAGCCGATCACCCAGATCACGGAGAAGGGGGTGAAGGTCGGTGACACCGAGTACGAGCTCGACGTGATCATCTTCGCGACGGGCTTCGACGCCATGACCGGCACGCTCACGCACATCGACATCACCGGCCGAGGCGGGCGCACCCTCCGCGAGAAGTGGGCCGAGGACGGCCTCAAGTCGAACCTCGGCATCAACGCCCACGGGTTCCCGAACTTCTTCATGTCGCTCGGGCCGCAGACGCCCTACTCCAACCTCGTCGTGCCGATCCAGCTCGGCGCGCAGTGGCTGCAGCGCGCGCTGAAGTGGGCGGAGGAGAACGGCGTCGAGCGCTTCGAGGCCACGCCCGAGTCCGAGGACTGGTGGGCCGCCGAGACGGAGCGCACCGGCAAGTCGACGGTCATGTACACCGAGGGCAAGAAGGCCAAGGCCTGGTTCCTCGGCGAGAACGTGCCCGGCAAGGCCGAGGAGTTCCAGGTGTACATGGGCGGAGGCCAGGTGTACCAGCAGCACTGCAAGGAGCTCGAGGAGTCGGGCTACGCGAGCCTGCTTCACGCGGCGGGGACGCCCGCGGCGGCCGGAGCATCCGCGTGACCGGGCGCCTCGAGGGCAAGGTCGCGCTCATCACGGGCGGTGCATCCGGGATGGGCCGCGCCACGGCGGAGCTGTTCGCCGCCGAGGGCGCCGCGGTGGCTGTCACCGACTTCGACGAGGGGCTCGGTCGCGAGGTCGCCGACGGCATCGTCCGTACCGGCGGCCGGGCCGGGTTCTGGCAGATGGACGTCTCGAAGGAGGCCGCGGTGGCCTCGGCCGTCGCGTCGGCCACTGCCGAGTTCGGCGGGCTCGACATCCTCGTCAACTGCGCCGGCATCATCGGGGTCGACAAGCCCACCCACGAGGTGACCGAGGAGGAGTGGGACGCCCTGTTCGCGGTCGACGTCAAAGGGGTGTTCTTCGCCACGAAGCACGCCGTGCCGCACCTGATCGAGCGGGGAGGCGGATCGATCGTGAACTTCTCCTCGATCTACGGCCTCATCGGCAACGACGAGTTCACGCCGTACCACGTGGCCAAGGGCGCGGTGACGATGCAGACCCGGCAGGACGCCGCCTCCTACGGTCGCTACGGCATCCGGGTGAACTCCGTGCATCCCTCGACCGTGCTGACCCCGCTCGTGGAGGGCATCGCGGCCGAGTACCCGGGTGGGCTCTCCGCCTACGAGGAGATGATGACCGCCAACCAGTCGATCCGTCGGCTCGGCCGGCCGGAGGACGTGGCGTACGGCGTGCTCTACCTCGCCTCGGACGAGTCGACCTGGGTCACCGGGGTCGCACTGCCGCTCGACGGCGGCTACACGGCGCGATGAGGCGGGGCGGCGCGCGATGATCTCCAAGGTGCACGAGAACGTGCTCGAGGCCGTGAGCGGCATCGCCGACGGCTCGACCGTGATGATCGGCGGCTTCGGCCGGGCAGGCCAGCCGGTCGAGCTCATCGACGCCCTGCTCGCGGGCTCGGCGACGGCCCTCACGGTCGTCAGCAACAACGCCGGCAACGGCGATGCGGGCCTCGCCGCGCTCGTGGGCTCGGGGCGGGTGGCGAAGATCGTCTGCTCCTTCCCCCGGCAGGTCGACTCCCACGTGTTCGACGCCGTCTACCGCGCGGGCCGGATCGAGCTCGAGCTCGTGCCCCAGGGGAATCTCGCCGAGCGCATCCGGGCCGCCGGTGCGGGCATCGGTGCCTTCTACACGCCCACAGGCTTCGGCACGCTCGTGGCCGAGGGCAAGGAGACCAGGAGCATCGACGGCAGGGACTACGTGCTCGAGTACCCCTTGAAGGCCGACGTGGCCCTGATCAGCGCGCTGCGGGGCGACCGGTGGGGGAATCTCGTCTACCGGGGCACGTCGCGCAACTTCGGGCCGATCATGGCGGCCGCCGCCGCCACCACCATCGCGCAGGTCGACGAGGTGGTGGAGCTCGGTTCCCTCGATCCTGAGGCGGTCGTGACGCCCGGCCTGTTCGTCGACCGGGTCGTGGCCGTCGGCGAGCGCCCTTGGCTCCGCGACGGAGTGTTCGTGGGCGCGGAGGCCGCCTCGTGAGCGCGGGCCTCGACCGCGCGGCGCTCGCGGCGCGGATCGCGCAGGACATCGCCGAGGGCTCGGTCGTCAACCTCGGCATCGGGGCGCCGACGCTCATCGCCGACGCGCTCCCCGCGGGTCTCGAGATCATCCTGCACACCGAGAACGGAATGCTCGGCATGGGCCCGCGACCGGCCGCCGGCCGCATCGACCCCGACCTCCTGAACGCGGGCAAGCAGCCCGTGACCGAGCTGCCCGGCGCCTCCTACTTCCACCACGCCGACTCGTTCGGCATGATGCGCGGCGGGCACCTCGACATCTGCGTGCTCGGCGCCTTCCAGGTCTCCGAGCACGGCGACCTCGCGAACTGGCACACCGGGGCCCCGGATGCGATCCCGGCCGTGGGTGGTGCGATGGACCTCGCCATCGGGGCGAAGCACGTCTGGGTGATGACCGACCTGCTCACCCGTGACGGGGCGTCGAAGCTCGTGACCGAGTGCACGTATCCGCTCACCGGGGTGCGCTGCGTCAGCCGCGTGTACACCGACCGGGCGGTGTTCGACGTGACGGCGGGCGGGCTCGTCGTGACGGAGCTGTTCGGCGACACGACCCTCGACGACCTGCGTGAGCTCGCCGGCCTGGAGCTTCGGGATGCGAGCGGCCGCCATGAGAACGAGGAGATGCGATCATGACCGCGAGTTTCGTCTACGACGCGGTGCGCACCCCGTTCGCCCGCTTCGGCAAGGCCTACGCCGAGGTGCGCCCCGACGACCTCGCCGCCTCCACGCTCTCCGCGCTGCTGGAGCGGAGCCCCGGCCTCGACCCCGCCCGGGTCGACGACGTCGTGCTGGGTGCCGCGAACCAGGCCGGCGAGGACAATCGCGACGTGGCCAGGATGGCGGTGCTGCTCGCGGGCCTCCCGGTGACCGTGCCGGGGGTGACGGTGAACCGCCTGTGCGCCTCGAGCCTGGAGGCAGCGGTGCAGGCGTCGCGGGCGGTCGAGACGGGCGACGCCTCGATCGTGGTCGCGGGCGGCGTCGAGTCCATGACGCGCGCTCCCTACGTGGTGCCGAAGGCGGCGCGGCCCTACGGCGCGGGTGATGTCACCATGAGCTCGACGACGCTCGGCTGGCGGCTGGTCAATCCTGCGATGCCCTCGGCGTGGACGATCTCGAACGGCGCGTCGGCCGAGCTGCTCGCCGATCGCCACGGCATCTCGCGCGAGGCGCAGGACGCCTTCGCGGCACGATCGCACCGCCTGGCGGCGGCGGGGTGGGCATCCGGAGCCTATGACGACGAGATCGTCGCGGTGCCGGGAGCGCCGCTCGGCCGCGACGAGGGGATCCGGGAGGGCGTGACCGTGGAGTCGCTGGCCCCGCTGAAGCCCGCTTTCCAGCAGGGCGGCACCGTCACCGCGGGCAACTCGTCGCCGCTCTCGGACGGCGCCTCGATGGTGCTCATCGGCGGAGAGGGGGTGCTCGACGGCGCGGAGCCGCTGGCCAGGATCGCCGGGCGGGGTGCCTCTGCCATCACGCCCGAGCTGTTCGGCATAGCGCCCGTCGAGGCCGCGAACCGGGCCCTCGCCCGGGCGGGCCGCACGTGGGCGGAGGTCGACTTCGTGGAGCTGAACGAGGCGTTCGCCTCGCAGTCGCTCGCGTGCCTCGCGCTGTGGCCCGAGCTCGACCCCGAGCGGGTCAACATCCACGGCGGCGCCATCGCGCTCGGGCACCCGCTCGGCGCTTCCGGCGGCCGCGTGCTCGGGCACGCCGCGCACGAGCTCGCCCGCCGGGGCGGCGGTGTGGCCGTGGTCGCCGTCTGCATCGGAGTCGGCCAGGGCCTCGCAGTCGTCCTCGAGCGCTGACGGCGCCGCCCGCCGCCCCGCGCCCCGCGCCCCACGCCCGGCGCCCCGCGCCCACTTGACACTAGGTGCGCGAAAGAGCGCCGACTTGGCACATCTTGTGTCAAGTCGGCGCTCTAACGCGCCACTTCTGTCAAGTCGAGTGTCAGGTCGCCGGGAGTGCCGGGGACGCGTCGGCCCAGGCGAGCTCGCGGAGCTGGGCCGCCGTGACGGAGGAGCGGGGGTACACGACGCCGTCGCACGCTCCACCACGGAAGACCGCGATGGAGTCGGCGAGTTCGGTGAGCTCCTCCTCCTCCGAGGAGACCACGATCACCGCCACGTTCTTCTCGGCGGCGAGCGTGCGGATGATCCCGTAGATCTCGCGCTTGGCCCCGATGTCGACGCCCTTCGTGGGCTCGTCGAGCAGGAGCAGCAGCGGCGCCTGCAGCGTCGCCCGCGCGAACAGCGCCTTCTGCTGGTTGCCGCCCGAGAGCGAGGTGATGGGGGCCGAGACCTGGCCCCGGATCGAGACCTGCGACAGCACGTCGTCGGCCGACCCCTTGAGCGCACGCCAGCGCAGCACGCCGCCGCGGATGTACTTGCCGAGCACCGGCAGCACGACGTTCTCGATCGACGACATCTGCGGCACGAAGCCGTCGAACTTGCGCTCCTCGCTGAGGAACGCGACGCCCGCCTTGATGGCCTGCGCCGGGCTCTTGGGCCGGAACGGCTGCCCGAGCAGCGTCAACGACCCCTCGGCGAGCGGGAAGGCGCCGTAGACCGTGCGGAGAAAGCGGGTGCGGCCGGATCCGACGAGCCCGTAGATACCGAGGATCTCACCGGCGTGCACCGTGAGGTCGACACCGTGGAGGTTGTTGCCCGAGAGCCCGGCGGCCTCGAGCACGGGCGCGCCGAACTCGCGGGCGCGCGCCGCCTCGGAGACGGTCTCGACCGAGTCGAGGGAGGTCTCGCCGAGCCCGTCGCCCACGATCGCGGCGACCGCGGCGGTGTCGACGGGCCCGGATCCGTGGTCTCCCACGATCGCCTCGATCACGGCGGCCCGGTCCACGTCCTCCACCGAGCCGTCGAGCACGACCCGCCCGCCGGAGAGGCCGATGATGTGATCGGCCACGGCGAAGACCTCGTCGAGCTTGTGGTCGACGAGCAGCACGCCGATGCCCTGCTCGTCGACGAGCCGGCGCACGATGCCGAGCAGGTGCTCGACCTGCTGCTCCTCGAGTGCGGTCGTGGGCTCGTCGAGCAGGATGTACTTGGCCTTCTGGTTGATGGCACGGGCCACCTCGACCATCTGCCGCTGCGCGACCGGCAGCGACGAGATGAGGTCGGTGGCGCGCGCGGTGATCCCGTACTCGGCGCAGAGCTCGTCGGCGCGCCGGTTCATCTGGCGGCGGCTGAGCACCCCGCCTGCGACCTGCTCCTGGCCGAGGAAGATGTTCTGCGCGACCGTCAGCTGGTCGACGAGCGAGAGCTCCTGGTAGACGCAGGCGATGCCCGCGGTCGAGGCGTCACGGGGCCCGGTGAACGACTGGGCCGCACCGTCGATCCGGATCGAGCCGGAGTCCGGCACCTCGGCGCCCGAGAGCGAGCGCAGCAGGGTCGACTTGCCCGCCCCGTTGTGGCCGATCAGCGCCGTGACGCGACCGGGCCGGATGGCCAGGCTCACGTCGGTGAGGGCGTTCGTGGGGCCGTAGCTCTTCGAGATGCCGTCGACGAGCAGTCCTTCACCGGTCATGGCGTGCTCCCTGCTGAGTTCGTGAAGAAAAAGTGGGGGGTGGATGGCCGGGCCGGCGAGGGCCCGGCCATCCGGAGTCCGGAAGGGCCTATCCGAATTCCTTGGCGCCGACCTCCTGGCCGGACGTGTACAGCTTCAGCGGCTGCAGCACCTCGGCCGGCACGTCTTCGCCACCGAGGTAGGTCTGCACGTTCTCGAGCACGATCCGCGCGTACTCGTAGGGCTCCTGCGCGGCGCACGCCACGTACTCGCCCTCGAGCGGGGTGTCGGCGGCGCAGAAGCCGTAGACCTTGATCTGGTCCTGCTTGCCGGCCTCCTTGATGGCCTGCAGCGCACCGACCACGGCGGGGCCGGTGTCGCCGAAGATGACGTTGACATCCGGGTTGCCCTGCAGCAGCTCACCGGTCACCTGCAGCGACACGGCCGGGTCGACGTTGGTGTCGAGGGTCTCGAGCACCGTGGTGTTCGGGTTGGCCATGATGGCCTCGGTGAAGCCCTCGTCGCGCTGGATGGTGGGGATCTGCGACGGCTCGCCCAGGATGCCGACGACGAGCGGGGTCTCGGTGCCGAGATCCGCGATGGCCTGCTCGCCGAGCTGCTTGCCGCCCTCGGTCTGGTCGGCACCGACGTACTGCACGATCGTGGCGCCCTGGTTCTCCAGGCCCTCGGGGTCGATGGTCACGTTGACCGAGAACACGGGGATGTTCGCCGCGTTGGCGGCCCGCACGCTCGAGACGCCCGTGTCGGAGTTCACGGCGTTGAGCGCGATGGCGCAGACGCCCTTCTGCACGAACGCGTCGATCTGCGCGAGCTGGTCGCTCTCGCTGTCGTTGGCGATGGCCACGTCGACCTCGTAGCCGAGCTCCTCGGCGGTGTCCTCGAAGCCCTCCTGCATGGCGATGTAGTACGGGTTGATGGTGTTCGGGAGGGCCACACCGATGGTGGGGTTCTCGTCCGAACAGGATGCGGGCAGGCTGCCTGCCGCGTCGGTGGAGCTGCCGGCTCCGTCGCCGGTGGCGGCATTGCTGCACGCGGCGAGGGAGAGAGCGAAAACGCCGACGGCTACAGTGCCGAGGACCTTTCTCGTGTTCATGGTTGTTCCTCTCATTGGTGTGACTTCAGGACTTGCTGGGTGTGGTGGACGAAGGGAGCGAGGGGGTGCCGGCCGCGGGTCTCTTGGCGAACACCGGCCGGCCGGCACGCGAGCGTCGGAGCGTGTCGAACGAGACGCCGACGAGGATGATGACGCCGATCACGAGCGACTGCCAGTAGCTCTGCACGCTGAGCACGTTCATGCCGTTGGAGACGGCCGCGATGAGCACCGCGCCGATCATGGCACCGAGCACCGTGCCCACGCCGCCGAACAGCGAGATGCCGCCCACCACCGCCGCGGCGATGGAGTAGAACAGCTCGTTGCCGGTTCCGGTGGCGGGGAAGCCGACCATCAGGCGGCTCGTCACGATCATGCCGCCCATGCCGCCGCAGAAGCCGGAGATGGCGTAGACGAGGATGGTGGTCCTCGCGATGTTGACCCCCGCGAGGCGCGCGGCGTTCTTGTTGCCGCCGAGGGCGTAGACGTGCACGCCCTGGCGGGTCATCCGGAGCCAGAGCCCCGCGATGACCGCGGCCACGAGCAGCAGGAGCACGGGCAGCGGCACGCCGGCGATCCGGCCCTGGCCGATCCAGGAGAAGCCGATGTCGCGCACCTGGATGGAGTTCGCGCCCGTGATGATGAGCGGGATCGCGAGCGCCACGCCCTGAGTGGAGAAGGTGGCGATGAACGGGGGGATCCGCACGTAGTGGATCAACAGGCCGTTGAGCACACCGAGCGAGGTCGCGGCGATGAGCGCGATGAGCATGGCGGCCGGCCACGGCACACCCGCCTGCATCACGAGCGCCACGAGCACGCCCGACATGGCGATGTTGGCGCCGGTGGAGAGGTCGATGCCGCCGGTGAGGAGCACGAAGGTCTGCCCGAGGGCGAGGAAGCCGATGACCGTGCCGTTGACCAGCAGCGTGAAGCCGTTGTCGATGGTGCGGAAGTTCGGCGACAGGATGCTGAACACGAGCAGCACCGCCACCAGGACGATGAAGATGCCCGTCTCGTCGGGCAGTCTGCGCTTCTTCACGTGAACCTCGCTGTTCTTGCTGGTCGGTGGCTTCCGGGCGGTGGTGGTGTCAGTCATGGAACGCTCCGTCGAGGCCGGCCCAGTCGGCGGCCCTCGTGTAGGTGTCGCGGATGCGGGAGTAGTCGTGGCCGCCGGGCTCGGCCACCACGCGGGAGGCCGGCGCCCAGTCGTCGCGCACCGAGCGGATGTCGGCCCCGCGGAGCACGGCCGCCGCCTGGGCCGCCGCTCCCCCGGCCACCGCGTCGACGGCGTCGGTGATCTCGACGGGCCGGCCCGTGACGTCGGCGATCACCTGCCGGTAGGCGGCCGATCCGGATCCGCCCCCGGTCACGAGGAGGCGGCCGCCGAGGGCGAGTCCGGTCTCCTGCATGCGGCGCTGGCCGCGCTCCATGCCGAGCACGACGCCCTCGAAGGCGGCGAGCGCGAGATCTTCGCGGTTCGTCTCGCTGCTGAGGCCGGCGAGGAGGCCGCGGGAGTGCGGTCGGTTGGGGGTGCGCTCACCGTCGAGGTAGGCCACGAGGAGCGGCCGGTCGGCCTCGCGGGGAGCCGCGAGGGCGAGGCGCTCGAGTTCGCCGTGGTCGGCGCCGAGGAGGCGCGCGACCGTGTCGGTGACCTTCGCGGCGTTGAGGGTGCAGATGAGCGGGAGGTAGGCGCCCGTGGCATCCGCGACCGCGTTGACGACGCCCGAGTGGTCGAACACCGGGAACTCGCTCGTGGTGAAGACGACGCCGGAGGTGCCGAGCACGTAGGCGAGCTCACCGGGGGTGATGCCGAGGCCGACCGCGCTCGCGTGCTGGTCGCCGGAGCCCGCGCCGACCACCGCATCCGCTCGCACGCCGAGCTCGGCCGCGATGGCGGCGGGCACGGTGCCGGCCTGCTCGGAGGGGCCGAGCACCTCGGGCAGCATCTCGGCCCAGGGCTTCTCGGCATCGACGAGCTCGAGCACCTCGGTGAGGTAGCGGCCCTCGGGGGCGCAGTAGTAGCCGGTGCCGCTCGCGTCGGAGCGGTCGGTCACGGTGCGCCCGGTCCCAAGGCCCGCACCCGGCGTGCCGCCGGTGAGGCGCCAGGTGAGGTAGTCGTGCGGCAGCAGCACGCCGGCGAGCCGGGCGAAGTGCTCGGGCTCGTGGGCCTTCAGCCAGGCGAGCTTGCCGATGGTGAACGAAGGCGGGGGCAGGGTGCCGATGCGGTCGGTCCAGGCGTCGCCGCCGATGCGCTCGGTGAGGGCGGCGATCTCGGCCGACGCCGTGGTGTCGTTCCAGAGCTTGGCGGGGCGGATGACGTGGCCCTCGGCATCCAGGGGCACGAGGCCGTGGCACTGGGCGGCGACGCTCACGGCCACGATGTCGTCGGCGGCCACCCCGGCGTTCTCGCGGGCGCGACCGAAGGCGAGCACGGTGGCGGCCCACCACTCGGCGGGATCCTGCTCGCTCACCGGCGGGAACGTCGGCGTGTGCGGCGCGCGGCCCGAGCCGAGCGTGGCTCCGGTGTCGGCGTCGCGCAGCACGACGGTGGTGGACTGGGTCGAGGAGTCGACCCCGGCGACGACGGGCACGGTCAGCCCCGTTCGTCGACGGAGGCGGGGATGGTGAGGCCCTCGAGCTGGTCGGGGAGGTTCGCCAGGAGACCGACGGCTCCGCCGGGGTGGGTGAAGTGCACGCGCTCCCAGCTCACGGCGCGCGCTCGCATGAGCACCACGGCGAGCGCATCGAGCCAGGTGCTGTGCGCGAGGGTCGAGCCCATCGCGAGGAGGTTGCCGGGGTCGGCCGAGGGGAAGTTGCGGAGCTCGACCGTGATGTCGGCGAGCTGCCCGAGGGGCGACCCCCCGTTGGCCGTGATGGCCACCACGGTGGTGCCGACGCTCTGCACGCGGGCGGCGAGGTCGTTGAGCTCGGAGGAGGAGCCGCCCTTCGACAGCGCGATCATGACGTCGTCGGCCTCGACCGCGCCCATCGAGCCGTGCAGGCCGTCGCCCGGGTTGAGGAAGAACGCGGGCGTGCCGGAGACCGAGAAGAGGTGGGCGGAGCGGCGGGCGATGAAGCCGCTCGTGCCCGAGCCCGTCATGACGACCTTGCCGGTCATCGACTGCAGCAGGGAGGCGACGCGCACGAAGCGCTCGTCGATCTGGTCGAGCACGTCGAGAAGGGCCTCGGCCTCGAGCCTGACCTGCTGACGGCCTGCCTCGATGACGGCGGATTCAGGTGACTCGTTCATGTCCGGATGTCCTTCTCGCACGGCGGTGTACCTGGCATCAGTATGGGCACGCCTCTGCACGTCTGTCAAACAGGCCGCTCAAATGAGCGGGCACTCGACGGCCATTCGCGCATATCATGAGGGCTGTGCCTCCCCCGTTGAGCCCTGGTGCCGCGATCCTCGCAGCGACCGTCGCGCGCCGCTTCTACATCGACGGCAGCACGAAGTCCGAGATCGCCGACGGCATGGGGCTCTCCCGCTTCAAGGTGGCGCGGCTGCTCGAGCAGAGCGTGCGCGAGGGCATCGTGAAGTTCGAGATCGCGACGCCCGACTCGTTCAACTCCGAGCTCTCCGAGATCGTGCGCAAGCGCTTCGGCCTCCGGCGCGTGGTGGTGATCGACGTTCCCGACGAGGAGCGCACGCCCGCGGGAATCCGTCAGGCCGTGGGCCGGGGCGCCGCCGCCGTGCTGAGCGACCTCGTCTCCGAGACCGACGTGCTCGGCATCGGCTGGGGCCGCACGCTCAGCGCGATGTCGCTCGAGCTCACCGAGATCGCCCGCTGCCTCGTGGTGCAGATGGGCGGCATGGTGGGCTCGGTGGCCGAGAACTCGCTCGAGCTCGTGCGCAAGATCAGCGAGGTGGGCGGCGGGCAGGCGTATCCGCTGTTCGTGCCCCTCGTGGTGCAGGATGCGCTCACCGCGCGCAGCCTCGCCGGCCAGCCGGGCGTCGCGGCCGCCATGAAGCTCTTCGACTCGATCACCGTCGCGGCCGTGGCGGTCGGCAGCTGGGATCCGCCGGACTCGCAGATGATGGCGAGCCTGCCGGTGGAGGAGCGCGAGGCGCTCGTGGGCAAGGGCGTGGCGGCCGAGGTGCTCGCCACGCTCATCAAGCACGACGGCACGGTGCTGCCCGACCTGCAGGACCGCGCCATGGCCACGGGCATCGACGTGCTGCGGGGCATCCCCGAGCTCGTGCTCATCGCGGGCGGCGAGTCGAAGGCCGAGGCCGTGCACGCCGTCATCAACGCGGGGCTCGGCACCACGCTCGTCACCGACAACTCGCTCGCGGAGCTGCTCCGCACGATGTAGCGGTGGGCGCCGCCGCGCGTGGGCGCTGGTGCGTGCGGGCGCTGGTGCGTGCGGGCGCTAGTGCGTGTGGGCGCTCGCGGTCTCGCGGAGGAGCTCGATCTGCGCGGCGGCGCTCTCGGCGCCGAACACGCTCGAGCCCGCCACGAACGTGTCGGCACCGTGCTCGGCCGCGGTCGCGATGGTCGTGGCGTCGATGCCGCCGTCGACCTGCAGCCGCAGCTCGAGGCCCTCGGCGTCGATCCGCTCGCGGAGGCTCCGGAGCTTGGGCATGGTCTCGGGCATGAAGGCCTGGCCGCCGAAGCCGGGCTCCACGGTCATCACGAGCACCATGTCGAACTCGCCGAGGATCTCGAGGTACGGCTCGATGGCCGTTCCCGGCTTGAGGGCGAGGGCGGGCCGGGCGCCGGCGGCACGGATGCTGCGGGCGACGGCGGCGGGGTCATCGGTGGCCTCGGCGTGGAAGGTGACGCTCGCGGCCCCGGCCTCGGCGTAGCCGGGAGCCCAGCGCCCCGGGTCGCTGATCATGAGGTGCACGTCGAGCGGCAGCGGTGAGCTCTTGGTGATGGTCTCGAAGATCGGCATGCCGAACGAGAGGTTCGGCACGAAGTGGTTGTCCATCACGTCGAAGTGGATGAGGTCGGCGGTGCGGATGCGCTCGAGCTCGTCGCCCAGCCGGGCGAAGTCGGCCGCGAGGACGCTGGGGTGGATGCTGGGCCGGT
>NZ_JAHFUY010000098.1 GCF_023264895.1 Herbiconiux sp. | reverse complement strand
GCGGCCGGGCTGCTGGTGGGACTGCTCGCGGTCACGACCGGGTTCGTGCTCACGCGCCGGCGCGGCCTGCGGGCGCGGTAGTCCGAACGGCAGCGGGCCCGGATCCGGATCGCGTTCCCGGCAGCGCGCCCACCGGTACGATCGGGCACGACGGAGAGGTGGCCGCATGTGGGCGCAACGAGAGTACGACCCCGCTCTTCTCGGCGTGCTCGCGGTGGTGCTGCTGGTGTGGGGGCTCGTGGTGCTGCTGTTCCCGCGACCGTTCGCGCGACTGCGGTCGAGGCTGACGCGCCCGCAGCCGGGTGAGGTGTCGGCGTTCGACCTGCTGCTGGCGCGCATCCTGGGCGTGGGGCTCGTGGTGATCGGCGGGATCTGCCTGCTCGTCCTCCTCCTGCGGTGACCCGGCCCGCACGGCGCCTGGAAAGCGCGGCCTGCCTGGCGTGGCCTGGCTAGTCTTGACGGTAGCCATGACTGCTCCACGCGACCACGACGCCCAGCCCGACGCCCTCGGATCCCTCTTCCCCGCCGCCGGCCCGCATGAGCCGGAGCGCCCGCCGGCGAGGCTCCGCCCGACCCGCCGGGCCTGGATCGCCCTCGGCATCGTCGCGGCGTTCATCGTGGCCGCGGTGATCGCGGCGATCGTCATCGCCGTGGCGAACAGCGCCGCTGCCCCGTCGAAGCTCGAGGCGGCGGTCACCTACTGCGGCCTCGAGGGCAACCCCTACGCCTCGGTGGCGGAAGACGGCCGCTCGGTGACGCTCGACACCACCGGCGACAGCACGGTCGAGGGGCTCGACGCCGCCGACCTCGTGTGCGTGCTCGTGGAGGTCGATGCCTCCGACGAGGCGCTCGAGGCCATGAGCTCGACGGTGCCGGATGACGGCCCCCAGTCCGCGGAGTGGTCCGGCATCGCAGCCACCTGGCAGCACCGCGCCGACGCCGGCCTCGACGTCACCCTCACCCAGAAGTAGCCCGGGCGCCTCAGAGCGACAGGTGGAAGCGCAGCGCGTGGTCCACCTGCTGCATCACCCACCCCGGCGCCAGGCCCCGGATGCCGGCGACCCGCTCGACCGACACCGTGCGCACCTGCTCCGCCTGCACCTTCGAGGTGCTCGACAGACCCATCGACTCGAGCGCCTCGCCGTCGTCGACGAGCACCTGGAACTCCCCGCGTGCGTTCGTCACGTTCGTCGTCAGGGGCACGATGGTGATCGTCCCGCGACCCATCAGGTCGGCTGCCTCATTGGCGCCGTCGTTGCTCACGACGAGACAGGGCCGTGTCTTCGACGCCTCGCCGGATGCGGCCGGGTCGAGGTTCACGGCCACGACGTGCCCGCGCCTCACGCCCCGAGACCGTCGGAGTCCGCCGCGTCCGCCGCGTCCGCCGCGTCCCAGCGCCGAGCGTCGCCCGAAGCGATCCACTCGTCGTTCGCCATCGCGTAGTCGCTCACGGCGGCGCGCTCCCGCGCGATGCGCACCAGGTCGTGGATGGCCGCAGACCGATTGCCCGAACGGGCGCGCGCAAGCTCGTCGATGTACGCGACATCGCTCTCGGAGAGACTGACGCTCAGCTTCGTGGTCATACCCCGATCCTACCGCAGTCCGACTGCAGCGCGAGGCCTTCGAGATCTTCGTCGACGCCGCCCGGGTGCCCCCGGATCGCGCCCGCGCCTGGGTGGTCGTGCGCTCGCTGTCGTACCTGCAGTGGGGCCTCCGCCACGGCCTGACGCTCGATCCGCCGAGGTGCCGCCGGCTCCTCGAGCACTTCTGCCGCGGGGTCAGTGCAGGCTGAGCTTCGCGGCGACGAGAGCGACCGACACCACGAGCGTGAGCACCCCCACCAGCACGACGGTGAGCGGCCGGAGCCCCCGCACGAACGCGCCGCCGGTCGCCACCACCACGAGGTAGGCCAGCGCGACGATGACGCCCGCCAGCACACTCGGCTCACGGTCGACCCCCACGAGCTCGAGCACCACCACGAGCGCGACCGGCAGGAAGGTCACCGACACCATCGGGGCGCTGACGGCCAGGTGGTGCCGCACGGTGGGCCAGCCCGCCTTCTCGTCGCCCTCCTCCCCGGGGGATCCGATGGTGTAGGCGAAGACGTGCGTGGCGAAGTAGATCAGGTTCGTCAGGACGACGATCAGGATGAGGCTCCCCGTGGAGGCCTCGGTCAGCCCGACCAGGGTCGACGCCGCGACGAGGGCGCCGTAGCAGCCGGCGCTGATCCGCTCCCCCGCGTCGGCACCGAACCGGCTCCCTCGGCCCTCTGCCGCACTCGTCGCCTCGTTCATCGACCACTCCCTCCGAGGGGATGCCGCCCCCTGCGATCCGTCGCCCGGATCGCATCCGGCACCCCCCTCACGATAGGTGACCGCGAGGCCGCGAGGCGTGAGGCATGAGGCATCAGGCGCAGACGCGGAGCACTCCCACCTCCGGCGTCAGCGAGGCCGTTCCGCCGAGCAGCGTGACCTTCTGCACGCCCCACGTCGACAGCGCGCCCAGGGCGCCCACCGGCACGCAGTCGCCCCGCACCACCACGAGCGGCGCGGACTTCGTGGCGGCGAGCACGCCGCCCGCGAGAGCGTCGGGGAACTTGACGCCCACGGCCACGAAGGCCTCCGAGGCCGAGCCGAAGTACTCGCGGTTGATGTTGACCGAGGCCTCGTAGCGATCGGCGCCGCCGAGGCGGGTGACAGCGGATGCCCCGTACTTCGAGCGCAGCTGCGACTCGATCGCGGGCGAGACGGAGTTCGGCCCGCCCGTGATCGTGATCGAGCGCACGCCGAGTCCGTCGAGCAGGGCGAGGGTCTGCGCGTCGACCGAGGTCTTCGCACCCGGGATGAGGATGACGGGCGCATCCTGGCTCGCGGCGGCGCTCGTGGCGCTGAGTGCGTCGGGGAACGTCGCGCCCGTGGCGATGAACGCGTGGCTGGCCTGCTCGAACTCCCCCGCCACGATCGAGCGGGACGCCTCGTACCGGTCGGCACCGCCGCGGCGCTCGATCCTCGGGGCGAGGGTTCCGAGCTGCGCGTAGACCGCCTCGGAGACCGAGTTCGGCCCGCCCACGACGACGATCTTCGAGGGCTTCAGGCGCAGGATCTCCTCGCGCACGGGCGCGGGCAGGTCGGCCGGCGTGGTGAGCAGCAGGGGGCCGCCCGCGTTCGCCGCGGCGGCGCCCGCACCCAGGGCGTCCGGGTAGTTGATGCCTGTGGCCACGTAGACGACGTCCGCGGTGCCGGGGTAGGCGGCCTTCGCGATGGCGACGGCGTTCGTGTAGCGGTCGGGTGCCGAGATCCGCGCGGTGGTGCCGACGGTCAGGGGGGTGTTGAGGAGGTGGTAGCTGATCGTCGTGGCGCCGGCCCAGAGCCGGTAGGAACCGGGGGCCGTGCCCGCCGGAATCAGGATGCTGCCCGTGATGCGGCCTGTCGCATCCGCCGTGAGCGTCGCGATCTTCGCGGCGCGCGCACTCGCGGAGTGGAGGGCCACGGCCACGGTCTCTCCCGCGACGTAGCCGCCGCCTCGGATCGGAACGGTCCCGCCGGGCACGGCCAGGCCGTTGGAGGTCAGCGAGAGCGAGGGCTCCCCGTTGAACGGTTCGCCGGTGCCGGCATCGAGGAGATATCGGCTCGACGCTCCGGCGATGAGGAGACCGAACGTGTCGGCGGCGGCCGCGCCCGCCGGGAGGCCGACGTGGGCCGTGACGGCTCCTTCACCGTCGGCCGTGGCACCGACGGGCGTGGCTGCTGCATCGGCCAAGGTCGACCCGGCGGAGAGCCTGGTCTGGTCGACGATCGTCAGCGTGACCGCTTCGCCTGGTCGGAAGCCCAAGGCGTTGACGGTGACGTCGACCCCGGCGGCGACCGGGCCGGACGGGTACCAGCTCCAGGCGGTGGCGCTGTGGTACGGCGTCGCCGGCTGCGTCGGCGACACGACGAGGGGGAGCTCGAAGGTGCTCGTCGGGGCGCCGTCACCCGCGCCTTCCGCCGTGCAGATGAGACGCACCTGGCCGGAGACGGCGCCGGCGCTGCCGGTCGGCAGCGGGTTCCAGGAGCCCGGATCGCGGAACGCGTAGTCGCGCACCACCCAGTAGTTCTCGCCGAAGCCCGCCATCGCGAGCGGGGTCACGCTGCCGGTGGCCGTCTCGACGAACTGGGCCGACTGCACACGTCCGCATCCGGAGTCGCCCACGAAGTGCACGGACACCGTTCCGCCGGGCTCCACCCACGGCGACCCGAGGTAGAGGCCGTCGGCGACCGGCGCCGACCCCGGTGCAGCGCTCGCGGGCGATGGAGCGGCGGCACCGGCGGCGACCGTTCCGGCCACGGCGAGGAGGGCGCCGGACGACACCAGCGCCACCGCTCGGATGATCGCGCGGCTGCGGGCGCGCAGGCTGGACGGACCGTTCATGTGACTCCCCCTAGGCGGCGCACGGAGGCCGCAGCCCGATCCTCCCAGAAGCCCCTCGCCGCTCGGCACCCCCAGCACGGGGGGCGCTCAGCCCGTGAACAGCGACGAGGCGTACCATCGAGGTGTCGGCCCAGACCTCGCCGACTGCTCCCGGGTCGCTCGATCCGGGATGATCGACCCCGTGGCCGTGCGACGAAGACCGAGTTCGAGAGCGAACGAGGCACTGCTGTGGGGAGCGAAATGAAGAGGTCCCCCATGCCGATCGTCGTCACCGTCAACCGCGACCAGTTCATCCTGCGCGATCCGGAAGCCGTCAGCCGGGTGCGTGCCGAGATCGAGGCCGCCGTGCGGGCAGGGGGTCGCCTCGTCAGCGTCGGCGACACCGCCGCCGGACCGGAGGTGCTGATCACGCCGGCCACCCACGTGCGGATCGACATCCTCACCGATTCCGCTGACGGCCTGCACGAGGCCGCGGACTTCATCGACTTCGACCACTACGGGCCGACCGCGGCCTAGGAGCCGCGGAGCGCCCATCCGGTCTCGTCAGACGGATGACACGGGGCGGCTCACCGGCTAGGGTGGCGGCGTGACGGGGAGGTCACCACTCCTCGGTGATGCCGACTCGAAGGAGAGTTCCGCACATGACGAACCAGCCCGCCTCCGCGCCTATCGAAGCCCAGCACGCCGCTGCGCTGCAACGACTTCCGTTCGACGACACCGACGATGTCGCCGATGCCGACCGCGGGTTCATCGCCGCGCTCTCCCCCGGAATCGTCACGAACGACGCCGGCAGGGTGGTCTGGGACAACGACAGCTATTCGTTCCTGACCGGCGACGCCCCCACGACCGTCCACCCGAGCCTCTGGCGGCAGTCGGCGCTCGTGGCAAGGCAGGGCCTCTACGAGGTCGTCGAGGGCGTGTACCAGGTGCGGGGCCTCGACCTCTCGAACATCACCTTCGTGGAGGGCGACACGGGGGTGATCGTGATCGACCCGTTGATCTCCACCGAGACCGCCGCCGCAGCCCTCGCGCTGTACCGCGCGCACCGCGGCGATCGGCCGGTGGTCGCGGTGATCTACACCCACAGCCACATCGACCACTTCGGCGGCGTGTTCGGGGTCGCGTCGCAGGCGGATGCGGATGCCGGCCGCATCGAGATCATCGCGCCCGCGGGGTTCGTGGAGCACGCGGTGGCCGAGAACGTCTACGCGGGAACGGCGATGAGCCGCCGGGCCGGCTACATGTACGGGGCGGCGCTCGCCCGCGGCCCGCAGGGCCAGGTGGGCGCCGGCCTCGGACAGACCACGTCGACCGGTGAGATCGGTTTCATCGTGCCGACGGTCGAGATCTCGACCACCGGTCAGACCCGCACCGTCGACGGCGTCGAGATCGAGTTCCAGATGGCGCCAGGCACCGAGGCCCCGGCCGAGATGCACTTCTACTTCCCCCGCTGGCGCGCCCTCTGCATGGCCGAGAACGCCACCCACACCCAGCACAACCTGCTGACGCTCCGCGGTGCGCTCGTCCGCGATCCGCACGTCTGGTCGGGGTACCTCACCGAGGCCATCGAGACCTTCGGCGGGCGCACCGACGTGGCGTTCGCCTCCCACCACTGGCCCACCTGGGGCCGGAACCGGATCATCTCCTTCCTCTCCGACCAGCGCGACCTCTACGCGTACCTCCACGACCAGACGCTCCGCTACCTCAACCAGGGCTTCACCGGGGCCGAGATCGCGGAGCTGATCGAGCTGCCCCCGGCCCTCGAGAAGGCGTGGAGCACGCACGGCTACTACGGCTCGGTCAGTCACAACGTGAAGGCCGTCTACCAGCGCTACATGGGGTGGTTCGACGGCAACCCCGCCCGGCTCTGGCCGCATCCACCCGCCGAGCAGGCGTCGCGCTACGTGGAGGCGATGGGCGGTGTGGATCGCGTCGTCGAGATCGCGCAGGCGGCCTTCGACGCCGGCGACTTCCGCTGGGCCGCCACCCTGCTCGACCACGCGATCTTCGCCGCCCCCGGCAGCGCCGCCGTGTCGGCGCTGTACGCCGACACCCTGGAGCAGCTCGGCTACGGCGCGGAGAACGGCACCTGGCGGAACTTCTTCCTCTCGGGCGCCACCGAGCTCCGCGAGGGCAACTTCGGGACGCCGGCCGTGACCGCCGCGCCCTCGATCGTGGCGCAGCTCACCCCTGAGCAGCTCTTCGACTCCATCGCGATCTCGGTCGACGGCCCGAGGGCCTGGGATCTCGATCTGGCCTTCGACGTGACCTTCACCGACCTCGGCACGAACTACGCCGTGACCCTGCGGAACGGCGTGCTCATCGCCATCCGGAAGCCCGCCGACCCGGCCGCCCCGATGACCCTCACTCTCACCAAGCAGCGCATGATCGGCGTGCTCGGCGGCGATACGGCGTCACCGGGGTTCGAGATCGGCGGCGATGCGGGAGTGCTCCAGCAGCTGCTCGGTGTGCTCGTCTCGGGCGATCCCGCCTTCGACATCGTCACCCCCTGACGCCGGCGGTCGCTTCCGGTGAGTTCTCCGCCCACGGACGCCGATCGGCGCATCCTCCGAGTGCATCGGGCGCTCCGGCCCGGGTTCGGCACGGAGGCCGCCGTGTACGGGACCATCCTGGTCAGCGGCCTGGTCGCGGTGTCGTCCGCGCACGGCGAGGCGTCGGTGCAGGTGCTGATCACGGTGGCGGTGACGCTGCTGGTGTTCTGGGGCTCCCACGTCTATGCCGGCACAGTGGCCCGCCTCGGCGATCGGGCCCACGACTCGTCGGCCACGATGGGGATGCGATCGGCATTCGGGCACTCGCTCCGGCACTCGTTCGGCATGCTGAGCTCCGCCGCCGTGCCCGCTCTCTTCCTCCTCATCGGCACGCTGAGGATCGTTCCGGACGGACTCGCGATCGACCTCGCTCTCTGGTCCGGAGTGGTGATCCTGGCTCTCTTGGGCTACGTGGCCTTCCTCCGCCGCGGCAGCTCCCTCCTCGTCCGGATCGCGGGTGCCGTCGGCACGGCGTCCTTCGGCGTGGTCTTCGTGGTGCTGAAGGCGCTCGTGCACTGACCGGCCTCGCGCCGGGTCGGTCCGGGCGACCCTTGACAGGCAAGTGGATGCTTGCCTATGGTGGCCTGGTGGCCGACGTCTTCAAGGCTCTCGCCGACGAGACCCGGCGCATCCTGCTCGACGAACTGGTGGAGCTGGATGAGCAGACGCTGTTCGAGCTGTGCTCGAAGCTCGCCGTGAAGCACGGACTGACGCCCTCGCGCCAGGCCGTGTCGCAGCACCTCGAGGTGCTCGAGCAGGCCGGGCTCGTGCGGAGCGAGCGCCGCGGCCGCTACAAGTTCCACACCATCGACACGACACCGCTGGCGCAGATCTCGGCGCGCTGGCCGGTGAGACCGTGAGTCACATACACACCCTGAGAGGGGCGAGAGCATGAAGCTCCACACCGTGAGCATCTTCGTCGACGACCAGCAGCGAGCCGTCGACTTCTACACGACCCGACTGGGGTTCAGCGTGGCCGCCGACTTCCCGATGGGCGAGCACCGCTGGCTCACGGTCGTCGACCCCGAGCGACCCGACGGCACGCAGCTGTCGCTCGAGCCGAAGGGGCATCCGGCGGTCGCGCCCTTCACCGACGCCCTCGTGGCCGACGGCATCCCCTTCTGCGTGATCGGAGTCGACGACGTACAGGCTGAGTACGACCGCCTCGTCGCCCTCGGCGAGACCTTCACGCAGCCGCCGACCGACCTCGGCCCCGTGATCGTCGCCGTGCTCGACGACACCTGCGGCAACCTCCTCCAGCTCGCCCAGTTCACAGGCTGAGGCTCAGCCGCCATCCTGGCGGCGCCCTTACGTCCGAATGGACATCCCGAACAGCTCCAGGACAGATGTCAACCGATCGTCGAAGGGGTGGAGCGAACTCGATGTCCGGAGTTCGACCGCGGTGCCGTCGAAGATCGCCCAGCACTCGAATTCACCCAAGCGAGACATGTAGCGGATGCCGGCGTAGAGCGGATTGCCCTGTGCATCCGTCCGCGAGTACAGCCAGGCGGCGAGGGAACGAGTCAGCCGGCGGCTCGGGCCGCGGATGTGAGCCACGTCCAGGTTCTCGATCCCCGCCTGCATCAGGACATCGCCCGCCGCCCTTGTCAGGTGGGTGTGGGTGAACGGAGACTCGACGTCGACGAACGGCAACGCACTGACCGTCGCAAAAGACCGGAGCCGCCTGGAGATCAGCCACTCCTGATCGATCTCCCCCGGCCGGACCCGACCGGGATCGGATTCCATGGTCGACAGTGCACGGACGAGTGCGGCCCTGGGCCGGAACCCGGCGAGCGTCTCGGCATATCCGCCCTCCGGATGGGTTGCTCCGTAGAGCACTCCGGCACCGGGGACATCGAAGCGATTCCCCGCGCGATCGTTCGTCGCATCCACGAGACTGAGCTGGGAGAACCGCAGAGCCGGTTCGGCCCGTTCCACCCGCCAGAGCTCGGCCGGCGGATCGACCAGCACGAGTTCAGCCGGCATTGACGAACGCACGTGCGGCCGCCATGGCATCCCGGACGTTGCCGGCAGCGATGGCTTCAGCCGGAGCCTGATCGTCGAGCTGAGGGTTCATTCCGATGAACCACATTCGGGTCACTTCAGGACCCTCGACCTCCGACAGCAGTTCGACGACCTGGAAGGTGTCGCGCAGCAGCTGCTGGTCGCGAGCCGTGGGCGACGCGTTTCCGCTCGCCCACCGGGCCACTTGGCGCGGCTGTTTGCCGACGATGATCGCCACCACGTCCCGACCGAGAATGTCTTGCAACCTCGACACGATGACAGCGACGCTCGCGCGGACGGCGGTGCGGTGCACGTCGCGGCCGACGGGGCGCATAGCGAGGTTGGACATGCTCACAGGCTATCAGGAAGGCACCCTTTTAGGCAGGGTTCAGGACGCGGATCAGGCGCGGGAGGAGCGCATGGCCGCCTTCTGGGTGAGGGCGGGGTCGTTCCGGAGGCGCTCGTAGTCGGCCGTGCCGAGGGCGTAGAGGGCGACGCGGCCCGCCTCGTCGTGGTGGGTGCCCCAGCCGTAGCGCTTGCCGAGCGGGGAGGCGCGCAGGCACGGCTGGCCCTTGGCGAAGAATCGCTCGCGTTCGGCGTCGAGCTCGGCATCCGGGATCTCGTGGCGGGTGGCGTGCACCGCGAAGACGACGTCGTCGGAGGTCAGCTCGTAGGGGTGCTCGGCGATGAGCTCGAACTGCAGCGTCGCCACGGTGGGCTTCGCCGTCGCGGGCGGCGCCTCCCCGGCCACCGCCCGGCAGTCCGGGGCGACCGCGATGAAGGTGTCGATGTAGTTGGTGGTCATGATCCGATTCTCTCGACAAGGGCCGGAGGTGTCTTGCAGAATTGCGACACCCATGAACCAGCGCATCCCATGAGCCGGCGCATCCCATGAGCCGGCGCATCCGACCGATCGGCGACGACGAGCGATCCGGAGTATTCACGCCCTCGCACCTCGTGCGCTTCGAGGCGACGTGGGTGGAGCCCGCGGAGGCCGTCCGGGAGGTCGTCGACACCTACTGGGCCGTGCGCTGGAAGCTGCCGCCCGGCGAGGTCGTGATGCAGCGGATCGTGGACTTCCCCGCCATCACGCTGAGCATCGAGCACGGCGACGTCTCGGCACCGCTCATGGTGACGGCCGTGCGGCCGGGGGCGTGGTCACGGGCGATCCGGGGCCGTGGCTCGGTGTTCGCCGTCAGGCTCCGGCCGGCGGGGCTGGGGGTGCTGTCAGGCCTGGCCGCCGCTGCGCTCCCCCACGAGCAGCCACTCACGCACTCCCTCGATGAGCGCGCCCACGGCGCTCTGAGCAGCATCGCCTCGGCCTCCTCCGTCGGCGACCGCGCGGCCGCGGCCGACGAGGCCGTGCTCGAGCTGCTGCGCGAGCGCCCACCGAGCGCGATGCAGCGGCTCGCCAATGCCGCGGTCGACGCGCTCACCGCCACCCCTCGCGTGCGCTCCGGCCGCGAGGTCGCGGCGGAGTTGGGGACGAGCGAGCGGACACTGCAACGAGCCCTCCGCACCACGATCGGGATCGGCCCGAACGAGGTGGCGCGCCGCGTGCGGCTGCAGGAGGTCATCCGCCGCCTGTCCGCACCCGGCGCCGACGCCACGGCGACGGCGATCGACCTCGGCTACGTCGATCAGGCCCATCTGATCAACGAGTTCCGCACGGTCGCCGGAATGACCCCGGGCCGCTACCTCCGGGAGCTCGAGAGCACGGCCCGGCAGCTGCAGTAGCAGCAGGGCTCAGAGCCACTTCTTGCTCTTGAAGACGGCGTAGAGGATCGCGCCCATCGCGACCATGCCGACGACCGCGAGCGGATAGCCGAGGGGCCAGTGCAGTTCGGGCATGAAGTCGAAGTTCATGCCGTAGATCGTGCCGATCAGTGTGGGCGCGAAGAGGATGGCCGCCCAGGAGGAGATCTTCTTGATCTCCTCGTTCTGGGCGAGGCCGGTCTCGGTGAGCCGGCGGGTCTCCTCGTTCTGCTTCTGGGTCTCGAGCGTGGAGTGCACCGTGAGCGCGTTCTCGAGGAGCGACCGGAAGCTGTCGGCCTTATCCACGGCCCGGAGCACGTGGTCGAGGACATCCCGCAGGGAGCGCTGCAGCTCGATGTCCACGTGGTACTTCTCCGAGCCCCGGAGGAGGCGCTCGAGCATGTCGGGCAGCGGACCGAGGGCACGCTGGAAGCTGATGACCTCGCGGAGCAGCTCGTAGATCCGCCGGGAGACGGCCGGGTCGCCGTCGCCGAAGAGCTGGTCCTCGATCTCGTCGATGTCGTTCTCGAGCCCGGCCAGCACCGGCTCGTAGCCGTCGACCACGTCGTCGAGGATCGTGTACAGCACCGCCTCGGGCCCCCGTACGAGGAGTTCCGGATCGGCCTCCATGCGCTGGCGGACCACCCGCAGGTCGGGGTTCTCGGCGTGCCGCACCGTCACCACGAAGCCAGGGCCGACGAAGACGTGCACCTCCCCGAACTCGACCGACTCCGCCTCATCGAGGTAGCGGGCCGGGCGGATGACGACGAAGAGTGTGTCGCCGTACCGCTCCAGCTTCGCCCGCTGATGCCCCTTGAGCGCGTCCTCGACGGCGAGCGGATGCAGCCCGAACTCGTCGGCCACCGACCGGAGCTCCTCGGGGCTCGGCCGGTAGAGCCCGATCCAGGCCATGCCGTCGCGGTCGCGGAGCAGCTCGTAGGTCTCCTCGAGGGTGGGCGGGCTCTCGGTGCGGTGGCCGTTGACGTAGATGGCGTTGTCGATGATGGCCATGGGAGCCTCGTTCCGGATCAGGAGAGCCGCTCCGGATGCCGGTGCGGAAGGGAATTCGCTGCAGGCCACGATAACGCCGGCCCGGGCGGTCGGGGTTTCACGAGCGCGTCCGCACCGTCCGGCAGCACACCGCCCCGCGGCACGGGACGGCGATCAGGTCGCCGACGGAGAGATCCTCCGGCAGCGAGAGCGTCGCCGACGCGAGCCGGAACGCGCGGCTGCGGCGCCTCGAGATGCGTCCGATCAGGCGCGCCTCCTCGAGGCGGAGGAGTGACACGCCCGACACGACGACATCGGTGGTGGTGGGGTGGGTCCACTCGGGCCAGCGGTCGATGACGAGGGGATCGGGGATCGTCGCGCGGAGGGTGGGGAGGATGCTGGTGAGGGTCACGGACCAGGTCTACGCTCACCCGGGCGCGCCGTGCCGCCTCCTGTCGGGATCCGAACGCGCGCAGCCGAGACCCTCACGGAATCCTTGCGGGGACGAGCCGAAGGGGTGAATGAGGGGGTGAACGCCGCGCGAAGGGGGCGGCCGATCCGAGACGTCTGCCTATGATGTCGGCGGCCATCCGGTCCCGGTGACCGGGTGCGGGTGAGATCGGATGGGGTGGATGGCGATCACGGGAGTTCCGCGCGTTCCCGAGGGCGTGCGGGTGCGTTCGCGCCTCAGCGCGCGGTTCGACGGACCGCAGGCGCTCGTCGTGGCACGCGCTCCCGCCGGGTACGGCAAGACCGTGGCGATGGCGCACTGGGCCTCGACGACCGAGGCGACCGGGGTGTGGATCCGGTTCCGCGAGAACCAGGTGGGCGCCGCCGCCCTGGTGCAGCTCATCGGGGCCGAGCTCGACGCCGCGGGCCTCCTGGAGCCGGGCAGCACCCTGCGATCCGCCTCGGATGCCCTCGCCGGCGGGGCCGACCCCTGGCAGCTGCTGCGACACGGCCTGCGGGCGCGAGGCGGCGCGGGCACCGGCACCATCACTCTCGCCCTCGACGGTCTCGAGCGGCTGGCCGACGAGAGCTCGGTGGGGCTCCTCGACGCCCTCCTCGACCTCCCCGGGCTCCAGATCCGCGCCACCGCCCGGCGCTCCAGCCTCTCGGACGAGACGGCACTGGCCCTGAAGCTCGACCGGGCGGTGATCGAGCCCGCCGAGCTCGCCCTCACGGCGGCCGAGGCGGCCGCCGCCCTCGATGCCGAGCCGGGGTCGCCGGCCGTCGCACGCGTGCTGCAGAGCGGGGGCCTTCCCCTCTACGCCCGGCTGATGGCGGCGAACGGGCAGGGCGGCTCCGAGCCGAGCGACGACGACATCGCGGCCCTCCTCGACTCCTTCGTGCGCGTCGAGCTCACGGGCGGGGCCTGGGACGAGCAGTTCATGGGGTTCGTGACCGCCACCTCGATCGCCGATTCGCTCGATCTGCGGCTCGCGGCCGAGATCGCGACCGTCGCCCGACTCCGGCCCACCGGACGCAGCACGCCCCTCACCACGGAGGAGGTCGCCGCCCTGCTCGACCGCGCCGAGTCCGACGGCCTCGGCCTCTGGACCGGGAGCGCCGCGTCGCCGTCCGGCCGCCACGAGTTCGTCTACACCCCGGTCGTGCGCGAGGCCTTCGAGCGCCGCCTCCGCGCCGCGAGGCCCGCCCATCTGACCGCACTCGTGCGCGCCGTCGCCACCTGGGAGCTCGACCGGCAGCGGCCCTATGCCGCGCTCCGCCGCGCCGTCGCGATCGGTGACTGGCAGCTCGTCAACAGGGTGGTGCGGGAGCACTGGAACGAGATCCTCCGCAACCACGGCCCGCAGCTGCGCGTCCTGTTCCACCGCACCTCGCTCGTCGAGCTCCGCCGGCAGCCCCTCGTGACCATGCTGCTCGCGCTCGAGTACAACCGCTCGGGCGACCACCGGCTGCGGGCGCTGGAGTACTTCGCGCTCGCCGGCTACGCCGCCCGCACCCAGCGGCAGCGCTCGAGCCCGCCCGACCGCGCGCTGCTCCGAGCCATCGAGACCGCCGCCCTGCGGGTGAGCGGCCGGGCCGACAGCGCCCTCGGCGCGGCCCTCGACGCCCGCGACGTGCTGCTCGAGATGAGCGCCCAGGATCGCGACCACCTCGGCCGCACCGAGCCCACCCTGCACAACCAGATCGGCACCACGCTGTTCTACGCCGGGCGGTTCGACGAGGCTCTCGAGTCGTTCGCCAGGTCGACGGCCATCGGCGCCTCCCGCGGCCTCAAGGGCGGCCTGCAGGGCACGGCGCTCTCGGCCGGCACGCTCGCCGTGGCCGGTGACCTCACCGAGGCCGCGCAGGTGGCCGAGGAGGCCGTGCGGCTCGACTGGCCGGAGAGCTGGATCACCAACTACCAGGGCAGCTTCCTCCAGCTGGCCGAGGCGCTGATCGCCCTGGAGCGCTGGGACGCCGACGAGGCCGACCGGCGCATCCGCTCGCTCGACCCGCACCGGCCGACGATCGAGCACTGGCCGCTGCTCGCCCACGTCGACGCGGTGGTGGGGCTCCTCCGCGGCGAGCCCGACCGCGCGCTCCTCCGGCTCGAGGCCGAGATCACGCGGCAGCGCCGGCGCAGCTCGGCGGCGGCCCGCTCGCTCGCCCGCCTCGCCGAGACGCGGTCGCTGCTCCTCCTCGCCGCCGGCGACGCCGAAGGGGCGAAGAAGGCGCTCGGCAAGGCGCCGAACTCGAGCGGTGCGGCCAGGCACGGCATCGCGGCGGCCCGGATCGACCTCGCGTGCGGGCTGCCCGAAGACGCCCTGCGGCACCTGCTCCGCGTGCAGGAGCTCGCCGACTCGCGCTCACGGGGTGAGCGGACGACGCTGCGGGCCGCCGCCCTCGCGCTGCTCGGCGACCACGACCGGGCGGCGCCCGTGGTGCACGAGGCGGTCGCGTTCCTCATCGACCGCGGTCAGGGCCTCGCGCTCGCGCTGGTGCCCACCGAGGCCCTCGACGCCATGATCCGGATCGCGACGGCGGCCGGTCGGGGCGACGACGAGCTGCTCCGGCGAGCACGGCGGCATGCCGCGGTCGCCTCGCTGACCGCCGGCCCCGTCTTCACCGCGCGCGAGGCGGCGCTCGCGCGGGCGCTGCCGGAGGCGCGCGACACGGCGGAGCTCGCGGCGATGCTGTCGGTCTCGCCCAACACGATCAAGACGCAGCTGCGCTCGGTCTACCGCAAGCTCGGGGTGACCAGCCGGTCGGAGGCTATCGCGGCACTCGCGGCGCGGGGCCGGCCGGAGCCGCCCGGGTGAGGATGGGCCGGAGGAACGGCAGCGGCAGCAGCGCGAGCAGCGCCACCCCGCCGGCCACGAGGTAGAGGGCCGTGTAGTTCTCGGCGGCGTCGGTCACCGGATCGGGCCCGGCCAGGGCGAGGAGGCCGAGGGCGAGGGCCGGCGCGATGGCCTGCGGGACGGTCTCGGCGATGTTGAAGACGCCGAGGAACGTGCCGGTGCGCCCGGGCGGGATCGCCCGGAGGGCGAGTGCGAGGTCGACCGCGTAGAACGCACCGAGTGCGATGCCGCCGAGTGCGGCCCCCGCCCACAGCACCGGGACATCCGGGGCCAGGGCCCGGAGGGCCGCGGCCGCGGCAAGCCCCAGCGAGGCGGCCACGATGAAGGGCGCGTAGCGGCCCCGTCGGGAGGCGACGAAGCCCGTGACGAGCGCCGACAGCACGATCCCGGCAGCGCCGATGAACGTCGTGACCGCCACCACGGGCGATGCTCCCTCGGGCGACAGCACGAACCGGATCGCCACGAAGTAGAGGGTGAAGGCGGTCACGAGCGAGAACGCGAGCTGCAGCAGGAACCGCTGCAGCCACACCCACGCGAACAGCCTGTGCCGCCGGAGCTCGAGACCGCGGAGGCCGAGGCGCCGCGCCGAACCCGTCAGGCTCGTCCGCCGCACCTGGGCGAGCGGGGTGTCCCGGATGACGAGGCACGCGACGACCCCCACGGCGAGCGCCGCCGTGGGCATGGTGAGCATCACGATGTCGAGCCGGTCGGGAACGAGCGCGGCGAGCGCGAGCGGCGGCAGCGTGCCGAGGAACGCGGCGGCGCCGAAGATCCCGGATGCGGACGCCCGCCGCCGCTCCTCCACCTGGTCGCCGAGCAGTGCGGCCACGGCGGCCAGCGATGCGTTGTAGGCGGTCTGCGCGAGCACCCAGCCGACGGCGAGCGCGGCGACGCTGCCGGCGTTCAGCACGAGCACGGTGGCGCCGAACCCGAGCACCACGCCGCCGAGCAGCCACGGCCGCCGTCGCCCGAACCGTCCCGGCGTCCGATCCGACGCCGCCCCGAACACCGGATTGGCCACCACCGAGGCGATGGCCCCGCACACCGTCACGAACGCCAGCACCCCCGTGCGCTCCCCCTCGGGCACCAGCCGAGCAATGAGAATCGGCAGCCCGGTCACGACGGGAGCGGTCAACGCCCCCAACACCACGAGATTCACCGCGGCAAAAACCAGCACCCTCTTCACGCGACCACCCCCTCCCGCCCCTAAGACCCACCCGATCCTAGAGCCCCACCCCCACCCCCGCGCCCAACTTCGCCCCCGCCTCTCTCCCTCGCCCCACTTTCCTCGCCCCACTTTCCCC
>NZ_JAHFUY010000097.1 GCF_023264895.1 Herbiconiux sp. | reverse complement strand
CCCCGCTCATGAGGCTTCGAGGTCAACGCCACCCCCAGCAGCCCCCGTCCGCTCCGAGCCACGATCAGCACAGGCCGATCCTTCCCGCGCCCGTCGTTCTCCTCGTAGGGCACCCAGGTCCACACGACCTCCCCGGGGTCGGCCTGCGCATCCGATCGAGGCCGGTACGTGACGTCGACCGTCCCGACCCGCCGAGGATCCACCTCCACCGTCGCCGATCGTCCGAACCGCCCGGGGCTGTCTTCTCCATCGCGCATGCCGCCGACCCTACCGCCACCCATCTCACCCACACGCCCCGGTCGTTGCTCACTGTGAACGATCCGCGAATTGCCGACCGCGGATGCACGCCCCGGCCCGGCCGAGGGGTTTAGATGTGCTGTGCCGTCCCGATCCGCTCTCACCGCCCTCGTCACGATCGCCCTCGCCGCCACCGCCGTGCTGGGCGCCCCCGCGGCCCCCGCGCGCGCCGCCGACTACCCGAGCTGGGACGACGTGCTCGCCGCCCGCTCGAGCGAGGGCGCGAAGCAGGCCGAGGTCGACGAGATCACGGCGGTCATCGCCGACCTGCAGACCCGCGCCGAGGCGGCCCGGCAGCTCATGGTGCAGCGGAGCGACGAGAGCGCCGTGGCCGATCGCGCGCTGGCCGCGGGCCAGGCGAGGGCGGATGCGCTGCAGTCGAGTGCCGCCGACGCCGCCACGCGGGCCGCGGAGTCGAAGCAGCGGGCCGCGGTGGTGGCGGCGCAGTTCGTGCGCTCGGGGGGTCGCGACCTCACGACGCTGCTGCTCACCTCCAGCGGCAGCCAGGTCGACGACCTGCTCGGCCAGCTCAGCTCCGCCGGTCAGCTCACGCAGGCGGTCGACGGCATCTACGACAGGGCCGAGCAGGACAGCAACACCTCCGCCGCGCTCAGCGAGCAGGCCGAGACGGCCACGGCGGAGCTCACGACCCTCGCCGAGGCGGCCCAGGCGGCGCTCGAGGAGGCGGCCGCCGCGCAGCAGGCCATGGTGGCCGCGCTGCAGGAGCAGTCGGCGCACGAGGCCGAACTGCAGGCCCAGCTCGCGAGCCTCACGAGCAGTGTCGCCACCACCGAGCAGCAGTACCAGGAGGGCGTCGCGGCGGCTGCTGCGGCCGCGGCGGCCGCTGCAGCAGCTGCCGCCGCTGCCGCACACCAGGGCGGCGCGGTGGTGGGCCCGGTGTCGGCCGACGCCCAGGCCCTCGCCGAGGAGCTCATGGGCTATGTCGCGAACGGCCAGTTCCACGGCTCGAGCCCCGACCACATCTTCGAGATCGCGTGGATCGCGCAGGGCCAGAGCGTGGAGAACTGCGGCATCGACGTCGTGATCCTGCAGGCCATGGTGGCGGCTGTGCGGGCGTTCGGCAGTGCGGGTGTGAGCGACATCAGCCGTCGCTGCACGGGCCAGATCGAGGGCGCGGGCACGGCGAGCGCCCACTACCGCCAGGGCGGCGGTCACGCCGTCGACTTCACCTCGGTGGGCGGGGTGCCGACCACGGGCGCCAACGATGCCTCGCTGAACCTCATCGCGGTGCTCGATCCGATGATGCCGAACGGATCGCGGGTGGGTCAGTCGCAGTGCCGCTACGCCGCTGGCAACGAGCCCGGATTCACCAATTTCATCGACTTCCCCGACACCTGCAACCACCTGCACATCGACGACTTCTGAGCCGACACGCCGCGCGTCGCGACTCGGCACGGAGTTCTCCGTGCACTCCGGGCCGATAAGTGTCTAGACTGACTAACTAGTCAGCGGCATCGAGTGGGGGCGGGCATGAACGGACGACGACAGCACGCGGTCTCGACGACCCCGGCCGCCCCGCAGTCGGCCACGCAGCCGATCGTGCTCTTCGACCCCGCGGTGGCCGACGAGGCCCTCGTGGAGCAGATCGCCGGCCGCTGGGTGCTCACGGTGCGCCGCTACACCGGCGACGTGCTCGCGAAGTCTCCCCTGCACGTCTCGGGCGAGTTCCCGACCGCCGTGCTGAAGCTCGCCACGCGCCTCCTCAACCGCTGGGGCCTCGCCTACGACTCCCCCGCCGACTGGGTCGAGCACGAGGGATCCTGGATCGCCCCCGTGCGCGTGCACGACCCCGCCGCGACCTCCGTCAAGCTCTAGCGCGGGCCCACCCGGCAGTTCGTCCCCTTCCGGGGCGGGCTGAGCGGGACGAACTGCCGGATCGATGCGCGAGAATCGTGGGATGTTCACCGGACTCAGTGCTTTTCCGCTCACGCCTCTGCGCGACGACACCGTTGACCTGAAGGCGTTCGAGGGGCTCGTGGGGCGGCTCGATGCTGCCGGGGTCGACTCCATCACCGCGCTCGGGTCGACGGGCTCCTACCTCTACCTCGACCGCGACGAGCGCCGCCTGGTGGCGCGCGCGGCCGTGGCGAGCGCGGGGGCGACGCCGGTGATGGTGGGCATCGGAGCCCTCCGCACCTCGCAGGTGCAGCGCCTCGCCGACGACGCCCAGGAGGCGGGCGCCGCGGCGGTGCTGCTCGCGCCGGTCTCGTACCAGGCGCTCACCGACGACGACGTGCTCGGGCTGTACACCGATGTGACCGCCGGCCTCTCGGTGCCGCTCGTGGTCTACGACAACCCCGGAACCACCCGCTTCACCTTCACCGACGACCTCTACGCCCGGATCGCGGCGCTCCCGAACGTGGCGTCGATCAAGATCCCGCCCGTGCCCGCCGACCCGGCTGAGGCGGCCGCCCACGTGCAGCGCATCCGGGCGCTCCTTCCCGAGCACGTCACGATCGGGGTGTCGGGCGACTCCGCCGCGGCCACGGGCCTGGGCGCCGGATGCGACGCGTGGTACTCGGTCATCGGCGGCCTCTTGCCCGAGCCCGCCCTCGCGATCACGCGCGGCGCCCTCGCCGACGACGCTGCCGGTGATGCTGCCGGCCGCGAGACGGCCGCCGCCGCATCCGCTCGCCTCGAGCCGCTCTGGCAGCTCTTCCGGGAGCACGGCAGCCTGCGGGTCACCGCCGCTCTGGCCGAGCACCTCGGGCTCGTGACGGGCCCGTCGCTGCCGCTGCCATTGCGGGGGCTCGACGCGGCCGCGAGGGCGCGCGTGGCGGCCTTCGCCGAGACGCTCGGCGCCGATTCGCAGACCGCCACGGCCTGACCGGATCCCCGCGCCGGATCGGGCGCCGCAGGATCAGCCGCAGCAGGATCAGCCGAAGGATGAGGCCGCCGCAGGCTCAGGCGGCCCCGGGCTTCCCGAGCTCCTCGAAGTCCTCCACGCCCGCGGCCCGGGCCTCGCGGCGCCGCGCCCGCAGCGACGGCGCGAAGAGCGCGGCCAGCACGGCGAGCACTCCCACGCCGGCCGACACCCAGAACCCCACGGTGAACCCCTCGTCGAGGGGCGCGCCCTGCGCCGAGACGTTCGACGCGAGCAGCGCCGCGATGACGGCCGTGCCCACGCTGCTGCCGACGGTGCGGATGACGGTGTTGGCGCTGATCGCCTCGCTCGTCTGCGCGGCGGGCACGCTCTCGACGATCGCGTTCGAGGTGGCGGCGAGGGCCATGCCGATGCCGATGCCCGTGAGCACCCCGGAGAGGACGATCTGCCAGACCTCGCCGTGCCCGAGGGCCGGGATGAGGAACGCCGCGGTCACCGCGACGCCGCCGACGACCATGGGGATCTTCGGCCCGATCCGGCGGATCAGCGCACCCGCGACCACCCCCGACACCACCATCGCCACGACCGTGGGCAGGAGCAGGAGACCGGCCCCGGTCACCGACATCCCGAACCCGTAGCCGAGCACCGTCGGCAGCTGCAGAAGGGTGGGCACGAGGATGAAGGTGCCGAACATCGCGAAGCCGAAGGCGAGGGCGACGACGTGGGCGGTCCACACGCCGCGGTGCGCGAAGAGCCGCACGTCGATGAGCGGCTCCTTCACGCGCAGCTCGACGAGCACGAACACCACGAGCGCCACAGCGCCGAGAGCGATCAGGCCGATGGTCTTGCCATCGCCCCAGCCCCACTTCTGCCCCTCGCTCACGGCGAGCAGCAGGGCGACCAGCCCGACGGAGAGGATGGCGGTGCCGACCAGGTCGAGTCGGCCGGGCGTCCGCACGGGCGACTCGGGGATGCCGAAGATCGCGCCGAGCAGGGCGATCGCCACGAGCACGGCGGGCAGCCAGAAGAGCCAGTGCCACGACAGGGCCTCGACGATCGGGCCGGCGGCCACGATGCCGATGCCCGCTCCGATGCCGAAGATGGCCGAGAGCAGACCGATCGTCACGCTCACGCGCTCCCGGGGCAGTTCATCGCGCACGATGCCGATCGAGAGCGGCATCACGGCACCGGCGGCACCCTGCAGGATGCGCGCCACGATGAGCACGCCGAGGTTCGGCGCGAGGGCCGCGAGCACCGTGCCCACGAGGAGCAACGCGAGCACCACGATGATCACGCGGCGCTTGCCCACCATGTCGCCGAGCCGGCCCAGGATGGGCGTGAGCACCGACGCCGAGAGCAGGTAGGCGGTGAGCACCCAGCTCGCATCGGTCGTGGCCACACCGAGGTCTCCCCCGATCGTGCCGAGGGCGGGCGCCACGAGCGACTGCAGCACGGCGAACGAGAGGCCGCCGAGCGAGAGGAACAGGATGATCGCGGTGCTGCGGCCGCGCGGCGATCCGGTGGCGCTCTGCGCAGGGACGGAGCCCGTGGAGGGGCTCTGGGTGGCGACGGACATCGGACTCCTCGGTATGTAAGCGGATGCTGACTTGACGAGTATTCTCCGACGCGGCGGTCTTGTCAACATCGGTTTACATGCAGTGGTCGAACGATAGGGTGGGAGGCGGGAGACAGACATGACCGACGCCGATGACGAGATCGTCCGCTCCGGCCGCGACGCCGAAGCGACCAAGCGGGCACTCGTGCGCGCCGCCCGCCGCCGCTTCGCCACCGAGGGCTACCGGGCCACCACCGTGCGCCAGATCGCGGCCGACGTGGGGGTCAACGTCGCTCTGATCAACCGCTACTTCGTGTCGAAGGACGGCCTCTTCGAGGCGTGCATGCTCCGCACCTCGGACGAGCTCGCGACACGATCGACGGTGCCCGCCACGACGCCCGCCGAGGTGATCGAACGGCTCATCGCCCACGCCCTCAACGCGCCGAACGGCGACGATCCCCTTCAGCTGCTCCTGCTGCTGCGCTCATCCGGCGACGAGAACGCCGATCGCATCCGGCGCCGCACCCTCGAGCACTTCACCCGCAAGCTCGCGGGCGCCTCGGGCTGGAGCCCCGACGACCCCACCACCGAGCCCGTGCTCCTCAAGGCCCAGCTCGCGATCGCCACCATGCTCGGCGTGGTCATGCTCCGCACCTCAGCAGCCGTGGAGCCCGTGGCCTCGGCGACCGCGGAGGAGCTCGCGGGCCCGCTGCGCGAGGTGCTGCGGGTGCTGCTCGACGACCGGCGGCCCTGACGACCGAGCCGGTACCGGAGCCGATGACGGTCCACGGGCGCTCGACGGGCGTCGTCCGCGGGCCTGCGGTAGCGTGGCGAGTCGTCAGACCGAGAGGGAGCCAGCATGACCGACCAGCCCGCCGACCCCGCTCAGCCGTCAGGCCCCTCCCCCGAGGTGCTCGCCGAGCTCGACCGGCTCGACGCCGCGTGCCAGGCCGCGCCGGGCGACATCGACGCGCAGATCCGCCTCTGGCAGGCGGTCGCGAGCCTCGAGCAGTGGGTCTTCATCAACCGCGGCACGGCCGAGCAGCCCCGCCCCTACGCCCTCGCGGCCGAGGCGGGCCAGATGCTGTGCCTCTACAGCAGCGCCGAACGGGCGCGGGCCGCGGCGATCGCGAACGGCCTCGTGCAGGCCGGAGAACCCGTCCCGCTGTTCCAGATCCCGCTGCCCGCGGCGATCGACTGGGCGCTCGCTCTCGGCGAGCGCGGCGTCGCCGGCGTGACGGTCGACTACCCGCAGCTCGGGGCGTGGAGCCCGCTGCCGAACCTCGCGCGGCTCCGGCAGGATCGCGCGCCGGGCCCCGCCGCCTAGTAGCCGGAGGGGGCGTCCGCCGCGTCGTCGCCGAAGACGACCTGGCGCGATCCGGAGACGCCGAGCCTCGTGGCGCCCGCTGCGATCATGGCCTCGGCGACCTCCCGCGTGCGGATGCCGCCGGATGCCTTGACGCCCAGCTTGCCGTCGACGGTCTTCGCCATCAGCGCCACGGCCTCGACGCTCGCGCCGCCCGCGGGGTGGAAGCCCGTGGAGGTCTTCACGAAATCGGCGCCGGCGGCCAGGGCGGCACGCGAGACGCCGACGATCTCGTCGTCGGTCAGAGCCGCCGACTCGATGATGACCTTGAGCACGACGGGAGCCGGAGCGGCTTCCCGCACGGCGCGGATGTCGGCCTCGACGTCGTCGAAACGGCCCTCCTTGGCCGCTCCCGCATCGATGACCATGTCGATCTCGTCGGCCCCCTGCTCCACGGAGAGCGCGGCTTCGGCGGCCTTGACGGAGGAGTGGTGCTTGCCGCTCGGGAACCCGCAGACGACGGCGATCTTGAGGTCGGATCCCTCGGGGAGGGTGAGCGGGAGCATCGAGGGCGAGACGCAGATCGAGTAGGTGCCGAGATCGTCGGCCTCGGCGATGAGCGCCTCGACGTCGGCCCTGGTGGCCTCGGGCTTCAGGAGGGTGTGGTCGATGTACTGCGCGAGTTCGCGGCGGGAGAGTGTCATGCGATGTCCTGTCTCGGGGAGCTGACGGAGTGGTCGGCAGGGATCCTCGACAAGCGTAAGCGCCAGAACGGGGTTGGCGGATGCGGTCGGGCGGCGATACTTGTAGGCATGCGCGATCTGCAGAAGACCATCATCGATGAGCTCGACGTCCGCCCCGAGATCGATCCGGCCGCCGAGGTCGAACGCCGCGTGACCTTCCTCGCCGACTACGTGCGGGCCACCGGCACCCGCGGCCTCGTGCTGGCGATCAGCGGCGGCCAGGACTCCACGCTCGCAGGACGGCTCTGCCGCCTCGCGGTCGAGCGCCTCCGCGAGGAGGGCGTCTCGGCGGAGTTCGTGACCGTGCGGATGCCCTACAAGGTGCAGGCCGACGAGGACGACGCCCAGCTCGCCCTGCAGTTCATCGACGCCGAGCCGGGTGTCGTCGTGAACATCCAGAACGGGGTCGACGGCACCGCGCGCGACTTCGCCGAGGCCACCGGCGGCGAGATGTCGGACTTCACGAAGGGCAATGTGAAGGCCCGCACCCGCATGGTGGCGCAGTACGCCATCGCCGGCGAGCGCAACCTGCTCGTGGTCGGCACCGACCACGCCGCCGAGGCCGTCACGGGCTTCTTCACCAAGTACGGCGACGGCGGGGTCGACATCACGCCGCTGACCGGGCTCACCAAGCGCCAGGGCAAGGCCCTGCTCGCGCACCTCGGCGCCCCCGCCCGGCTCTACGAGAAGGCGCCGACGGCCGACCTGCTCGACCACGATCCGGGGCAGACCGACGAGACGAACCTCGGGCTCACCTACGCCGACATCGACGACTTCCTCGAGGGCCGCGACGTCGACGACGAGGTCGCCGAGGCGATCGAGCAGCGCTTCCTCCTCACCCGGCACAAGCGCGCCGTGCCGGTGACCCCGTTCGACGAGTGGTGGCGGGGATGAAGCCCGTCGCGGCCGAGACCGCGGAGCGGGCCGCCTCGAGCGCGCTCGAGCACGGCTGGCGGGTGGCCACGGCGGAGTCGCTGACCGCCGGTGCAGTCGCGTCGTCGCTCGGCGCCGCGTCCGGTGCCTCGGACTGGTTCGCCGGGGGCGTGGTGGCCTACGGCACCGACGTGAAGAAGCGCGTGCTCGGCGTGACGACCGACACCGTCGTGTCGGCGGAGTGCGCCCGGCAGATGGCCGCCTCGGTGGCCGAGCTGCTGCAGGCCGATGCCGCGGTCGCGACCACGGGTGCCGGCGGACCGGACCCGCAGGACGGCCGCGAGCCGGGCACCGTCTTCATCGCGGTGCACACGCCGAACGCGGAGGTGGTGGCCGAGCACCACTTCGAGGGCGCTCCGGATGCGGTGGTCGAGCAGACCGTCGAGCAGGCGCTCCGCCTCCTCACCGACCACCTGGGCTGAGCGGCCCCGCCCGCTCTCCGACTTGACAGTAGTTGCGCGTAAAGCAGCCGACTTGGCACATCTTGTGCCAAGTCGGCGCTCTTTCGCGCACTTACTGTCAAGTCGGTGGGGCGGCTTCGGTCACTGCTGGATGAAGGCGAGCAGGTCGGGGTTGATCACGTCGGCGTGCGTCGTGAGCATGCCGTGCGGGTAGCCCTCGTAGATCTTCAGCGTCGAGTTCTGCAGGAGCTCGTGCTGCTTCAGCGCGGCGTCCTTATAGGGCACGACCTGGTCGTCGTCGCCCTGCGTCACGAGGACCGGCACCGAGATCGCCTTCAGGTCGTCGGTCTGGTCGGTCTCGGAGAAGGCCTTGATGCCCTCGTAGTGCGCCAGTGCGCTGCCCGTCATGCCCTGCCGCCACCAGTTGGCGATCACGGGCTGGGAGGGGGTGACGCCCTTGCGGTTGAAGCCGTAGAAGGGACCGGAGGCGACGGCCTGGAAGAACTCGGCGCGGTTCGCGGCGAGGGCGCTGCGGAAGCCGTCGAACACCGAGACGGGCGTTCCTTCGGGGTTGGCGTCGGTCTGCACCATGAGCGGCGGGACCGACGAGACGAGCACGGCCTTCGCCACGCGGCCCTGCGGCTCGCCGTACTGCGCGACGTAGCGCGCGACCTGGCCGCCGCCGGTCGAGTGGCCGATGTGCACGGCGTTCTTCAGGTCGAGGTGGCGCACCACGGCATCCGTGTCGCTCGCGTAGTGGTCCATGTCGTGACCGGTGCCGATCTGCGAGGAGCGGCCGTGCCCACGGCGGTCGTGCGCGATCACGCGGTAGCCGTGGCCCAGGAAGAAGAGCATCTGGGCGTCCCAGTCGTCCGACGACAGGGGCCAGCCGTGGTGGAACACGATGGGCTGGGCGTCGGTGCTGCCCCAGTCCTTGTAGTAGATCTCTGCGCCGTCGTCCGTGGTCACGAATCCCATGATGATCCTCCATCGACTGTCGAATTCTCCCCGGGGGTGTGGGGAGTGACTCCACGCTAGCTCCGGGCGGTGCTTCACGTGTCGATCAGAGAGAAAAGGCCTAGCGTGGAGGCATGGCCAGGACGATCTCGACCAACACCGCCGTCGACCGCGACGGGATGCTCGAGTTCGTGCGACCACGGCACCGGATGATCGTGGCGACGACGCGGGCCGACGGCCGGCCCCAGATGTCGCCGGTGAGCGGCGGCGTCGACCAGGAGGGCCGGATCGTCGTCTCCACCTATCCGCGCCGGGCGAAGACCCGCAACGCCGAGCGCCGACCGCCGGCCTCGGTGCTCGTGCTGTCGGACGACTGGAACGACGCCTGGATCCAGGTCGACGGCGAGGCCGAGGTGCTGCACATGCCGGAGGCGGCCGACGGGCTCGTCGACTACTACCGTTGCATCGCCGGCGAGCACCCCGACTGGGAGGAGTACCGCGAGGCGATGGCGCTGCAGGACAAGTCGCTGCTCCGGATCACTCCCACCCGCTGGAGCCCGATCTCCACGGGCGGATTCCCGCCCGACGTGGCGGAGCGGCTCGACGCGCGCTGACGATCCCCCGCGGCGCCGCCCGCACCGGCTGTCGGCGGCGTAGCATCGGACCATGCCATTGATCGGGGAGTACGAGCCGGGAACCAGCGACTGGGCGCGCGAGCAGCTCGAGGTCTACGAGGCGTCGGGAGGCACGAAGGGCACCGAGCTGAACGGCATGCCCGTCGTCATCCTCACGACTGTCGGCGCCAAGTCGGGCAAGCTCCGCAAGACGCCGCTCATGCGGGTCGAGCACGACGGGGAGTACGCGGTCGTGGCGTCGCTGGGTGGTGCGCCGAAGCATCCGGTCTGGTACTTCAACATCGTCAAGGAGCCGCACGTCGAGCTCCAGGACCGCACCGAGAAGCACGACTACACCGCGCGCGAGGTCTTCGGCGCCGAGAAGGACGCCTGGTGGGAGCGAGCGGTCGCCGCCTACCCGCCCTACGCCGACTACCAGACCAAGACCGACCGCGAGATCCCGGTCTTCGTGCTGACCCGCCTCGAGGAGGACTGATGCCCACGGTCGCCGAGCTGCTCGCCGCGAACCTGCACGACGTCTTCGGCAACCGCGACGCCGGATCGCGCCGCGCGGCGATCGAGGCGCTGTTCGCACCCGACGTGGCCTTCATCGATCCCGAGGAGACCGTGACGGGCTGGGACGCGCTCGAGGCGAAGGCCGCGGGCCTGGTCGACGGCACCCCCGCCGACTTCGTCTTCGCCGACGACGGCCTCGGCTACGTGAGCGCCGACACCGGTGTGCAGGGCTGGACCTTCGGGCCGGTGGGCTCGCCCGCAGCGCGCGGCGTCGACATCATCACGGTGCGCGAGGGCCGCATCACCGAACTGCGCACGCTGCTGCACGAGTAGGCCCGCTTCAGGCATCCTCCGTCGGCCCGCGCATCCCCCGGTCGGCCGATGGTGGGTCCGGCCCGCCGCTGCGAGAGTGCAGGGTGTGCGTCACGGCTGTGGCGCAGAGGTCTGCTCACGTGGGGATGAACGATGACCGGAAGAACGTCACGCCGTCGGTGGTACTCGTCGATGGGCGCCGCTGCAGCTGCCGCCGCCATGGCCGCTGCCGTGATCCTGTCCGCACCGCCGGCCGCCGTCGCCGCCGGTGACGACGCGGAGTCCGCGCTCGTGACGATGACGCCCGAGCTGGCGAAGAAGGTGCAGAACCACGTCGAGTCGTTCCGAGCGCGGTACGGCATCTCGGGGATGTCCGTCGCGGTGGTCACCCCCGATCCGGGAGATCCGACAGGGACGACGCCCGTCGTCACGACGTTCTCGGTGGGAACGCCCTCGCTGGACTCGGCGGAGCCCGTGACCGCCTCGACGCAGTTCGAGATCGCCTCCGAGACCAAGATCTTCACGGCCGACCTGCTGGCGCATCTGGTGGCCACGGGCGCGGTGTCGCTCGACGACCGGGTGCAGCAGTTCGCGCCGCCCGGTGTCACGGTGCCGGTGTGGACGGATCCGGAGACCGGTGAGACGACCCACATCACCCTGCGTGACCTGGCCACGCACCAGGCGGGCCTGACCGACCTGCCCGGCAACTTCGCGGACGGCTGCGGGAACGACCTGGACTGCGCCAACTGGCGCCCGGGTTACACCCGCACGATGCTCTGGGACTCGCTGGCCTCCGGATCGCTGCTGTGGAAGCCCGGAACCGACTGGCTCTACTCGAACTGGGGCTTCGGGCTGCTCGGGACCGTGCTCGCCGACATCGTCGATCCGTCCGTTCCCGTCGAGGAGCCGCCCGCCTATCAGGCTGCGCTCGAGAGCACGTTCCTGGGCGCCCTCGGGATGACCTCCACCGTGCTCGGCACGGGTCCCGCGATCGCCACGCCGTACACGTCGGAGAACGCGCCGACCTTCTACTGGGACGACACGAACGCCCTCGCCGGCGAGGGCGGGCTGGTCTCCACCGCGACCGACATGAGCACCTTCGTGGCGGCGCACCTGGGCTACCTGCCTCAGGATGCTCCGGCCGGTGTGCGGACGATGGCCGACACCCTGAAGCCGGTCAGCGCGATCACGACGGTGTGCTCCGAGCCCGGCTCGTGCCAGGCATCCGATTTCCGCATGGGACTCGGCTGGCAGCTCCACTCCGCCTCCGCGTCGGACATGGGCACGGAGTGGGCGTTCAAGAACGGCGGCACCGCCGGCTTCGCCTCGGACACGGTCCTCGCGCCGGCCAAGGGTGTGGGCGTCACCACGATGTGGAACCAGAACCGGGTCGGCAGCGCGGAGCCCGGCATCGAGCTGCTCGGGCTGATCCTGCACGAGAAGCCCGCCCCGCGCCCCGACCACGGGGGCGGGGAGCACGGCGGGGGCGAGCACGGCCGCGACGAGCACGACAGGGGTGCCGAGCACGACGAGGCCCGGCTCGCCGACACGGGTCAGGCGACTTCGCCGGTGGGCTGGCGTGCGGCAGGGGCGGCGGGCCTCCTGCTCCTCGGTGCGGCCCTCGTGGCCCGGCGTCGACGGAACGCTCTCTGAGAACCACGAGGCGCCTGCGCAGAAGTCGCCCTCGCTCGACCCCGTGGACTCGACGGCTCCGCCAGTCGGATAGGGTCAGCGACACTAGATGGGGTGGCTGCACATCGGGAAACGAATCGCTGTGCCGGTTCTGACGATGGCGGTGGCCATCGCTGTGGTCCTCGGGCTCGCGGGATGCGCGAGCGAAGAGCTGCCGGACGACGAGTGGGCGTGCCCGCACTTCGCGGCGATCACCGAGAAGCTCGACATCAACCGGCTCGACCCTTCCCTCAAGGCGAAGACCTCGTGGGACGAGGCCCGAGCGAGCCTCACGGACACCGAGGAAATGGCGGGGGACGAACTCGCCCCTCTCATCGCCGAGGCCCGGAGCGCCCTGCCCGAATCGCCGCTCGGCGACGTCACCGACTTCAACCGCGTCGTCGGCGAGATCGCGGCGACCTGCGAGCTGCCGCCCGACGGCTTCGGGATCCTCCAGCTCGACCCGTCGGACTGAGCAGCGAGCAGGCCGCGCGGCGGCATCGCCACAGCGACGGGCCCAGGAGCTCGTCGAGATCGGGGCAGCAAAAAAGGCCTCCCGCGGGAGGCCTTCGCTTGCTGGGGTACCTGGACTCGAACCAAGAACAACTGAACCAGAATCAGCCGTGTTGCCAATTACACCATACCCCACCGTCTCAACCGCTGGCCGAGCCGACTGTTTACTTTAGCGCATCCGCCGCGCCGATTCCAAAACGGCGGCACCGGCGGCGAAGCCGGCAGGAGAAAGCCTGATCAGGCGAACATCGCGACGTAGTGCTCGCTCTGGGCGGGGTGGTAGTGCTCGAAGCGGACCGCCTCCACACCGGCACCGCTGAGGACCGCGGCGAGGCGGTCGAGGTAGTACTCCCAGCCCGGTGCGATGTCACCGATGCCGGCAGGGTCGGCCAGGAGCTGGGCGAACGTGAGAGTGGTGCCGGTGCCGTGCGCAGCGAGGGCCAGCTCGAGGCGCCACGGCTCGGCGGCCCCGTCCCCGACACCGAGCTGCAGCGCCAGACGCTCCCGGGGCGCGCACTCCGCGATCGTGACGGGCTCCTCCGGCACCTCCTCCCCCTCGGCCGTCATGCGGAAGACGACGGTGCCCGCGACCGGATCGCCGCTCCAAGTGCCGATCCAGCGCTCGAGCAGAGCCGGCTCCGTGAGGGCCGCCCAGACCTCCGCAGGGGTGGCGCCGAAGTCACGGTCGAAGACGACAGCCGCGTCGGGGCCACGGGTCTCGCGACGACCCGTGGGAGGCGGGGTGGGGGTGGCATCCGTCATGGTCGCTCCTCTGGTGGCGCCTGCGTGCGTCGTCGCAGCGGCGTCCATCCTCGCATCCGAAGCGCAACGACACCCGGGAATCCCGCACCGGCACCGCGGGCCGCGCCTCAGATCGGGCGGATGCCCGGGTTCCGGAGGTGCTCGTAGACCACCGAGGTGCGGACGTCCGCCACCTCGGGCCGCTCGGTGAGGCGGTCGATCACGAAGGCGTAGAGACTCTCGTTGTCGGGCACCGCGACGTGGATGAGGAAGTCCTCCGTTCCACTCGTCACGAAGACGCCGAGGGTGTCGGGCAGTGCGCTCACCCAGTTGCGGAACCCCTCGATGTTGCGGCGCGACGGCGGGCGGATGCGCACGGCGATCATGGCCTGCACCGGACGACCGATCGCGGCCAGGTCGAGATCCAGAGCGGCACCGCGGATGACTCCCCGTTCGCGGAGGCCACGCGTGCGGTCGAGAGCCGTGGTGGGTGAGACGCCGACCGCGGCGGCGACGTCGCGGTTGGTGCGGCGCGCATCCGCCTGCAGTTCGCGCACGATGGCCGTATCTAGTTCGTCGAGCACTCCGCTCACCCCTCTCTGCCGGATTAAGTACGGATCGATTGTACGCATGTCGAACCCCTGCGTAGCATCGCGGTGTGAATTCGAACACCGCATCAGCAGCCTCCGTTCCCGCCTACTCCCCCGACGAGATCGTCACGGGCGAGTCGACCCGCGCCTCACGCCTCAAGTGGGTGATCGTGGTCGACAGCGACCTCCCGGCCGGCCGCGCCGCCAACGCCGTCGCATGCGTGGCGGCGGCGACCGGATCGGTCGTGGCCGGCCTGCAGGGTCCGGATGCGGTCGACGCCGACGGGGTCACGCATCCGGGGCTCGCCTGGGCCGGCTGCACGGTGCTCGGCGCCTCGGCCGAACGGCTCGCGAACACCCGGGCCAAGGTGGTGCAGTCGATGGCTGAGGATTCGGGTGTGTGGCTCGCCGACATGCCGCTCGCCGGCCAGACCACGCGCGTCTACGACGAGTACCTCAGCGAGCTCGCGACGACGCCCGGAGCCGAGCTCGAGTGCCTCGCGCTCAGCATCGTGGGGCCGCGCGCCACCGTGGACTCCCTCGTGAAGAAGCTGCGACTGCTGTAACGAGGCCTCAGGCCGCGGTGGTCTTCTCGCGGCGGGCCCTGGCGCGCTGCCTCAGGAAGGCGATGAGCGCCGATCCGACCGTGAGCACGACGATGCCGATGAGCACCCACTCCATGTACTGCTGCACGACCTCGGCGACCTCGGGGATGGAGCCGAGGGCGTAGCCGACGCCGATCAGCGCCGCCGACCAGATGGCGGCCCCGAGCGCGTTGAAGCCCACAAAGTGCGAGTACTTCATGCGGCCGACGCCCGCGGCCACCGGAGCGAAGGTGCGCACGACGCCCACGAAGCGGGCGATCGTGACGGCCCAGCCGCCGAAGCGGTCGAAGAAGGCCTGGGTGCGGTCGACGTTCTTGCGGCTGAAGAATCCGGAGTCGCGGCGCTCGAAGGTGGCGGGGCCGGCCCGGCGGCCGATCACGAATCCGAGCTGGTCGCCGAGGAAGGCGGCCGCGAAGACGGCGAGGATGACCACCGCGAGCGGCAGCGGGATGGCGCCCGTGTAGGTGAGGAGCCCCGTGAAGAAGAGGAGCGTGTCGCCCGGCAGGAAGAAGCCGATGAGCAGGCCCGTCTCGGCGAAGATGATGACGCACACGATGGCGAGACCCCAGAGGCCTGCGCCTTCGACGGTGTCCTGCAGGTTGAAGAGGTCGGCCGGTGCCATAGTGCGACCCTAGCGGGCGCGGGCCGCGCCCGATGGCCCCAGAGAGGGGCATGATGGGGTCATGTTCGCCTCATTCGAGCCCTGGCACGTCGTCCTCCTGCTGATCTGGCTCGCCGCCGTCGTGCTGTTCATCGCGGCGCTCATCAGCATCATCCGTGCCCCGCGGGCGTCGACCGGCGAGCGGGTGATCTGGGTGCTGGTGGTGCTGATCCTGCCTCTCCTCGGCTCCATCGTCTGGTTCGCGATCGGCCGCCGCTACGCCACGGCCGGAGACCCGCCCCGCGCCTAGCGGCCTCCGGACCATGTCCGTTGTCGCAAGGGGGCGGCGCGGCGGGTCGTGACTCCCGGGGCGGCGGGGCCGGATGCCAGACTGGAGGCATGCAGGCCGGGCCCCGACACCTCACTCCGGACGAGTTCTGGAGCCGGGTGGACGATACGGATGAGCGCCTGCGCGCGTCGTTCGAGCCCGCCGGCGCCTTCGGGCTCGTGGAGTGGCCGGGGTTCGCGATGGTGACCGACTGGGACTACTCGGGGCACACCCGCGTGTTGGCGTTCGCGCACGAGCTGCCGCCGAGGGAGCCTCCGGCGAAGCCGGACCCCGACGGGGCCGCTCCCGTGGGCACCGGCCGCGGCGAGGACGCCTTCGAGGTGCACGTGCACTGGCGGGAGGGCGACAGCCGCTCGGTGGTGGAGCGGCTGCGGCGCCGGGCGGAACGGGTGGACGGCGGATCGCCCTACCGCGTGGTCTCGCCCGCCGAGGGCCTCCCCGACGCGATCGTGCCGCTCGCGCTCGACGGCCTCGAGCATCCGTTCGAGCTGTGGGAGCGCGGCGATCGCTGGTGGGCCGCCACCACGGTCGGCGGGCGCACGCTCGCAGTCGAGGCGCGCGCCGTCTCCCCCGACGCGGTGGCGCTGCACCGCGTCACCGACGTCGAGCCCTACCTCGAGGGCCGCCGCGCCTGGCTCCGCCGGGTGCGCGCCGAGTCCTAACCCGGCCCCGTCGCTCGCTCGCCCACCCGCCCGACCGCCGCTGAGTCGCGCCCAGGTGTCGTCAAACGGCCGGATTTCGCCCCGGAAGGGACACTTGGACGCGACTCACCGGCGGGGGTGGGGTGGCGGGGGTGGGGCGGAGGGGGTGGGGTGGGGCGGGATGGGGTGGGGTGGGGTGTAAGGGCTGGTGTAGGTGATACCACCGCGGGCGGGCACGGGGGTGGTGGGGCGGGGGCGGGGCGGCGGCGGGGCGGCGGGACCCGCGGCGCTAGAGGGGGCCGAGGAGGTGGCGGTTGACGGCGGCGGCCGTGCGGGCTCCGGCGCCCGCCGCGACGATGAGCTGCTGGGGGCCGGGGGCCGTGAGGT
>NZ_JAHFUY010000096.1 GCF_023264895.1 Herbiconiux sp. | reverse complement strand
CGCCCAGGACCCTTCGGGATGCGACGAGTAGACAACATGACCTCCAACAGTGGGATTCACGTTGCAACGATGGATGGAAACCACCCCGTCGCTATGGCCTCATATTCGAGCGTTGCCGACACTCCGTTTCCCCCTGGCCTGAGGTGGTCGAGTCCCGTGTCACGCACCGCTGCGCACCGCTCGGTCGCGAGCACCGACCTCGACGAGTCCTGCGTCTGCTACCTGAGTGGTCCGCAGATGGCGCTCGACACCGAGAGGACCGGTGCGGATCGCGAACGGCCCCCCACCAGCATGTCGGTCCCTGCTCCCCGAGGAACCTGCAGACCTGGGCGGAGTGCCTGCTCCCCACGGGATTCCACGAGACCCTGTCCGTCGCTCTGTTCGAGGACGGGGGCCGGCACGTGGGCTTCATGACGGGTCTCGGCGGACGAGCTACTCACCGCCGATTCGGCTCTGATCGGCGCCGCGAGGGACGCCATTGCCGAGGGGCAGAACCACGCCTCGTTCCTGTGGCCCCGCGGACACCGGCAGTCGCCGGACGGCTACGTGCGGGTGACGGTGCTGGCCTGCGAGAGAGAACTCGCCGCAGTGACCCGCGGAGTCGTCGCGCTCTTCCCCGCGACGCGCCTGCGGGGCCTGACACCGCGGGAGCTCGAGGTGCTGGGCCCTGGTCACGCTGGCCGCCACGTCGCGCACGCTCGCGGCCGTCCGCGCCGGCCTCCACGTCCCCCTCTCGCGAGCCCGGCCCGGGCGAGCTCCGCGCGGAGCATCACTGCACTGCGCGACCGGACGACGAACCACCGTTCAGAAAGGAACCGTCATGTCTCACCTGTCCGTCAAGGCCGGTGTCGCCGCACTCGTCGGCGCAGCCGTCGCGGCGATCGCCGCGCTCCTCGGTGTCCCAGATCTGTCGCCTCTGCTCGGCTGGGTGATCGCCGCGGCGGTGTTCCTCGTCTGGGCGTGGTCGACGGCGTGGCCGGCCGGCCCCGGACGCACCCGCGACCTTGCCCGCCACGAGGACCGGTCCCGGAAGCTGGTCGACTCGCTCATCATCGCCGCCACCTTCCTCAGCCTCGTCCTCGTGGTCATCGCGCTCCTCCGGAGCCAGCAGAAGGACCCCGTCGGATCCGCGGCCGCGATCCTCGCTGTCGTCGGGGTCGTCGCGGCCTGGGCGCTCATCAACACCGTCTACGCCTTCAAATACGCGCGCATGTACTACCTCGACGACCGCCACCGCTTCGACTTCGACCAGGACGAGGACCCGTCCTACAGCGACTTCGCCTACACAGCCTTCTCGATCGGCATGGCGTACAGCGCGAGCAACATCACCCAGTCCTCCACCCCCTCACGCCGCATCGCCCTGGCCCACGCTCTGCTGTCCTACTTCTTCGGCACCTTCGTGGTGGCCGTCGCCATCAACCTGATCACCGGCCTCACCCAGGGAGGGTGAGGAGCGCGGCACATCGTCCGTCTCAGGGCCCCGTCCGCGAACCTCGTCGGAAGCGAGCACCGGATCTTCACACTGTGAGCAGGACCAGACCGAGCTGCGGCGGCCACTCACGGACGAAACACGGAGCCGAGCCGCAGAGAGCAGCACAGCAAAGAGCGTCGCGGTGGACGATCCCCTATCGAGACGAGGCGTGCAGCTACTCCGCTACGGTTGCCGGCTCCATCCACGTCGAACACGGAGCTGACGTTTTGGTTATGCCGGATGGGCCAGGTTCGAAATACCCGGCGGCGTAGTAGACGCTGACCGACCAGAACGCGTCGGCGGGTACATCCCGGAACGTCATCGAGTAGCGACCCAGCGGAAGCTGCGGATCGACGTTGATGTACGACGCCTCGGCATCGAGTAGGCCGCCCCAGCTGAGGGCGGTTCTAGGCAGATCATGACGACGTGAGCATCCAGATTCCGCATATCGACGCCTGCCCCAACTGGACCGAGGCTGGCGATCGTGCGCGCGAGGCAGTTCGATCCTTGGGGCTGGACGAAGCGCAGATCTCGTTCCGGCTCCTGGCCTCAGGAGCGGAGGCTCGACGGTCCCGATTCGCGGGACCGCCCGAGATTCTTCTCGACGGCGAGGACTTGTTCCCGGGAGGAGAACCGACTGACGAGCTGGCATGCGTCTACGCCACCCCGGCTGGTTCGGCAGGATCACCCACCACGGAGCAGATCGTCGACGCTATCCAAGCCCGTGACTGAATCGCCTGTGGTGTGTTCGTGCTGCGGTCGATCGATGCCCCGATCGAAAGTGCACCAGCTGAGCGCCGGCGGCGGCTACCTATGCCGCCGTTGCGGGCTTTGGATCGCGCTACGTCCGCGGAACGACAACCTCAGCTAATGAAGGGCGGTCGGGTCGCTGCTGTCAATGCCGGCGGTCGTGTCCGCCGAGCATCCGCCGCGAATGCGGCAGCGGCACTGGCAAGGGCGATGGCTGAGAAGATCGCAGCGGCTGTTGCGTAGGAACTGGTGATGGTTCCTACTGCAACCCCGGCGACGGGAGTAAGAGCCATGGCCGCTGTGATCGGTGCGCCGAACACGCCGTTGAGAGATCCGAGTCGATCTCTTCCCCATCGCTCAGCGATCGCGGTCGCCTGAATCAGAGTGAGCGCCCCTCGAGCTGCGCCCGCGATGACCGCGACGACCGCCAAGAGGAGCGGCGGCCCAGCGACGACTGCAAACAGAAAGAGAACTATCGCGATCGATGCACCAACCGCGGCCGGCCGGAGTCGGGACGGAATGTACCGGTTGAGGGCAATCAGCCCAATGCGGCCGATGACTTGGCCTATCCCGACGAGAGCAAGGCCGGCTGCAGCAAACCCCGTCGAGAACCCGTGTTCGGCGAACAGGGGAATGAGGTTGAGGGTGACGGCGTAGGCCGAGAACGTGAGTCCGGTGACCCCGATGACAAGAAAGAGGAACATCCGGGAGCGGATGACTGGTCCATCACGCCGCCCAGGGGTGGCCACCTTCTCGTTGCTTGCTGCCCGTTCGGCGGGCAGAAGAAGGTGAAGTGGAACTGTGGTTGCCGTCAGAACGAGGCCCAGGACGAGGTAGGTGGTCCGCCAGTCGAGCGCGGTGAGGAGTTGCGCGGTGATGGGAACGAAGACCGTTGAGGCGAGCCCGCCGGCGAGAGTGAGCAGCAGCATGGGCTTGTCAAGACCGGAGCCGTAGTGTCGCCCGATGACGGTGAAGGCGGGTTGATACAACACGGCTGCCTGCGCCACCCCAACCACGAGCCATGCGAGAAGAAAAAAGACAAGCGTCGGGGCAAGTGCCACAAGGACGAGCCCGACCGCGGCAACCAGCGACCCCGCGGTCATGACGGTTCGAGGTGAGATTCGATCGAGCAGTCGACCGACCAGGATGCCCGCGAGAGCCGAGAGGATCAGGCCGCCTGAGAAGCTCGCTGTGATGGATACGGCTGACCATCCCGTGTCGGCCTCTATCGCCGCGGTCGCGGCAGGCAGGGAATAGTAGAGCGTTCCCCAGCTGATGATCTCGGTGACGCAGAGAATGACGACGACTCGGTCGAGGCCACGCCAGAGTCGGCGGCGATCCATGATTCAGCGCCGGTGGCAGTCCTACTTCTCGCCGACGACGAGCAGCGCAGCGGAGAGGCTGCCGAGAGCACCAGGAATGAGACTGTAGTAGGCCCAGGTGCCGCGCTTTTCGCGGGCGAAGATTCCAGCCTCGACGAGGATCTTGAGGTGGTGCGAGACAGTTCCTTGGGACAACCCGAGCGGTTCCGTCAGGTCACAGACACAGGCCTCCGCGTTCGCGTGAGCTGCAACGAGAGAGACGAGCCGAAGCCTCGCCGGGTCCGCCACGGCTTTGAGACGTGACGAGAGCAGGTCAGCGTCTTCCACGCTGAGCGTGTCGCTGTCTAGAGGTGTGCAGCACTCGACCGACACGTCCGTGAGGGGCAACAGCTGGATTGTTGACATGGGCACCCTCACTTAGATTGACAGTCATCAATACGGTAACCATACTGTAGATCGACGCTCATCGATCTACCCCTTGAGGAAAATCATGCCTGAAAAGCCCACCGTCCTGTTCGTCTGCGTTCACAACGCCGGCCGTTCCCAGATGGCTGCCGGTTATATGACCGCTCTGTCCAATGGCCAGGTCGAGGTGCTGTCCGCTGGCTCGGAGCCGAAGGATCAGATCAACCCGGTCGCGATTGAGGCCATGGCCGAAGAGGGCATCGATATCACCGGGAACACCCCGAAGATCCTCACCACCGAGGCCGTGCAGGAGTCCGACGTCGTGATCACGATGGGGTGCGGCGACACGTGCCCGATCTTCCCGGGCAAGCGGTACGAGGACTGGGAGCTCGAGGACCCGGCCGGGCAGGGCATTGAGGCGGTCCGCCCGATTCGCGATGACATCAAGGCGCGCATCGAAGCGCTGCTCGCCGAGATCCTCCCGGCACCGGTGAACTGACCGATGCCTATCGAGAACGTTGTTGTCGTCGGGTCCGGACCTGCCGGGTACACCGCCGCGATCTACCTAGCCCGCGCGGGCCTCTCCCCCGTCGTCCTGACCAGCTCGGTCGAGATCGGCGGTGCCTTGATGAACACCACTGAGGTCGAGAACTTCCCCGGGTTCACCGACGGCATCATGGGGCCGGACCTGATGGAGAATCTGCGGAAGCAGGCCGAACGTTTCGGCGCCCGTCTGGTCTATGACGACGTCACCGCGCTCGAACTCTCCGGCGACGTGAAGACGATCAGCACCGGCTACGGGGAGACCTACCAAGCTCACGCTGTCGTCCTGGCTATGGGTTCCGCGTACCGGAAGCTGGGCGTGGAGGGAGAGGAACGCCTCTCCGGCCACGGCGTTTCCTGGTGTGCAACGTGCGACGGTGCATTCTTCCGCGGCCAGGACATCGCCACCGTCGGTGGCGGTGACTCCGCGCTCGAGGAAGCGATGTTCCTCACCCGCTTCGCGGACTCGGTCACGCTGGTTCACCGTCGGGACGCGTTGCGCGGTTCGAAGATCATGCAGGAGCGTGCGCTGGCGAACCCGAAGATCCGGATGCAGTGGAACAGCGAGATTATTGAGGCCAAGGGAGATGTGAAGCTCTCCGGACTCACTGTGCGCGACACCGTCTCGGGTGAGACGTCCCACCTGGACGCCACCGGTCTGTTCATCGCGATCGGTCATGACCCGCGCAGCGATCTGGTCGCCGGTCAGATCGATCTGGATGACGGCGGTTACGTGAAGGTGGCGCATCCGTCGACGGAGACCAACCTCACCGGTGTGTTCGCATGCGGGGATCTCGTCGATCGTCGTTACCGCCAGGCCATCACCGCGGCCGGCACTGGCTGTGCGGCGGCCCTCGACGCGGAACACTATCTCGCCGCTCATGGCCTTGCCTCACACGCTCAGATCGAGACCGCTGAACTCGACGACGTCGCAGCCCACTGATTCGAAGGAGAAGCCATGACGCTCGCTGATCTACCTACCCTCACCCTCCCGCCGTCGCGGAAGCTCGACCGACTTCCCGTCGCTGTGATCGGTGCCGGACCCGTCGGTCTCGCCGCCGCCGCCGAGCTGCTCGAGCGCGGCGTCGACGTCATCGTTCTGGAAAAGGGTGACACCGCAGGAGCCGCCGTCCGCCAGTGGGGTCATACCCGCTTGTTCTCGCCCTGGAAGTACCTGGTCGATGACGCGGCAGTCCGACTGCTGGATGCGGCCGGCTGGCGGGCTCCGAAAGCGGAGCGGGCTCCGTACGGGCGTGAGCTCGTTGACGACTACCTGCTGCCGCTTTCGAACACCGAAGCGCTGAAGCCGCGCATTCGGTACGGCATGACGGTCACTGACGTGACGCGGGAGGGCATGGACCGCACCCGGTCGACCGGGCGAAGCAGCACACCGTTCCAGCTCCGAATCCGCACCGCGGACGGCGCCGTCGAGGATCTCCGTGCAAGGGCGGTCGTCGATACTTCCGGCACCTACAGCAGCCCGAACGGGCTGACGTCCTCGGGCCTCGATCCGGCCCACGCCGCGGACGTATCCGCGAGCATCAGCCATGCCCTGCCCGATGTGCTCGGGACCGACCACGATCTGTTCGCCGGAAAGCACATTCTCGTCGTCGGGGCAGGTCATTCGGCTGCGAACACGTTGCTGAAGCTCGCGTCCCTGGCCCGGGACGAACCGGGAACCACGATCACCTGGGCTATTCGCAACTCCAGCCCGGTGCGCGTGTACGGCTCCTCGGCAGATGAGCTGGAAGGTCGGGGCCAGCTGGGTGAATCCACGCACGACCTGGTGCGACGCGGCGCTGTGGCGTTGATCGATCAGTTCGAGATCGATGACATCCGATCCAGCACGGATGGTCGGGTCGAGGTGCTCGGCCGTCGCGCCGGTGAGCCGGCGAGCATCGAAGCGGACCGCGTCGTGAACGCGACCGGGTTCCGGCCGGATCTGGACATGCTTCGCGAGATCCGGATCTCGCTCGATGAGATCGTAGAGGCACCTCGAGCGCTCGCGCCGTTGATCGATCCGAACCTGCACTCGTGCGGAACCGTCTACCCGCACGGGGTGACCGAGCTGGCTCATCCGGAACCGAACTTCTACATCGCCGGCATGAAGAGCTATGGCCGCGCCCCGACGTTCTTGCTGCTCACCGGGTACGAGCAGGTGCGGTCGATTGCGGATGAATTGGTCGGCAACCGCGAGGCTGCACGTCAGGTTCAGCTGGTGCTTCCCGAGACGGGTGTGTGCTCAACCGGTGATCAGAGCGGTTCCTGCTGCAGCTGACTCGGGCTGGCCATGCGCGTGAACTACAATCACGCGCATGGCCATTGCGGATCGCGACTCCCCCACGGATGTCGCCTCGGGTGGCGCGCTGGACCGAGACGCCGCGGAAGCACTGGCCCGCACGTTCCGGGCAGTGTCTGATCCCACTCGCCTGCAGATCCTCAGCTTCATCAACGGCAGCGCCCGCGGTGAGGCGATGGTCAGCGAGATCACGGCCTACCTGGGGCTCCGCCAGCCCACCGTGAGTCACCACTTGAAAGTCATGGCCGAGGACGGCCTGCTTGTTCGTCGTCAAGAAGGGCGAACAGCCTGGTTCTCCATCACACCCGAGCGACGCACTGCGATCGCTGACCTGTTGAGCTGACAATGACCGATCTCCCTCCTCGAGGCCTTCCTCCGCTGGATGCCTCGACCGCGCAAGCACGCGCTCGTCAGATCTCCGTGATCGCCGATCCGCTGCGGCTCCGCATCCTGAGCATCATGGCGACCCGCCCCGCAGAGCAGCACAGCTCCAGCTCTCTCGCCGCGGAACTCGACGTCGGCGTCGAAACAATCACCGGTCACCTCGAGGAGCTCAGGACCGTCGACCTCGTCACAACGGTGCCCGCGGAGGGCGCCCCCGCCTACAGCCCTTCACCGGAAGCATGGGTGCGATTCGGCCGCCTGCTGACCGGCAAGAGCTCTTACCAGGAACCAGTCCAAGCAGCGGGCGCAGCGTCGACGGTGGGCCTCCCCGACGCTATCCAGCGGGTCGCCGAACGGCTCGCCTACCGGTTCAGCTCGCACTTCTCCCGAGAGACCGTGGAGCGGTATGTGGCCGAAAGCTATGTCCTCTTGAGCACGCGCGCAAGCGTCTCCCGTCATCTGCCCTCTCTCACGAGCCGCTTCGCGACCGATCGCCTCGGAGCTCTCGCCGCCGCTAAGGGTTTCGATCTACGAGGCACCCCTGAGGTGCTGTTCGTGTGCGTGCAGAACTCGGGACGATCCCAGATGGCCGCGGGCCTTCTCCGTCAGCTCGCCGGTGACCGCGTCCACGTCCGCACTGCAGGGTCGCAGCCGGCGGAGAGCATCGACCCGGTCGTGGTCGACATCCTTGATGAGATCGGTGTTCCGATCGTGGCCGAGTTCCCGAAGCCCCTCACCGACGAAGTCGTCCAGGCCGCCGACATCGTGATCACGATGGGCTGTGGTGACGCCTGCCCGGTGTATCCGGGGCGGATGTACATGGATTGGCCGATCGAGGACCCGATCGGGAAGCCTCTGGAGCAGATGCGAGTGATTCGCGATGAGATCCAACAGCGGGTCGAGAGCTTGCTGCGCGGGTTACGCCTCGCCTGAAGGGTCCACGACTCGATAGCCGAGCCCGTGCACGGTCTGCACCCGTTCTCCCGCTGCAGCGTCGATGACGGAGAGCTTCTTCCGCACCTTGGTGACCAGGACGCGGGCATTGCTGACGCTCCCGTCGCCGTAGACAGCTAGGGCGTCCGCGAGTTCATCCACCGGCACCACTCGAGGGCTGTTCACCATCAGGTACTTCAACAGTTCGAGTTCTCGAGGTGTCAGGTTCACCGATGTTCCGGAAACGGTCGCGCGGTAAGCGAGAGGTTCGACGGTGATGGTTCCGACGGTCACGGGTTGCTCGTCATGTCCGGCCTGGAATCCCAGGCCCTTCACCGTCGTGGACAGCTCATCGCCGGTGAACGGCAGATGGAGGATGGAGCGGGCTCCGCATCCGAGAGCTGCGAATGCACGTTCGCTCGCATCCATCCCCTCGGTGAGCCCGACCACGACGGGAACATCACACCACCCCACCACAGCCTCGACGAACCGGGTCAGCTCCACCCCGACGATGTCCGTCGAGACGACGACGACGGCAGGATCTTCACTGGACAACGCCAGCAGAGCCGCTGTTCCCTCGGAGAAGGGCCGGATGTCGAGGCCTCCATGGAGGGTGCCCGGCTTCTGAGTCCCGATCAGGGGGGCTTCCGCCGAGACGACCATCACGCGCAGCGGCCACTTGGTGGGGGCCGGTGCACGCCGAGTTGCGCCGCTGTGCGCGTAGGCCAGCTCACCGACCGCCGAGTTGCCTCGAACCACCATGCGCGCACCTCTTCTCGTTCATCCCCATCGAAACTCGACCGGGTGAATCTCACGTGAACAGTCCGCAACGCTACCATTTACATAGACAGACATCTATCTAATTGGTGGCGAGCAGGGTGCTCCGCAGCTCTCGACTCCACGCCTGCGTGGCGACCTGCACGGCGTCCCACGGGGAGCCGAGCGGAGGCGTGTAGGAGAGATCGAGATCGCTCATTGCCTCGACTGTCATGCCGTGGTGCAGGGCGACAGCGTAGGTGTCGACGCGTTTGGCGATCTCGGCACCGCGGGCGCCGACGAGCTGGGCGCCGAGCAGGAGCCCGTTGTCGGTGTCGCCGGTGATGCGGATGCTCAGCGGCTTCGCGCCGGGGTAGTAGGCCTTGTGGTCATCCGCAATCGCGGTTCCACTGAGGGGCGTGTAGCCGGCGGCGATGCCTTCGTGGTCGCGGAGTCCGGTGCGGGCGGCGACCAGGTCGAAGACCTTCACGACCTGCGTGCCGAGGCTTCCGGCGAAGCGGGCGTCGCCGCCGATCGCGTTTTCTCCGGCGACTCGCCCCTGCTTGTGTGAGGTGGTGCCCAGCGGCAGGTAGGTGACGCCGAGGAGGCGGTGGTGGGTGACGACTCCGTCGCCGGCGGCCCAGACGTGGGGCAGGCCGGTGCGCATCTGCTCGTCGACCATGACCGCTCCCCCGGGGCCGGTGGTCGCGCCGGCGTCGGTGAGGAGGCTCGTGTTGGGTCGCACACCGACGACGACGAGCACGAGGTCGGCGGTGCGGGCGAAGCCGTCACCGTTCTCGAACCCGGTGACGGTGAGGTGACCGCCATCGCGGGAGACTGCTTCAACGCGGGCGTTCGTGACGACGTCGACGCCGTGGCGGGTGAGCTCGTCGTGAACGAGGGAGCCGAGTTCTGGGTCAAGGGTGGACAGCACCTCGGGACCACGCTGCAGCTGGGTCACCTGGAGGCCACGGACGGTGAGGGCTTCGGCCATCTCGAGGCCAACATAACCGGCGCCCACGATGATCGCGGTCTCCGGCTGGCGCTCGTCGAGGTAGCGCTCGAGGGCGAAGGTGTCGCCCATCGAGTGCAGGAGGTGCACGCCGTCGTCCGGGCCGAGCCCGTCGGGGCCGCCGATCCCGAGGATGCCGGCGGTCGACGGGGAGGCCCCTGTGCCAACCATCAGTTCGTCGTAAGCGATCGTCGACTCCTGCCCGTTCTGATCGCGGACGGTGAGTTGCTGGCCGGCGACGTCGATGCTTGTGGCGAGGGTGTCGAGTCGGAGCTGCATGCCGGTGGCTTCGAGATCGGCGTGGGTGCGGTGGGCGAGGGACTGCCAGGGCTGGACCTCGCGGGAGAAGTAATACGGGATGCCGCAGATGGAGAAGTTCGGGTAGGAGTCCGCGACGACGACGGTGACGTCGACGGTGGGGTCGAGTTCGCGGGCGCGGAGGGCCGTGGAGATGCCGGCGTCGCTTCCGCCGATGGCTACTAGATGCATGGAGGGTGCCTTTCAGACGTTGGCGTTGGTCGATGATGCGGGCGGGACGAGGACGTCGCCGGCTGCTCGTGACGCGGTGGGGTAGAACAGCAGAACCAGGCCAAGACCCAGCGCTCCGCCAATCAGTTGCATGAGCACGTATCCCGGCACAGAACCAGGCGCTATCCCGGCGAACGTATCCGAGAACATGCGGGCGATCGTGACCGCTGGGTTAGCAAAAGACGTCGAGCTGGTGAACCAGTAGGCCGCTCCGATATATGCACCGACTGCAGCTGCGGAAGCCGCTCCCCGGCCTGTCCGAGCGAGCGCGAAGATCAACAGCACCAGGCCGGCGGTGGCGACGACTTCCGCAAGAAGATGTCCGCCCGTGACACGATCCTTGGTCGAGAGGGCCGGGCCGACGTCGAACATGAGGTTGGCCAGAACAGCCCCGGCAATTCCCCCCGCGATCTGAGCGATGACATAGGGCAGGAGATCGCGAAGAGGCAACCCGGTTCGTGCAGAACGTCCTATCAGCCAGTCCACCGTCGAGACGACGGGATTGAAGTGGGCGCCGGAGACGGGGCCGAGCATCAGGATCAGCACGGCGAGGCCAAACGCGGTCGCAAGGCTGTTCTCGAGCAGTTGAAGACCGATGTCGTCCGGCGACAGCTGTGCGGCCGCGATGCCGGATCCGACGACGATGGTCACGAGAAGTCCGGTTCCGACGAATTCGGCGGTGAGGCGGCGGAGCAGGTGCGGGCGCCCAACAGGAGGGGAAGGAGTTGCAGTTTTCATTGTTGGCCCATCTTGACGGGAGAATTTAATACAGTCAAGATTGCAACAATGAACATTGAACTACAGACAGAGGTTGTCCGGCGCGCCGCGAAGCACGCCGCACTCGGCGATCCCGCCCGCCTTCAGCTGGTGGACCTGCTGACACTCGGCGATCTCGCGCCGAGTGAGATCGGTGCTGCCCTCGGGGTGCGGTCCAACCTCATCACCCATCACCTGAAGGTGCTCGAGGCCGTCGGCATCATCACCCGAACCCCTTCGGAGGCGGACAAGCGGCGCAGCTACGTTCATCTCGTCGACGGGTCACTCGAGGACATCACCCCGGGGGCGGCGCTCGCAGCCCAACGGGTGGTGTTCGTGTGCTCGGCGAACTCCGCACGCTCACAGCTCGCCTCCGCCCTGTGGGCGAACGTCAGCAACGTCCCGTCGGCCTCGGGCGGCACGCATCCGGCTGAACGAATCGACCCCGGCGCCCTCGCGGTCGCCGCGCGGCACGACCTCCGACTCACGGAGACGCATCCACGCAACCTCGTCGACGTCGTCACCGATCGTGACTTCGTCATCACCGTCTGCGATAACGCTCACGAACAGCTGGGCGTTACCGGGAATCTGCACTGGTCGATCCCGGACCCGGTTCGAATCGGCACCGACGCCGCGTTCGACACCACCGTCACCGAACTCAAGCGGCGCATCTCGTCGCTCGCGCCGCGACTCGTCGCATCCTGACTGGAGCATCACCCATGAACCCCATGATCACCCTCGACCAAGAGGTCGCCTTGAGGACCGCGGCGACGCGGCTCGAGCGAACGTTCGAAGGCACCTACAACGTGGAGACGATCCAACGTTTCCTGCTGTCCTCGTACGACCAGTTCGCCGGTCGAGCGAAGGTCACGACCTTCCTGCCACTCCTCGCCGAGCGCTTTGCGAAGCAGCGACTCAGTGCGCTCGCCCGCGTGGAGGGCAAGCACCTGGACGGGAAACCCACCGTGTTGTTCCTGTGCGTCCACAACGCCGGCCGTTCACAGATGGCCCTGGGATTCTTCGAGCACTACGCCGGCGAGAACGCTGTCGCGTGGTCCGGCGGTTCGGAACCCGGCGATGAAGTCAACTCGCAGGCGATCGCAGCGATGACTGAACGGGGCATCGACATCTCGAACGAATACCCCAAGCCCTGGACGGATGAGGTGGTTCGCGCAGCGGATGTCGTCATCACCATGGGGTGCTGTGACGCGTGCCCGATATTCCCGGGCAAGAGGTACGAGGAGTGGGTGCTCGATGACCCGGAGGGAAAATCCGCAGCCGACATCCGGCCCATCAGGGACGAGATCGAACGACGCGTGCTCACGCTGCTCGAGGAGATCGACGTGCCGGCCCAGCACCAAGTGATCGGCACCTGAGCTGCAATCGTCGATTTGATAGATGCGCATCTATGTTTACCTTCCGTTAATACATAGATCGCCGTCTATTCATGGCGGCTCCGTAGGTTCGAACCGCCGCAAGATCCGCGGCCGACACCTCCGGGGCCGCTTTCTTGCACGAGTGGTCACGGTTCATCTCTCCGAAGGAGAACAGTGAAACTCAATCGATCCGGCAGCATCCTCGGCGGGACGGCAGCGCTTGCGGCGCTCCTCCTCGCCGGCTGCAGCGCCGACAACAACGTCACGCCCGCGTCGACCGGTGCCGCAGCGGCTGGCAGCTCCTCCGTCGAATGCGGCGGAGTGGACGCACTCAAGTCGAGCGGCTCCACCGCCCAGGCCAACGCGATGACCCGCTTCGTGGCTGCATTCGAGGCGGCCTGCGCCGACCAGACACTCGACTACACCTCGAACGGGTCGGGCGCAGGTGTGTCCGAGTTCATCGGCGGGCAGACGAACTTCGGCGGTTCGGATTCCTCCCTCAGCGAGGACAAGGGCGAGCCTGCTGCCGCAGAGGAGACCTGCGGCAGCGAAGCATGGAACCTCCCCGTCGTCTTCGGACCGATCGCGGTGACCTACAACGTCTCGGGCGTCGATGACCTCGCTCTTGATGGCCCGACTCTCGGTCAGATCTTCAGCGGTGGAATCACCAGCTGGGACGATGCTGCCATCGCCGCCTTGAACGAGGGCGTGGAGCTGCCGGCGGAGCCGATCAATGTGATCTACCGATCGGACGAGTCCGGCACCACCGATAACTTCCAGAAGTACCTCGACGCTGCCTCCGACGGCAGCTGGGGCAAGGGCGCCGGCAAGTCCTTCGCCGGCGGCGTCGGTGAAGGCGCCAAGGGCAACGAGGGCACCTCGGCTGCCATCGCTTCCACCGAGGGCAGCATCACCTACAACGAGTGGTCCTACGCCACCTCCCAGGGACTCGCCATCGCGAGCATCATCACGTCGGCCGGCCCCGAACCTGTGGAGATCACGACCGAGACCGTCGGCAAGACGATCGACGGCGCGACGATCAAGGGCGAGGGCAACGACCTGGTGCTGGACACCAACTCGTTCTATCTCCCCACCGAGCCGGGCGCCTACCCGATCGTGCTTGCGACCTACGAGATCGTCTGCTCGAAGTACGAGGACCCCGAGGTCGGCACCGCAGTGCGCGCCTTCCTGCAGGCCACCATTACCGATGGCCAGGTCGGCCTCGAGGACAACGGGTACATCCCGATCCCCGAGTCGTTCCAGGAGAAGCTGACCACGGCCGTCAACGCCATCAGCTGAGACCATGCCTGACGTCAACATAGACGTCGCCGCACCTGGGGACCGACCGCGACAGGCGGCCGGTCCCCAGCCGGGCGACAGGAACAGGAAATCTCCCACGGGTCCGCGAGAGATGTCGCAGCTCGAGGCGCTTTCGATCACCCGCCCCGGTCGAACCGCCGATGTCGTGATGCGCGTGCTGGCCACCGCATCCGGCGCCCTCGTCGTCGCAGCGATCGCGCTGATCGCGTTGTTCCTGCTCGTCCAAGCGATCCCTTCACTCCAGGCCAATCAGGCGAACTTCCTCACCAGCGGCGAATTCTCTACCAGCGACCCGGCGGATCTGCGCTTCGGGATCAAGGATCTGCTGATCGTCACCGTGCTCAGCTCGGTGGTCGCGCTCGTGCTGGCCGTTCCGGTGGCGATGGGGATCGCGATCTTCCTCACCAACTACGCGCCCCGCCGAATCTCCCGTCCGCTGAGCTCGGTGATCGATCTACTGGCTGCGGTGCCCTCGATCGTCTTCGGCCTCTGGGGCATCTTCATCCTCGCCCCCGTCCTCGAGCCGTTCGCGGTCTGGCTGAACGCCACCCTCGGCTGGTTCCCACTCTTCGCCACGGGCAACGTCTCGATCACCGGTGGCGGTACGATCTTCACCGCCTCCATCGTCCTGGCGATCATGATCCTGCCGATCATCACCACCGTGGCACGCGAGTCATACCGCCAGACCCCGCGATCCACGATCGAAGCAGCCCAGTCGCTCGGTGCCACGCGGTGGGAGGTGATCAGGATGACCGTGATCCCGTTCGGCCGCTCCGGCACCATCGCCGGCGCCATGCTCGGCCTGGGTCGCGCACTCGGCGAAACCGTCGCAGTCCTTCTCATCCTCCGCGCTTCCCCGCTTCCGGCGGCGTTCACCGTCTTCGACGGCGGGTACACCTTCGCCTCGAAGATCGCCTCTGCAGCCGCCGAGTTCAGCTCGCCCCTCCCGACCGGTGCCTACATCGCGGCGGGGTTCGTGCTGTTCGCCCTCACCTTCATCGTCAACGTGATCGCCCGCGCGGTCGCAGGATCGAAACTCGGATGACCACGACAACCAGACCGCCGCGCCAGACCGCCTTCATCCCGATCAGCACCGGGCGCAGGGCCCGCAGCGCCACGTGGGGCATCCTCGTCGTCGCCGCGTTCGTGGTCGCGCTGATCCCGCTCGCCTGGCTGTTGATCATCGTCATCACCCGAGGATTCGAAGCAATCGTCTCCCCCACCTGGTGGACCAACTCCCTGAAGGGCGTCCTCCCGGAGCAATTCGCCGGCGGCGTCTACCACGCGATCTACGGCACACTCGTGCAAGCGGGGATCGCCGCCCTCATCGCTGTGCCGCTGGGCATCCTCATCGCGATCTACCTCGTGGAGTACGGCAAGAAATCGCCACTGGCACGGCTTGCGACATTCATGGTCGACGTCCTCTCCGGCATCCCCTCGATCGTGGCAGCTCTTTTCGTCTTCAGCCTCTGGATCGTCACCTTGGGCTTTCAGCAGAGCGCCTTCGCGGTCGCACTGGCTCTCGTGCTGCTGATGATCCCCGTGGTGGTGCGTTCCACGGAGGAGATGCTCCGCATCGTCCCCGATGACCTCCGAGAGGCGTCATACGCGCTGGGGCTCTCCAAAGCCGTGACGATCATGCGCGTCGTTCTTCCCACGGCATCCTCGGGCATCGTCTCCGGCATCCTCCTCGCGATCGCTCGCGTGATGGGAGAGACCGCCCCCGTACTGGTTCTCGTCGGATACAGCCGGGCGATGAACTACGACGTCTTCGAAGGCAACATGGCATCTCTGCCGCTGCTGATCTACACGGAGCTGATCAACCCCCTGCCCGCCGGGCAGCTGCGCGCGTGGGGTGCCGCGCTGACACTGATCATCATCATCGCCGTCATCAACATCGCCGCCACAGCGATCGCCCGATTCCTCAACCGCAAACAGAACGCCTAGGAACCCGATGTCCAAGAGCCTCGAGGTCAAAGACCTCAACATCTACTACGGCAGCTTCCACGCCGTCGACTCCGTCACCTTCAACGTCAAACCCAACAGCGTCACCGCCCTCATCGGCCCCTCCGGGTGCGGTAAGTCGACTGTGCTGAGAACACTGAACCGGATGCACGAAGTGATCCCAGGGGCCAGCGTCGAGGGAACCGTCCTCCTCGACGGTGAGAACATCTATGCCCCCAATGTGAGCCCGGTAGCCGTCCGCCGGACGATCGGCATGGTCTTCCAGCGACCGAATCCGTTCCCGTCGATGTCCATCCGCGACAACGTCACCGCCAGCCTCCGCCTCCAGGGCATCAAGGGCAAGAAGAAGCTCGACGACATCGTCGAGCAGTCCCTCCGAGGGGCGAACCTCTGGGCCGAGGTCAAGGATCGTCTCGACAAGCCCGGAGTCGGCCTCTCCGGCGGACAGCAGCAGCGGCTGTGCATCGCACGCTCGATCGCGGTCGAACCCGACGTGCTGCTGATGGATGAGCCGTGCTCCGCCCTCGACCCGATCTCGACTCTCGCCATCGAGGAACTCATCTCGAACCTGAAGAAGCAGTTCACCATCGTGATCGTCACCCACAACATGCAGCAGGCAGCTCGAGTCAGCGATCAGACCGCTTTCTTCAACCTCGCCGGTGTCGGCAAGCCCGGAGAGCTGATCGAGATCGGCGACACCGAGAAGATCTTCGCCAAACCCGAGAAGCAGGCGACGGAGGACTACATCTCCGGAAAATTCGGATGATCGACACCACCGAGACACCGCGCCTCC
>NZ_JAHFUY010000095.1 GCF_023264895.1 Herbiconiux sp. | reverse complement strand
ACATCGACTACGGCTTCTACGAGGCCAAGACGACGTTCGGCCGCATCGGTGTGAAGGTCTGGATCTACAAGGGCGACATCACCAACAAGGAGCTCGCTCGCGAGCAGGCCAACCAGAAGTCGTCGCGCCCCGAGCGCGGTGACCGTGACCGTCCGCGCCGCAACTCCGCCCCCAAGGCGGACGCACCGGTCGCAGCAGGAGTTGAGGCGTAACCATGCTTATCCCCCGTCGAGTAAAGCACCGCAAGCAGCACCACCCGGGACGCAGTGGCCAGGCCACCGGCGGCACCACGGTGAACTTCGGTGAGTACGGCATCCAGGCCCTCACCCCCGCCTACGTGACCAACCGTCAGATCGAGTCCGCTCGTATCGCGATGACCCGTCACATCAAGCGTGGTGGAAAGGTGTGGATCAACATCTACCCCGACCGTCCGCTCACGAAGAAGCCTGCTGAGACCCGCATGGGTTCCGGTAAGGGTTCGCCCGAGTGGTGGGTCGCCAACGTCAAGCCGGGACGCGTGCTGTTCGAGCTGAGCGGGGTCAACGAGACCATCGCTCGCGAGGCACTGACCCGTGCAATTCACAAGCTGCCTCTCAAGGCACGCATCATCAAGCGCGAGGAGGGCGACGCGTAATGGCGATCGGTTCTAAGGAGCTCGCCTCGGCGGAGCTCGACACGTTCGAAGATTCCCGACTTCTCGAGGAGCTTCGCAAGGCCAAGGAAGAGCTGTTCAACCTGCGCTTCCAGTCGGCCACCGGGCAGCTCGAAAGCCACGGGCGCCTGCGCTCCGTGAAGCGCGACATCGCTCGTATCTACACCGTCATCCGTGAGCGCGAGCTCGGCATCCGTGCCACTCCCGCCCCCGTCGAGGCTCCGGCCAAGACGACCAAGAAGTCATCCAAGAAGGCCGCTGACGCTGCCGAGACCGAGGAGGCCAGCAAGTAATGGCTAAAACCGAAGAGAAGGTCACGGACGCCGGACACGAGTCGGCCGCCCACGACGTCAAGGACGAGGCAGCCCGCGGGTACCGCAAGGCCCGCCGCGGCTACGTCACCAGCGACAAGATGGACAAGACCATCGTCGTCGAGGTCGAGGACCGCGTGAAGCACCCGCTGTACGGCAAGGTCATCCGCCGCACCTCCAAGGTGAAGGCGCACGACGAGACCAACAGCGCCGGCATCGGCGACCTCGTGCTCATCAACGAGACCCGTCCCCTGTCAGCGTCCAAGCGCTGGCGCCTGGTCGAGATCCTGGAAAAGGCGAAGTAAATGCTGCAGCAAGAATCACGAGTCAAGGTCGCCGACAACACCGGCGCCAAGGAGCTCCTGACGATTCGCGTGCTCGGTGGATCGGGCCGTCGCTACGCCGGCCTCGGCGATGTCATCGTCGCGACCGTCAAGGACGCCATCCCCGGCGGAAACGTCAAGAAGGGCGATGTGGTCAAGGCCGTCATCGTCCGCACCGTCAAGTCGACCCGTCGTCCCGACGGCTCGTACATCAAGTTCGACGAGAACGCCGCAGTGATCCTGAAGAACGACGGTGACCCCCGTGGCACCCGCATCTTCGGCCCCGTCGGTCGTGAGCTCCGTGACAAGAAGTTCATGAAGATCATCTCGCTGGCACCGGAGGTTATCTAGTCATGGCGAACATCAAGAAGGGTGACCTGGTTCAGGTCATCTCCGGATCCAGCGAGGCCCGCGGCGGAGACCGCGGCAAGCAGGGTCGTGTCATCGAGGTGCTGGTCGAGAAGGACCGCGTCATCGTCGAGGGCGTGAACTTCGTCACGAAGCACGTCCGCGTCGGCCAGTCGCAGCGCGGCACCAAGACCGGCGGCATCGAGACGATGGAGGCGCCGATCCACGTGTCGAACGTCGCCCTCGTCGACCCCGAGACCAAGAAGCCGACCCGCGTCGGCCACCGCAACGAAGAAGTCACGAAGGACGGCGTCACCAAGACGGTCCGCGTTCGTTACGCGAAGAAGTCAGGAAAAGACCTCTGATGAGCACCGAGACTGCCGCGCCCGCTGGCAAAATCCAGCCGCGCCTGAAGCAGAAGTACAAGAACGAGATCGTCGCGCAGCTGACGAAGGACTTCGACTTCACGAACGTGCACCAGGTGCCCGGGCTCGTGAAGATCGTGGTCAACACCGGTGTCGGCGAGGCCGCCCGCGATGGCAAGGTCATCGACGGCGCGGTCAAGGACCTCACCGCGATCACCGGTCAGAAGCCCCAGGTCACGAAGGCCCGCAAGTCGATCGCGCAGTTCAAGCTGCGTGAGGGACAGCCCATCGGCGCTCACGTCACGCTCCGTGGCGACCGCGCCTGGGAGTTCCTGGACCGCCTTCTCTCGCTCGCGCTTCCCCGTATCCGCGACTTCCGTGGCCTCTCGGACAAGCAGTTCGACGGCCGCGGCAACTACACCTTCGGTCTGACCGAGCAGTCGATGTTCCACGAGATCGACCAGGACAAGATCGACCGCGTGCGTGGCTTCGACATCACCGTCGTGACCACCGCGAAGACCGACGACGAGGGACGCGCGCTGCTCAAGGCGCTCGGCTTCCCCTTCAAGACGGCCGAAAACTCCTAAGCACCACCCCACCCACGACGACCACAGGTCGGCTCGCTCGTAAAGCGTGTCCGAAACCAGGCGCGAAAGGCAACACATCATGACAATGACAGATCCGGTCGCAGACATGCTGACCAGACTGCGCAACGCGAACTCGGCACACCACGACACCGTGTCGATGCCGCACTCGAAGCTCAAGTCGCACATCGCCGAGATCCTCAAGTCGGAGGGCTACATCTCCGGCTGGGAGGTCGCCGACGCCAAGGTCGGCCAGACGCTCACGCTGAGCCTGAAGTTCGGCCCCAACCGCGAGCGTTCGATCGCGGGCATCAAGCGCGTCTCCAAGCCCGGTCTCCGCGTCTACGCGAAGTCGACCGAGATCCCCACCGTGCTCGGTGGCCTCGGCGTCGCGATCCTGTCCACCTCCTCTGGTCTCCTCACGGACCGTCAGGCGAGCAAGAAGGGCGTGGGTGGGGAAGTCCTCGCCTACGTGTGGTAACCGACAATGTCACGTATCGGACGTCTTCCCATCGACATCCCCACCGGCGTCACCGTCTCGATCGCCGGCCAGGACGTCACCGTCAAGGGCCCGAAGGGTGAGCTCGCGCTCACCATCGCCGCTCCCATCGCCGCCACGGTCGAGGAGAACCAGGTTCTCGTCACCCGTCCCGACGACGAGCGCACCTCGCGTTCGCTGCACGGTCTGACCCGCACCCTGATCGCCAACCAGATCATCGGCGTCACCACGGGCTACTCCAAGAGCCTCGAGGTCGTCGGCACGGGTTACCGCGTCGCCGCCAAGGGCTCCGGCGTGGAGTTCGCGCTCGGGTACTCCCACCCCATCTCGGTCGAACCGCCTGCGGGCATCACGTTCACCGTCGAGGGCAACAACAAGCTCACGGTCAACGGCATCGACAAGCAGGCCGTCGGTGAGGTTGCCGCCAACATTCGCAAGCTGCGCAAGCCCGAGCCCTACAAGGGCAAGGGTGTGCGCTACGCCGGCGAGGTCGTTCGCCGCAAGGCCGGAAAGAGTGGTAAGTAAGCCATGGCTACTGGAACCAGAGGAAAGTCGAAGTCCGCAGCCCGCGACCGCCGGCACGCGCGACTCCGCAAGAAGGTCGAAGGCACCCCGGCGCGTCCGCGTCTCGTGGTCACCCGTTCGGCTCGTCACGTCTTCGTGCAGGTCGTCGACGACAGCAAGGGTCACACCCTCGCGTCGGCCTCGACCCTCGAGACCGATCTCCGCAGCTTCGACGGTGACAAGACCGCCAAGGCGAAGAAGGTCGGCGAGCTCGTGGCCGAGCGCGCCAAGCTGGCCGGCATCGAGGCCGTGGTCTTCGACCGCGGCGGTAACCGTTACGCCGGTCGTGTCGCCGCGATCGCCGATGGAGCACGAGAGGGCGGTCTGAACCTGTGAGCGAGAACATCAAGGAGCCCGACGTGGCAGCAATCACCGAGGCGCCCGTGGAGACGGCCGCATCGAGCGGCCAGAACCAGAGCGAGCCCCGCGAGGCACGCCGTGGCGGCCGTGAGCGCAACCCCAACCGCGGTGACCGCGGTGGGCGCGACGCCGACAAGAGCCAGTTCCTGGAGCGCGTCGTCACCATCAACCGCGTCTCGAAGGTCGTGAAGGGTGGTCGTCGCTTCAGCTTCACCGCTCTCGTGGTCGTCGGCGACGGCAACGGCCTGGTGGGCGTCGGCTACGGCAAGGCCCGCGAGGTCCCGACCGCCATCTCCAAGGGCGTCGAGGAGGCGAAGAAGAACTTCTTCCGCGTCCCCCGCGTCGGCAACACGATCCCCCACCCGGTTCAGGGTGAGGCGGCCGCCGGTGTGGTGCTCCTGCGCCCCGCCGCCGCCGGTACCGGCGTCATCGCCGGTGGCCCGGTGCGCGCCGTCCTCGAGTGCGCCGGCATCCACGACATCCTCTCGAAGTCGCTCGGCTCGTCGAACACGATCAACATCGTGCACGCGACCGTGGAGGCGCTGCAGCAGCTCGAAGAGCCGCGCGCCGTCGCCGCTCGTCGTGGCCTCGACTTCGAAGACGTCGCCCCGGCCCGCCTCGTGCGCGCCGAGGCCGACGCTCTAGCTGCGAAGGCAGGTGCATGATGGCGAACCTGAAGGTGACCCAGATCAAGTCCAAGATCAGCGAGAAGCAGAACCAGCGGGACACGCTGCGCAGCCTCGGACTGAAGAAGATCGGCCAGAGCGTCGTTCGCGAAGACAACGCCCAGAACCGGGGCTACGTGCGCACCGTCGCACACCTGGTGAAGGTCGAGGAGATTGACTAATGGCTGAAGAAGAAGCCAAGGAGACCGCGAAGGCGGCTCCGAAGAAGGCTGCCGCCCCCAAGAAGGCGCCCGCCGAGAAGGCCGCCCCCAAGGCTGCTGCGGAGAAGGCTCCGGCCAAGGCCGCCGCTCCCAAGAAGGCTGCTGCGCCGAAGGCCGCCGCGCCCAAGGCCGACAAGGCCGCCGACGCCGAGGTGAAGGCCCCGGCCGCCGCCAAGGCGCCCAAGGCCGCTGCCAAGGCCGACGAGGCCGCTGCTCCCCGCGAGCAGGTGCTGAAGGTCCACCACCTCCGTCCCGCCCCCGGCGCCAAGAAGGCACGCACGCGTGTCGGCCGTGGTGAGGGCTCGAAGGGCAAGACCGCCGGCCGTGGCACCAAGGGCACGAAGGCCCGCTACCAGGTGCGCGTCGGCTTCGAGGGTGGGCAGATGCCGCTGCACATGCGCACCCCGAAGCTCCGCGGCTTCAAGAACCCGTTCCGCGTGGAGTACCAGGTCGTGAACCTGGAGAAGCTCGCGGAGCTCTACCCCGCCGGTGGAGATGTCACCATCTCCGACCTGGTGGCCAAGGGCGCGGTTCGCAAGAACGAGAAGGTCAAGGTCCTCGGGGATGGCGACATCTCCGTGAAGCTGACCGTCGCGGTCGACAAGGTCTCCGGCTCCGCCGAGCAGAAGATCGTCGCCGCGGGTGGTTCCGTCAAGTAGGTATCGCTGATCCGGTGACCCGATCCGTAGACCGAGCACAGATACGTCACGAGAATGATGTAGCCTGTCGAGGCCACGAATCGGGTCACCGGATTTCTTGGCATTGAGCCACACGAACGCAGGAGGCCCTTTTTGTTCAAAGCCGTCGCGAGGATCTTCCGTACGCCGGATCTCCGCAGAAAGATTGGCTTCACGCTCGGCATCGTCGCGCTGTTCCGTCTGGGATCATTCATCCCCGCTCCCTTCGTGGACTTCGGAAACGTGCAGACCTGTCTGGTGGCCAACCAAGGCACGTCGGGCCTCTACGAGCTCGTCAACCTGTTCTCAGGTGGCGCGCTGCTCCAGCTGTCGATCTTCGCGCTGGGCATCATGCCGTACATCACGGCGTCGATCATCGTGCAGCTGCTGCGCGTGGTCATCCCCCACTTCGAGACCCTCCACAAGGAGGGCCAGGCCGGTCAGTCGAAGCTCACGCAGTACACGCGCTACCTGACCATCGCCCTCGGCGTGCTGCAGTCGACGACGCTCATCACGGTGGCCCGCTCGGGCGCCCTGTTCGGCACCTCGACCGTCGCCGAGTGCGGCCAGCTGATCACCAACGACGCCTGGTACGCGATCCTGCTCATGGTCATCACCATGACCGCGGGCACCGGTGTCATCATGTGGTTCGGCGAGATGATCACCGAGCGCGGCATCGGCAATGGCATGTCGCTGCTGATCTTCACCTCGATCGCCTCCACCTTCCCGTCGTCGCTCTGGCTCATCGCCGAGACCCGCGGCTTCGAGACCTTCCTGCTGGTGCTCGGTGTGGGAATCGCGGTGGTCGCGGCCGTCGTGTTCGTGGAGCTCTACCAGAGGCGCATCCCTGTGCAGTACGCCAAGCGCGTGGTGGGCAGGCGCACCTACGGCGGCAACAACACGTACATCCCGATCAAGGTCAACATGGCCGGCGTGGTGCCCGTCATCTTCGCCTCGTCGCTGCTGTACCTGCCGGCTCTCATCGCGCAGTTCAACCAGCCTGCAGCGGGGGAGACCCCGGCCGGCTGGGTGACCTGGATCAACAACTACCTGGTGCGCGGCGATCACCCGCTCTACATGCTGCTGTACTTCCTGCTCATCGTCGGCTTCACCTACTTCTACGTCGCGATCACCTTCAACCCCGAAGAGGTCGCCGACAACATGAAGAAGTTCGGTGGCTTCATCCCCGGCATCCGCGCGGGCCGCCCGACGGCCGAGTACCTCGACTACGTGCTGACCCGCATCACGCTGCCCGGCTCGATCTACCTGGGTCTCGTCGCACTGCTTCCGCTGATAGCGCTCGTGCTGGTGGGGGCGAACCAGAACTTCCCGTTCGGTGGTGCGTCGATCCTGATCATCGTGGGTGTCGGACTCGAGACCGTGAAGCAGATCGACTCCCAGCTGCAGCAGCGGCACTATGAGGGACTGCTTCGATGAGGCTGCTGCTCATCGGGCCGCCCGGTGCCGGCAAGGGCACGCAGGCGGCCCGCCTGTCGAAGAACTACGGCATCCCCGCGATCTCGACCGGCGACATCTTCCGCGAGAACGTCAAGGCCGGCACCGAGCTCGGGCTCAAGGCCAAGGAGTACATGGACGCGGGGCAGTACGTGCCCGATGCGCTCACGAACGACCTGGTGCGAGACCGTCTCGGTCAGAGCGACGCGGCCGACGGCTTCCTGCTCGACGGCTACCCGCGGACCCTGCAGCAGGTCGAGGAGCTCGACGACATCCTCGGTGTGGCGGCCGTCACCCTCGACGCGGTCGTCGTGCTCACCGCCGACACCGACGAGGTCGTCTCCCGGCTGCTCAAGCGCTCGGCCGAGCAGGGCCGCAGCGACGACACCGAAGAGGTCATCCGCAAGCGGCTCGACGTCTACGCCGAGCAGACCGCTCCGCTGATCGCGGTCTACGCCGGGCGCCAGCTCGTGCTCGAGGTCGACGGCCTCGGCAGCGTCGATGAGGTCACCGAGCGCATCGTCGACGCGCTCTCCGGCCACTGAGCCGGATGCTGGGCCGCAACAAGGGCATCTACAAGACGCCCGCCGAGCTCCGGCTCATGGTCGAGCCGGGTCTCGTGACCGCGGCCTCGCTCGCGGCCGTTCGCGAGGCCATCGCTCCCGGCGTCTCGACCCTCGAGCTGGATGCCATCGCGGACCGGGTCATCCGGGAGCGTGGCGGCCGCTCGAACTTCCAGCTGGTGCCCGGATACGCGCACACCGTCTGCGCGTCGGTCAACGACGACATCGTCCACGGCATCCCCGGCGCGCGCCTGCTGCAGCCGGGCGACATCGTGTCGATCGACAGCGGGGCCGATGTGGGCGGGTGGAACGGCGACTCGGCGATGACCGTGGTGCTCGACGACCCGACCCGGCCCGACGAGGTCGCCGCGCGCCGCCTGCTCTCCGACGTCACCGAGCAGTCGCTCTGGCACGGCATCGCGCGGCTCGCGACCGCCCGGCACCTCAACGAGGTGGGCGAGGCGATCGAGGAGTACGTGGAGGAGCATCCGTCGGTGGCCCAGGGGGCTGTCTACGGCATCCTCACCGACTACATCGGGCACGGGATCGGGCGCAGCATGCACGAGGCGCCGCCGGTGTTCAACTACCGCGTGCGCCAGCGCGGACCCGAGGTGAAGCCCGGGCTCGTGGTGGCGATCGAGCCGATGATCACCGCCGGCACGACCGAGACGTTCGTGCGCGACGACGAGTGGACCGTGGCCTCGGCCGACGGCAGCATGTCGAGCCACTGGGAGCACTCCGTGGCCGTGCACAAGGACGGCATCTGGGTGCTGACCGCCGAAGACGGGGGAGCGGCAGCGCTCGCACCGCTCGGCGTGACGCCGGTCCCGATCCCGTAGCAGGCGCCGAGGCCGGGCCTCAGGCCTCCATGACGTGCACGAGCTCGTCGATGAAGGACGCGAAGTCGTTCGAGCGGCGCACGATACGCTGCAGGTCGTCGCGGTCGGAGAAGACCTCGACCAGCTGGTCGAAGACGGTCTGGAAGGCACGCCGGCCGCTCTCGCTGAAGGCGATCAGGGCGATGACGTTGACGCGGTTCTCGCCCCACGCCATGGGGGTCTCGTTGACGACGATCGAGATCGCGGTGCGGCTGGCGCTCATGACCATGGCGTGGGGGACAGCGATGGTGTCGGTGAAGGCGGTCGACGACATCCGCTCGCGCTCGATCGCGCCCTCGACGTAGCTGTCGTCGATGACGCGGAGCCCGACCATGGCGCGACCGAGGGTGCGGATCATCTCGGCCTCGGACGCGGCGGAGAGGTTCCGCCAGAAGAGCCGCTCGTCGAAGTACTGCAGCAGCTCGTCCTTCAGCCGCATGCGCCGGCGATGGCGACGCACGGCGGTCACGCCCCGGCGCACGGCGTCGATGTCGGCCTCAGTGAGGAAGGGCGGCACGACCACCACGTTCTCGCGCGCGGCCTGCACGGGGATGGTCGTGACGACGATGTCGGAGGAGAGGGCGTTCCAGTCGACGTCGGCGCGCGTGATGACGACCTCGACCTCGAGCTCGGAGCCGAGAGCGGCCTCGAGCCGCTCCCGGAGCGCGAGGTGCATGTCGTAGTAGTTCGGGCTCACGATCGCGCAGCTCACGCGCTCCTGGCGGAGGTTCTGGCGCTCGAGGTACGAGCCCACGTGCAGGGCGATGTAGGCGATCTCGTCCTCGTTGACCGTGATGTCGTAGCCGCGCTGGATCTGGCTGGCGATGAAGACGGCGAGCTCGTAGATCATCGGGTACGAGCCCTTGATGGAGCGCGTCATGGGATTGCGGGAGAACGAGTTCTCCTGGGCGCGCGCCACGAGGTTCCGGATGTGGAGGCCGAGCCGCACCGTGAAGTCCTCGTCGTCGAGGTCGACGAGGTACTCGTCGCTCGCGAGCCGCACGATCCGCCGCATCTCGGCGAGATCCTCCGCGCCGAGGTAGGTCTCGGCCACGAACTCGGTGGGCTCGTTGTGCCCGGGGGTCAGCACCCGCGTGGTGAGGAGCACGGAGAGGTAGCTGAGCTCGCGCACGCCGAGTGCCGCATCGAAGTGCGAGCGGATGAGGTCGTCGAGGTGACCGGCGACCTCGCGGATCGTCTCGGACGCCTTCGGGCCCTCCACCGGTTCGATCGAGAGGTTCTTGCCCACCCGGTCGACCGCGATCACGATGTGGAGCAGAACGTTGTCGATCGAGTACTCGTTGACGAAGTAGCCGTTGCCGTCGAGCATCGCGATGAGGTCCGACTTGAAGCCCGAGAGGTTCTCGGAGGAGAACTCGCGCTGGATGTTCTCGAGGTCGAGGAAGCCCTGCGCGCTCTCGTCCCGGAACACCCGGCTCAGCAGCCGCCGGCGGTTGAGCTCGCTGCCCACGAGCGACACCGTGCTGCCTCGACGCGCGAGCGAGAGCCCTGCGTCGTCGACGAGGAGCTTGGCCTTTCGGAGGTCGGCCTCCACGGTGGACTCGCTCACGAAGAGATTCGCCGCCAGGTCGTAGAGGTCGAGCCCCGCCGGGGCATCGCCGAGCGCGCGGATGATGAAGTGCACGCGCTCGCGCGGGCTCCCGCCGTCGGTCTCGCGCGAACGCCGTGCGGCCACGAACGTGGCGTAGGCCTCGCGGTTGAGGCGGTAGCCGCTGGTGGAGGAGGCGATGACCTCGAGCGGTTTCGCCGCCGTCTTGACGCTCGTGACGTAGCTCCGCACGCTCCGGGTCGTCACCCCGAGCCGGTCCGCGAGTTCGCCCGCCGTGACCCAGTCGTCGGCCGCCGCGAGGTAGTCCAGCAGACGCTCGTACTTCGCTCTCATCACCAGTCACCCTAGACGCTTCCGGGGGTGCGGAAGGAAAGCTGCTGGATGCGTGGGCGGGGATGACGGAGTATCGATGGAGATCGAAGCAGGACGCGAGGAGGCGTGCGTGGACAAGGTGCTCATCGTCTGCGGTGCAGGAGCATCGAGCACCTTTCTCGCGCTCCGGTTGCGCCGGGTGGCCCGGGATCGCGACCTCGACCTGATCGTCGAGGCCGGCACGCTGCCGGACGTCGACGAGAGGCTCGCCGCCACGCGCGTGCTGCTGGTCGGACCCCACCTCTCCGCGCAGTTCGAGGAACTGGACAGCCGCGCGCGAGCGGCGGGTGCGAGGGCCGCCCTGCTGCCGGACACCGTGTTCGGGCCAGACGGCGCGGAGATCGCCGCCGACATCGTGACAGGACTCCTCGCTCTGCCGCGGGGTCCGCAGAACATCGCTCAGGGATGAGCGGGAGCTAAGGAGATTGACTGATGGCTGAACGAACCGTCGAGATGGCATCCGCCCATGGGCTGCACGCGCGCCCGGCGTCGCTCTTCACCCAGGCCGTCGCGAAGGCGGGCCTTCCGGTGCAGCTCTCCAAGGGCGACAAGTCGGTGAACGCCGCGAGCATCCTGGGCGTGATCTCGCTCGGGATCGAGCAGGGTGACACCGTGACGCTCGTCTCCGAGGCCGAGGGCGCCGACGCGGTGCTCGACGAGCTCGCCCAGCTCCTCGCCACCGATCTGGACGCCGCCTGATGGGCGACGTGCTGCACGGCACCGGCATCGGCCGCGGCATCGCCGTGGGCACCGTGCTCCGGATGCCCGACCCGCTCCCCGAGCCCGCCGACGACACGAGCGCCCTGACGCCCGACGCCGAGAAGGAGCGCGCCCGCGCCTCCCTCGCCGCCACCGCCGCGATCATCCGCCTGCGCGGCGAGCGGGCGGGAGGCTCCGCCAAGGAGGTGCTCGAGGCGCAGGCCTTCATGGCCGAGGACCCGACGCTCATCGACGACGTGGGTGTGCGGATCGACTCGGGCAAGACCGCCGAGCGCGCCGTCTACGAGGCCTTCGCGGCGTTCCGCGACCTGCTCGTGAGCATGGGCGGCTACATGGGGGAGCGGGCCACCGACCTCGACGACGTCTCCCAGCGCGTGGTCGCGCACCTGCGGGGCGTGGCCGCTCCCGGTGTGCCCGACCCGGAGCATCCGTTCGTGCTCGTCGCCCGCGATCTCGCGCCGGCCGACACCGCGCTGCTCGACCTCTCCAAGGTTCTCGCCCTCGTGACGAGCGACGGCGGACCGACCTCGCACACCGCCATCCTCGCCCGCGAGAAGTCGATCGTGGCGGTCGTGGGAGTCGCCGGCGCGCTCGAGCTGGCCGACGGCATCGAGATCGTGGTCGACGCCGCGACCGGTGACGTCACGGTCGCCCCCGACGACGCGACCCGTGCAGCCGCCGAGTCGCGCGCCGCGGAGCTCAAGGCCGCTCGGAGCGCCGCGACCGGACCCGGTGCGCTCGCCGACGGCACGCCGGTGCCCCTGCTCGCGAACCTCGGCTCCGCCGACGGCGCTGCCGACGCGGTGGAGAAGGGGGCCGAGGGCGTCGGGCTCTTCCGCACCGAGTTCCTCTTCCTGGACTCCGCGACCGCTCCGACGGTGGAGGACCAGAAGGCGCAGTACGTGCGCCTTCTCCAGGCCTTCCCCGGCAAGAAGGTCGTCGTGCGCGCCCTCGACGCGGGCGCCGACAAGCCGCTGAGCTTCCTCAACGACGCCGCCGAGGAGAACCCGGCTCTCGGACTCCGCGGTCTGCGAGCCCTCCGCGCCAACGAGCCCATCCTGCGCGACCAGCTCCGCGCGCTCGCCGAGGCCGACGCCGAGACCGACGCCGACGTCTGGGTCATGGCGCCCATGGTCTCGACCGTCGAGGAGACCCGCTACTTCACCGCTCTCGCTCGCCAGCTCGGCCTGAAGACCGTCGGCGTCATGGTGGAGGTGCCCTCCTCCGCACTGCTGGCCGACCGCATCCTCGCCGACGCCGACTTCGCCTCCATCGGCACCAACGACCTCACCCAGTACACGCTCGCAGCCGACCGGCTGCTGGGCTCGGTCGCCTCGTTCCAGGATCCCTGGCACCCGGCCGTGCTGAAGCTCGTGGGCGAGGTCGGCAAGGCGGGACGCGCGACCGGCAAGCCCGTCGGCATCTGCGGCGAGGCGGCGGCCGACCCGCTGCTCGCCGTCGTGCTCGTGGGCCTGGGCGCCACGACGCTCTCGATGTCGCCGTCGGCGCTCGCCGACGTGCGGGCCGAGCTCGCCCGCTTCACCCTCGAGGAGGCCCGCCGGTTCGCCGAGCTGGCCCTCTCGGCCAACAGCGCCGTGGAGGCCCGCGCGGCGGTCACCTCCGCCGCGACCCCCTGAGACGCACCACACGAACACCACGCACCTAGCAATGCACCATCACCCGGACACCGAGAACACCACAGAAACGGAGCAGTCGTCATGACAACGACGTCAGAAACGAAGCAGGGAGGCGGAGCCCGCGTGCGCGTCCAGCGCTTCGGCACCTTCCTCAGCGGCATGGTCATGCCGAACATCCCGGCGTTCATCGCCTGGGGGCTCATCACGAGCCTCTTCATCGCCACCGGCTGGCTGCCCAACGGCATCCTGGGCGGCGGCGGCAACGTGGCCGACATCGGCTGGACGGGCGGGCTGACCCAGCTCACCCAGCCCGAGGAGGGCGAGCCGTTCACGGCGTACGTGGGCCTCGTCGGTCCCATGCTGACCTATCTGCTCCCCCTGCTGATCGCGAACACCGGCGGCCGGATGGTCTACGGCGCACGCGGCGGCGTGGTGGGCACGATCGCGACCATGGGTGTCATCGTGGGTGCGAGCATCCCGATGTTCATCGGCGCCATGATCATGGGCCCGCTCGCGGCGTGGCTGATGAAGAAGATCGACTCGCTGTGGGCAGGCAAGATCAAGGCCGGCTTCGAGATGCTGGTCGACAACTTCTCTGCCGGCATCCTCGGCTTCCTCCTCGCCATCGCCGGCTTCTTCGGGATCGCTCCCGTCATCCAGGCCATCAGCGCGGCCCTCGAGGCCGGCGTGAACTGGCTGACCACCCTGGGACTCCTCCCGCTCGTGAGCATCCTGGTCGAGCCGGGCAAGGTGCTGTTCCTCAACAACGCGATCAACCACGGCGTCTTCACGCCGCTCGGTGCCATCCAGGTCCAGGAGAGCGGCAAGTCGATCCTGTTCCTGATCGAATCGAACCCCGGTCCCGGCCTCGGCATCCTGATCGCCTTCTCGATCTTCGGCATCGGACTGGCCAAGGCGAGCGCCCCCGGAGCGGCCATCATCCAGTTCTTCGGCGGCATCCACGAGATCTACTTCCCCTATGTGCTGTCGAAGCCGCTGACCATCATCGCCGCGATCGCCGGTGGCGCCACCGGTGTCGCTGTGAACGTGCTCTTCCAGTCGGGCCTGCGCACTGCGGCTTCGCCCGGCTCGATCTTCGCGGTGCTCGCCGCGACGGCGCAGGACAGCTACGTCGGCGTGATCCTCTCGGTGATCGCGGCCGCGGCGGTGTCGTTCATCATCACGGCCGTCATCCTGCGGGCCAGCCGCAAGCGCGACCTCGAGCGCGGCGAGACCGGCGACCTGTCGGCGGCCGTGGCCAAGACCGAGGCCAACAAGGGCAAGGAGTCGAGCGTGCTCGGCAACCTCCGCGCCGAGGGCGTGCCCGCGGGCGACGCCGAGGCCGTGGCCGAGGAGACCTCGCTGCTCACCGACCAGCGCCCCATCTCGAACATCGTGTTCGCCTGCGACGCCGGAATGGGATCGAGCGCCATGGGCGCCTCGGTGCTGCGGAATAAGATCAAGAAGGCGGGCATCGACGGCGTCACCGTGGTGAACAAGTCGATCGCAAGCCTGGAGGATGACGTCGACCTCGTGATCACCCAGCGCGAGCTCACGCCGCGGGCGCAGGAGCGCACGCCGAGCGCGGAGCACGTGTCGGTCGACAACTTCATGAACAGCCCGCGGTACGAGGAAGTCATCGCGAAGCTCAAGCAGCAGCACGGCGTCGAGTAGACGCCTGCAGGAGAGGGAGAATCCCATGGCCGTACTGGAACCGTCGCAGATCCGACTGAGCGGCACCGCGCGCACCAAGGAGGACGCGATCGCCGAGGCGGCCGCCATCCTGGTCGCCGCCGGAGCCGTCACCGGGGAGTACCTCGACTTCATGCTCCAGCGTGAGGAGACGGTCTCGACGTACATGGGCAACTTCCTAGCCATCCCGCACGGCACGAACGAGGGCAAGGACACGATCCTCGAATCCGCGCTCTCGTTCGTGCGGTACGACGACGCCCTGGACTGGGGCGGCGAAGAGGTGCGCTTCGTGGTCGGCATCGCCGGCAAGGAGGGTGGCCACATGGACATCCTCACCAAGATCGCCATCGTGTTCAGCGATGACGACGAGGTCGCGAAGCTGCTGGCCGCGGGAACCCCCGACGAGATCCTCGAGATCCTCGGCGACGTCAACGAATAACAGCGAATGAAGGAGAGCCCCATGAAAGCCGTGCATTTCGGAGCCGGGAACATCGGCCGAGGCTTCGTGGGGCTCATCCTTCACGAGGCCGGCTACGAGCTCGTCTTCGCCGACGTGAACGCCGAGCTCATCGACGCGCTGGCGACATCGTCGAGCTACGACGTGCACGCGGTGGGGGAGGACTCCTCCACCCGCACGGTCACGGGCTATCGCGCCCTCAACAGCGGCAGCGACGAGGATGCGGTGGTCGCCGAGATCGCCACCGCATCGCTCGTGACGACGGCCGTGGGCCCGAACATCCTGAAGTTCGTGGCGCCCGTGATCGCCCGCGCCCTCGAGGCGCGCGAGGCGGCACTGCCGCCCCTGCACGTCATGGCGTGCGAGAACGCCATCAATGCGACGGATGCGCTGAAGGCCGAGATCGTGGGCCGTCTCGACGGCGGCGAGGCCTCCGAGGCGCTCGGCCACGCGATCTTCGCGAACACCGCCGTCGATCGCATCGTGCCGAACCAGGAGCCCGGTGCCGGGCTCGACGTGACGGTCGAGGACTTCTTCGAGTGGGCGATCGAGGAGGGGCCGTTCCAGGGAGCCGCCCCGAGCATCCCCGCCGCGCACTTCGTGGACGACCTCGCCCCTTACATCGAGCGCAAGCTCTTCACGGTCAACACCGGCCACGCCACCACGGCCTACCACGGCTGGATCGAGGGCGCCTCGACGCTCGCCGACGCACTCGCCGTGCCGCAGGTCTTCCGTGAGGTCAAGGCGGTTCTCGAGGAGACCAAGGCGCTCCTCGTGGCCAAGCACGAGTTCGACCCGGCCACACAGGAGGCCTACCTCGAGAAGAACCTCGTGCGCTTCGCGAACCCCTACCTCACCGACACCCCCGAGCGGGTCGGGCGCCAGCCGCTCCGCAAGATCAGCCGGCACGAGCGGTTCATCGGACCCGCCGCAGAGCTGGCCGAGCGAGGGCTGCCGCACGAGGCGCTGCTGCGCGCCGTGCGCGCCGCCCTGCGATTCGACGCCCCGAGCGATCCGCAGAGCGCCGAGCTCGCCGATCTGCTGACACGGCTGAGCCCCGAGGAGTTCGCCGCCCAGGTCTGCGGCATCGAGGCCAGGCACCCGCTGCATGACGGCCTCGTGGCCGTGGTGCGCTCTATAGACTCCGATCGGTGATTGCGCAAGGGCGATTCGTAGCGTAAGCTCGATCTTTGGTGTTTTGGGCCCGTTGTCACGCGACGACAGGCATCCGAATCTCCGCACGACCAGCAGAAACCTATTTTTAGCGACAGTGAGGCTATGGCCAAAAAAGACGGTGTTATCGAGATCGAAGGCGCAGTCGTCGAGGCGCTCCCGAACGCCATGTTCCGGGTGGAGCTGACGAACGGCCACAAGGTGCTTGCCCATATCTCGGGCAAGATGCGCCAGCACTACATCCGCATCCTCCCCGAGGACCGCGTGATCGTGGAGCTGAGCCCCTACGACCTCACCCGTGGCCGGATCGTCTACCGCTACAAGTAGCCGCTGCTGGAAAGTAACGGCCCCTGGCATTCCACGGGGTACGAGGACAGTGAAGAGAGAAAACAATGAAGGTCAACCCCAGCGTCAAGCCCATCTGCGAGCACTGCCGCGTCATCCGCCGCAACGGTCGCGTCATGGTGATCTGCAAGAGCAACCCGCGCCACAAGCAGCGCCAGGGCTAGCAAGAACTCCTGGGCTCCGGCCCGGACACAAGAAACGGCAGTGTCAGAAGCCGCCCGGTGAGAGCCGGGCGGCGGACACCTTCGGTCGGAGGCCGAAGCACATTCACTGTCACAGACCTCCACTCATCAACAGGAGATAGCCACAATGGCACGTCTAGCAGGAGTTGACATTCCCCGCGACAAGCGCGTGGAAGTTGCCCTCACGTACATCTACGG
>NZ_JAHFUY010000094.1 GCF_023264895.1 Herbiconiux sp. | reverse complement strand
GGGCCCTCGGACTGCTGCCGTTCTTCGTGCTCGGCTGGAAGCTCCGCCAGCTCCCGCTCGCCGACCTCTGGCTGAGCGCGTCGACGCGGGTCATCTGGGGCGTGCGCGCCGTGTCGCTCGGCCTGTTCACCGCCCTCGCCCTCGTGATCGCGAGCGACCTGGGGTTCTGGCGCGACGTGAAGATCCGGCGGGTGCTGCTGTTCCAGGAGGCGTACCCGTCGTTCGGCTACGACGAGTGGTGGGCCGGAGCGCTTCGGCTCGCCGCCATCGTGGTCGCCGGTGTGCTGGTCATCGCGTTCCTCACGCTCATCCCCCGCCGCGGCACCTGGTTCTCGCCGCTCGGCCAGGCCACGATGTACGTCTACCTGCTGCACAGCTTCGTGCTCTACCCGCTGCGGGAGTCCGGCTGGCTCGACGGGGTGCTGCCGTGGTGGGTGCTGCCGGCCATGCTCGTGCTGAGCGTGCTGATCGCCGTGGGGCTCTCGCAGCCGATCGTGCGGCGGGTGTTCCGGCCGCTGGTCGAGCCGCGCGCCGAGTGGCTGTTCCGGCGGCCCTCGTAACGTTACGCCGAGCGTCGGGCTCGTTGCGCGCGCGGACTCCGCGACCATACGCTTCCAGCAGTTCCGATCCGACCTTTTGGAGACCTCCATGACCGACAACGCTGCGAACTGGAAGTTCGAGACCAAGCAGATCCACACCGGTGCCCAGCCCGACCCGGTCACCAACGCGCGCGCCACGCCGATCTACCAGACCACGTCGTACGTGTTCGACAGCGCCGACCACGCCAAGAACCTGTTCGCCCTGGCCGAGTTCGGCAACATCTACACACGCATCCAGAACCCCACGCAGAACGTGGTGGAGGAGCGCGTGGCCGCGCTCGAGGGCGGGACAGCAGCGCTGCTGGTCGCCTCGGGCCAGGCCGCCGAGACCTTCGCCGTGCTCAACATCGCGCAGGCCGGCGACCACATCGTGTCGTCGTCGTCGATCTACGGCGGCACCTACAACCTCTTCAAGTACACGCTCGCGAAGCTCGGCATCGAGACCACCTTTGTGGAGGACCAGGACGACGCCGAGGAGTGGCGCCGGGCCGTGCGCCCCAACACGAAGCTCTTCTTCGCCGAGACCATCGGCAACCCCAAGATCAACATCCTCGACATCGGCCTCGTCTCGACCGTCGCCCACGAGTCGGGTGTGCCGCTCATCGTCGACAACACGATCGCCACGCCGTATCTCATCCGCCCGCTCGAGCACGGTGCCGACATCGTCGTGCACTCGGCCACGAAGTTCCTCGGCGGCCACGGCACCGTCATCGGCGGCATCATCGTCGACGGCGGAAAGTTCGAGTGGTCGAAGAACGTCGAGAAGTTCCCCGGCCTCACCGAGCCCGACCCGTCGTACCACGGCGCCAGCTACACCGGCGTGCTCGGCGACGGCATCGCGTACATCATCAAGGCGCGCGTGCAGCTGCTGCGCGACCTCGGCGCCTCGATCGCGCCGGCGAGCGCCTGGCAGCTCATCCAGGGCATCGAGACGCTCTCGCTCCGGATCGAGCGCCACGTGCAGAACGCGCAGGAGATCGCGGAGTGGCTCGACAACCACCCCGACATCGCCACCGTCTACTACGCCGGGCTCCCCTCGAGCCCCTGGTACGCGGCCGCGAACAAGTACGCCCCCAAGGGCGTCGGCGCCGTGCTGTCGTTCGAGCTCAAGGGCGGCGTGGATGCGGGCCGCACCTTCGTGGAGAGCCTCTCGCTCTTCAGCCACCTCGCCAACATCGGCGACGTGCGCTCGCTCGTCATCCACCCCGCCTCCACCACCCACTCCCAGCTCACCCCCGAGCAGCAGCTCACCACGGGCGTCACCCCCGGCCTGGTCCGCCTCTCCGTAGGCCTGGAGAACATCGACGACCTCAAGACCGACCTCGAGTCCGGCCTCAAGGCCGCAAGAGAGGTAGTCCGAGCAAACGCTGTCTAGATAACCGGTACAGGAAAAAGGCCCCTTGCGTAACATTCGGCAAGGGGCCTTCTCCATCCGCAAGACTTCCCTGGAGGCCGAACGCAACGGGCCCCACCCACCCGACCTAAGGCGGCACGGCTGCCGCGAAGCGCCGCGAAGCGACGCGCAGCGACAGCCGCGCCGCACGCCGCCTGCGCCGCAGCAGCGGCGGCGCAGCAAGGATTATATGGACTGGCAGACGAACGAAGACACCGTACCCTCCGGCTTCATCACCGACGCCCAGATCCGCTCCGTGCTCGGCAAGCCCCCTGCGTCGGGCGCCTGGCGGGAGGGAGACCCCGTGGGGCGGCGGCTGTTCGCCGATGTCGGGGAGTTCGTGTTCGAGAACGGCCAGCGGCTGCCGCAGACGCGGCTGGCCTACCAGACCTACGGCACACTCTCGCCGCAGCGCGACAACGCGGTGCTCGTGCTGCACGCGCTGACCGGCGACAGCAACCTCAACCACCCGGCCGAGCCGGGGCATCCGACGGACGGCTGGTGGCCGGGGCTCGTGGGGCCGGGCCTGCCGATCGACACCGACCGCTGGTTCGTGGTGGCGCCGAACATGCTGGGCGGCTGCCAGGGCTCGACGGGACCCTCCTCCATCGCGCCCGACGGCGCCGAGTGGGGCGCCCGCTTCCCGCACACCACCATCGCCGACCAGGTGCGCGCCCAGCACGCCCTCGCGGAGTCCCTCGGCATCGACCGCTGGTTCGCGGTGGTCGGCGGTTCGATGGGCGGCATGCAGGTGCTCGAGTGGGGGGTGCGGTATCCGGATGCCATGGAGCGCCTCGCCGTGATCGCCGCGCCCGCGCTCAGCTCGGCCGGCCAGATCGCGCTGAACTCGGTGCAGGTGCAGGCCATCCGTGCCGACGCCGCGTTCCACGGCGGCGACTACTACGACGCGGCCGACGGTGAGGGCCCGCACCAGGGCCTCGCGCTGGCCAGGCGGATGGCCCTTCTCAACTACCGCAGCCCGAGCGAGCTGAACGGCCGGTTCCAGCGCAGCTGGCAGAGCGGCATCAGCCCGCTCGGCGGCGGCGGGCGCTTCGCGGTGGAGTCGTACCTCGACTTCCACGGCAACAAGTTCACCCGTCGCTTCGACGCGAACACCTACATCACCCTCGTGGAGGCGATGAACTCGCACGACATCGGTCGCGGCCGGGCGGGGATCGTGCCGGCCCTCGAGTCGGTCACGGCACGGGCCCTCGTGGTGGGCATCGACAGCGACCGGCTGTTCCCGGTGGAGGACCAGGCCCTCATCGCCCGCCATCTGCCCAACACCCTCGACGGTGACGAGCCCGTGGTGATCGAGTCGAAGTTCGGCCACGACGGGTTCCTGATCGAGTTCGATGCGGTGGGCCGGGAGATCGCGCGGCTGTTCGCCGCTTGAGAAAATGCGGCCGGGGATCCCACTCTCGTGCGGATCCCCGGCCAATTCCCCCCAGAACTGATTCGAGATTACCGACAGCTGTCGAGTTGTTCTCGCCCCAATTCAGGGGGTAGTCGCCGCCTATAGGATGCAGACGTGCCCCGGACCGAGCGCGAACGCCACAAGCTCCTCACGCGTACGGCGCGCAATCTCGGCCTCCTGTTCGCCGGATCGTCGTTCGTCACCGTGGTCGTCGCGAACGTCGCCGACCTGGGGCCGGTGGCCCCGGCGCTGGCCCTGATGCTGCTCACCGGTTTCGGCTTCTATCTCGTCGGGTCGACCCGCACCCCCGTGATGCCCATCGCGACCTACGTCATCTCGCTGGCGACCCTCGCGGCCTTCAGTCTCCCGGGCGCCGGCGTCTCGGACACCGCCACCACGAACGGCATCACCCTCTTCGCCTCCACGGCCATCCCGTCGCTCATCGCCACCCTCGCCGCGCATCCGCGGTTCCTGTGGCTCGTCATCCCCGCCTACGTGCCCGTGCTCGTGCTCGTGATCGCGGCCACCTGGTCCACCGGGCGGGGCGCGTTCGTGATCGCCTCGGTGCTCGTGGGCTGGACCGCCCTGTTCGTGGCCGCCTCGTGGCTCTCCGCGAGCCTCCGCCGCGCCTTCCTCGGCATGGCGCGGCTCGGCCGGGCCCACGCCGTCGAGCGCCAGTCGAGCGAGCTCGAGGCGCAGCGGCGGCACGGCGCCCGGCTGCTCCACGACACGGTGCTCGCCACGCTCACCCTGCTCGCCCACTCGGGCATCGGCGTGCAGCCCGAGGCCCTCCGCAACCAGGCGGCGGAGGATGCGCGGCTGCTCCGGCAGCTCCGCCTCGGCGGCACCCCGATGCCGCGCTCCTCGGGCGGCTACACGCTCGAGCGGGTGGAGACGGGCGACCTCGGCCACACCCTCGAGTCGGTGAAGCAGCGCTTCGGGCGGATGGGACTGCAGGTGGCGTGGCACGGGTCGGGTCAGATCCTGCTGCAGAGCCACGTGCTCGATGCCTTCCTGCTCTCGCTCTCGGAGTGCCTCGAGAACGTGCGGCGGCATGCCGAGGTCGGCTCGGCCGACGTCACGATCACGGAGGACGACACGACCGTGCGCGCGATGGTCACCGATGCGGGGGTCGGCTTCGATCTCGATGCGGTGGATCTCGAACGGCTGGGGCTCGCCGAGTCGGTGATCGCCCGCATCCGCGACGTCGGAGGCAAAGTGCGGCTGTTCTCCTCCCCCGGCTCAGGAACCACCGTCGTGCTGGAGGTGCCGAAGTGACCGAGCCGCCCTCTCTCCGGCAGAGACCGGGATCCCGTGGCCGCACGCGGTCCGGTCGAGCGGATGCGCCCGCCGACGGCATGCTCACCCAGCTGGTGCGTGCCAGGAGGATGGGCCCGCGCGCGGTCGACGAGGTGCGCCAGCACATCGAGCGGGACTCGCGCCTGGGGCTCGGCTACCTCGGCATCGGCGCCGTCATCGTCGGGCTGATCCTGATCTGCCGCGGTCTCGTGTCGCTCGGCTGGACCTGGCAGGTCAACGACGGCCGGGTGCTCTCGGTGATCGCCTGGGTGATCGTGATCTCCGCGTTCGCCTCGGCCGTGCTGCTCGCCCGCCGCCGCAGGGGCAACCTGCCGCGCTCGGCCTACGCCCTCGTGCTGGCCGCGGATGCCCTCGCCCTCGTCCTCGACGAGATCGCCCTCCTGCAGAGCGACGGCCTCAGCTACGGAACGGTCGGCATCGGGGTGGGCGCCACACTGCTCGCGAGCGTGACCTTCCGGCCGGCCACCGACGTGCTGATCGCCGTGAGCGTGCTGACGGGGCTCTCGCTCGCCTCGATCGTCTGGTTCGCCGTGGCCGTGCCGGGCAGTGCGGGTGTCGCCATCGGGCAGCTCATGCTGACGGTCGTGCCGGTCTACGCCGGCATCGTCGTGGTGCGCTCGTTCGGCAACCTCGTGCAGCGCGAGCTCGACCGCACGGTCGCCGAGAGCACGATCGGTGCGCCGCGGTACGGCCTCGGCCTCCTCGCCTCGACCGAGCTCGCCCGCCTCGACCTCGCGGCGGAGGAGCTGCTGCAGGACGTGGCGACCGACCGGGTGCCGCTGCCCCTCGACAAGGAGCTCGCCGGCACCGCCTCGAGCCTCGCCACCGACCTGCGGCGACTGCTCGTGGCGGGCCGGCGGGAGACCTGGCTGCACCACGCGATCGCGGAGTCGGAGTACCTCGGCCCCGTGGTGACCCTGAGCGACCCCGACGGTCTCGCCGGCTACCTCGAGCCCGTGCAGCGCGACGGCCTGCTCTCGGCGATCTGGCTGATCGTCGACGAGTCCGGGCGCTCGACCCCCACCCTCGACCTCGAGATCGGCCGGCCCGGCTCCGTGGGCCAGGCGCGCGCTGACGATAGGATGGTGCTCCCGATAGCCATCTCGATCGGCGGAATACCCCGCCGTCGCATCGATCCGGCCGTCTGGTCTGCTTTGTCCCGAGTCGGCCAGTACTCGTTGGAGACCCGAACGGGCCGCCTCCGTGTCAGCGTCGACGCCCATGTCATCGTGCCGGACGCCTCGCGCTGATCCGGCCGGAAGGAGCACCCGTGTCGATCAACCGCGATCCGATCCGACTGGCGATCGTCGACGACCACCGCATGCTGCTGGGGGCTCTGACGGAGTGGATCCGCGGTGCCGCCGATGACATCAGCATGGTGGCCGCCGTCACCACCTGGCCCGAGCTCCTCACGCACCCGGAGTTCCCGGTCGACGTGGTGCTGCTCGACCTCGACCTGAAGGACAACCTGCCGGTCTCGGTCAAGCTGCGGGCGCTCAAGTCGGCCGGCGTGAAGACGGTGCTCATGAGCACCTACTCCGAGCCCGTCGTGGTGCGCGAGGCGATCGCCGCCGGAGCGCTCGGCTACCTCGTCAAGAGCGAGGAGGCCGACATGATCGTCGAGGCCATCCGGGCGGCCTCGGCCGGCGACAGCTTCATCTCGACCGAGCTCGATCTGGCCCTCGCCGCCGACGACCTCGAGTCGGCGCCGCGCCTGAGCGCGCAGGAGCGGCGCGTGATGGCGCTCTACGGCGGCGGCGAGCCCGTGAAGCAGGTCGCGAAGGCGCTCGACATCTCGGAGGAGACGGCGAAGTCCTACCTCAAGCGCATCCGCGAGAAGTACCGCCTGGTCGGGATCGACGTGGGCACGAAGGTGGCGCTCCGCAAGCGCGCCATCCAGGACGGCCTGCTGCCGCGCGACGAGTACCTCGGCAACCAGAGCGCCGACGACTTCGAAGACGACGTGCTGCCGAGCTGAGACCCCCGCGGGGCTAGGGCTGGGGCTAGGGCCGGGAGCGCTCGTCGAGAGCCGCCTCGAGCCGCTCGACCTTGCCGGTCAGCTCGCCGGAACGGCCGGGACGGATGTCGGCCTTCAGCACGAGCGACACCCGCGGTCCGTAGGCCTGCACGGCCAGGGTGGCGCGCTTGACGACGTCGAACACCTCGTCCCACTCCCCCTCGATCGTCGTGAACATCGAGTCGGTGGAGTTCGGAAGGCCTGAGGCCCGCACGACCTCGACGGCCGCGGCCACCGCGTCGTGCACGCTAGCGTCGGGAGAGGTGCCCCCGGAGGGTGCCACCGAAAAGGCCACCAGCATGTTCGTCTCCTCGCGTCGTGGTCCTCCTACTCTTCCACAGCATCCGGATCGCGATCACGAGCAGCGCGACGCTCAGCACGTTGCGGATCGTGAGCACGACGAGCATGAGCGGGTCGAGGTAGAGCAGCCAGTCGTAGGCGATCGGGTAGATCACCTGGGTGAGCCCGCCCATCACGAGCGCCATCAGCGCCGGCAGCTGGAACCGGCGACCCTGCGTGACGATGCCCAGGATGACGGGCGCCGCGAGCCACACCATGAACTGCGGCGACCCCACCTTGTTGAACACGATGAGCGCCATCACGAGCGCGAGCGAGAGCGGCGGCAGCACGGCGGTCGGTGAGGTGCCGGAGGCGACGACGACCACGGCGAGGGCGAGCACCGCCGCGACGGCGACCACGAGCAGCGGCGTCATCACGGCCGCAGCCGCCTCGCTGCCGGGCCCGGTGACCTGGAAGGTGAGGATGTCGAAGTCGTAGTAGACCCGGCTCGGATCCGCGACGCGCGCCATCCACATCCAGATCGTCGAGACGGGAGACTCCACCTGGAGCCCCCGCCCCGTCTGCTCGGTCACGAAGCTGAAGACGTTGAGGCCCGAGCCGAACGCGAGCGCACCGGCCGCGACCGCCACGAGGGTGCTCCCGGCGGCGATCGCGAGCCGCAGCCGGCGCCGCACGGCCACCACGCCCGCGGCGATGAGCACGGCGGGCCAGACCTTCACCCAGGTGGCGAGGGCGAGCAGCACGCCCGCGACCGCGGGCCGGTTGCGGGCGAGCAGGAGGCCGACGATCGCGAGGTCGACCGTGAACACGTCGATCCGCCCCACGGCGACGGGGCCGACGAGCAGGAGGTAGACGATCCACCACCAGGCGGCCACGATCCGGAGCCCGCCCGCGGCGCGCGAGGGCCCGGCACCGGCGAGCAGGAAGGCGAACACCGCGGCGTCCGCCATCGTGACGATGAGCATCCACCCCACCCCGTAGAGCTCGGGGCCCAGCACGAGCGAGGCGAGCATGGGGAGGAAGGCGAGGACGGGGTAGACCCAGGGGCCGTCGATGCCGAGGCGGTAGCCGTCGAGCGACTGCTGCACCCACGGCAGGTAGACGTTCGTGACGTCGCCGAACGGCAGTCCCGGATGCGTGAGGCCCACGGCGCCGAGCCAGACGTGCGCGGCGAGGAAGACGATCCACAGGATCACGGGCGAGCCGGCGAGTCGACGCACGTGATTCTGCACGACGGTCATCCTATTGCCCGCTCATTCCCAGCCGGCGACCACCTTGTTTTGTTCTACTGGTGAAGATGCCCCGCCGCGCCCCGATCCGGGTCGCCCCGACCGGAAGATCCGAGTGAACAAGCCTGCCAAGTACGCCGTCGCCCTCGTGGCGGCGGTCGTCGCCGTCGGTGCCGTCGCCGTCGTGGCGGTGCCCATCCTCGCCCGCGGGAGCCTGCAGAGCTCCGCGGCCTCCCAGCGCATCGTGCCGACCGTCATGGCCGTGCCCGAGAACGCGGTCGCGACCCCCACGGCCACCACCTGGCGGCTCGGCCCGGACTCGAGCGTGGGCTACCGCATGAGCACGGTCGACGGGCTCGAGGTCTCCGGCAGCACCACCGAGATCGAGGGCGTCATCAGCCGGGCCGGCGAGACCGTGACCGACGCCGAGTTCATGCTCGACCTCGCGAGCCTCGTGAGCGAGGGCGACGCCCGCACGATGCTGCTGCAGGCCCTCGTGGCGGCGACCGGCGGCAACTCCACGGCCTCTTTCGTGCTCACCGAGCCGATCGACCTCACGAGCGCCACCACCACGGTCGACGGCGAGGAGGTCGTGCCGATCACCGGCGTGCTCACCGTGCGCGGCGTGAGCAACGAGGTGCACGCGGATGCGACGGTCGACTTCGGCGACAGCCGCGGCACGGTCACGGCCAGCATCCCGATCGACCTCGCGGCGTACGGGATCTCGTTCGCGGGATTCGGCGTGGTGCAGGTGGAGGACATCGCCTACATCGACATCGATCTCGAGGCGCAGCCCGGGCGCTGACGCCCGCGCGGGCACGGCGGGTCGGGGTCAGCCGAGCAGCCTCGCGATGATCCTGGGCGCCGCCCCGGCGATCTCGAGCGCGGGCACGGGCCCGCCGTCGGCGGCCAGTTCGGCAGCACGGGCGTGCACCCACGCTCCGGTGGCGGCGATGGCCACGAGCCGCGCGGGCTCCTCGAGCACCGCCTCGGACTGCGCGGCCACGAGCGCACCCACGATGCCGCCGAGCACGTCGCCGGAGCCCGCCGTGGCCGCCCAGCTCGTGGGCGCCTCCACCCGCACCGCGCGCGGCACGTCGTCCGGAGCCGCCAGCGACCGCGGGGCCACGACGTGGGTGATCCGGCCCTTCAGCAGCACCACGCACCCCGTGAGGTCGGCCGCGTGCTGGGCGGACGAGGCCGGATCGGCGCGCACGCCCGCGCGATCCGTCTGCACCCCGAACGCGGCGAGCAGGGTGGTGAGCTCGCCCGCGTGCGGCGTGAGCACGGTCGTCGCCGGCGCTCGTGGAGCGAGGTCGAGAGCGCCCGCGTCGAGCACGAGCGGCACGCCGTCGCCGAGGGCGTGCTCGATCCGCTCCCTGGCCGCGTCGTCCCGCTCGGCCGCGTCGGTGCCGGAGCCGATCAGCCAGGCCTGCACCCGCCCCGGCTTCGTCACGGCCTCCGGTCGCGCGCTCAGCACGAGGCCGCTCGGGCGCTGGTCGCCGAGGTAGCGCACCATGCCGGCGCCGGCGCGCACCGCGGCCTCCACGCCGAGAACGGCGGCGCCGGGGTAGCTCGCCGATCCGGTGATCACGCCGAGCACACCCCGGGTGTACTTGTCGTCGTCGGATCGTGGGGCCCGCACCCAGGCCGACGCCTCGACTTCGTTCCACTCCCGCCAGGACACCGCGGAACCCTCGTCGCTCGCCATGCCCTCAGAATAGAACGCGTGACCGATTCCGCACTCTTCCGCCCGATCGCCCTCCGCTCCGTCACCCTGCGCAACCGCGTGTGGGTGGCACCGATGTGCCAGTACTCCGCCGACGAGCACGACGGCATGCCGAACGACTGGCACCTCGTGCACCTCGGCTCGTTCGCCATCGGCGGTGCCGGCCTCGTGCTCACCGAGGCCACCGCCGTCTCGCCCGAGGGCCGGATCTCGCCCGAGGACCTGGGCATCTGGAACAGCGAGCAGCAGGCCGTCTTCGCCCGCATCACGGCCTTCATCCGGTCTCAGGGCGCTGTCGCCGGCATCCAGCTCGCCCACGCGGGCCGGAAGGCCTCCACCTACCGCAGTTGGTCGGAGGTGCAGGGCACCGTGCCCGAGGCCGAGGGCGGGTGGCCGACGGTCGCACCCTCGGCGGTGGCCTTCGACGGCTACGAGGCCCCGCGGGCCCTCGATGCCGGCGAGCTGCCCGGAATCGTCGCCGACTTCCGGGCCGCCGCCCGGCGCGCCGTCGACGCGGGCTTCGAGGTGATCGAGGTGCACGCCGCGCACGGCTACCTGCTGCACCAGTTCCTCTCGCCGCTGTCGAACGAGCGAACGGATGCCTACGGCGGGTCGCTCGAGAACCGCGCGCGGCTGCTGCTCGAGATCGTGCGTGCCGTGCGCGCCGAGATCGGGGAGGACCTCGCGCTGCTCGTGCGCTTCTCGGGCACCGACTGGGTGGAGGGCGGCTGGGACGCCGAGCAGACCGCCACCGTCGCCGGCTGGGCCGCGGAGGCCGGGGCGGACCTCTTCGACATCTCGAGCGGCGGGCTGGTGCCGGCCACGATCCCGGTGGGGCCGCTCTACCAGGTGCATCTCGCGACCGAGGTCAAGGAGCGCGCCGGGGTCGCGGTGTCGGCCGTGGGCCTCATCACGACCGCTCAGGAGGCGGAGGAGATCGTGGCCTCCGGCCGGGCCGACGCCGTCATGCTGGCGCGCGAACTGCTCCGCGATCCGCACTTCCCGCTGCGGGCCGCGGGCGAGCTCGGCGCCGAGATCGACTACTGGCCGGCGCAGTACCTGCGCGCCCGGCCCCGCCGCCCGCGCTAGCGGGACAGCGCCCGGCGGGGTCGCACCGGGGCCCCGCAGCTAGCGCCTGGTCGCGTCCTCGACCTCGCCCACGAGCTCCTCGATGATGTCCTCGAGGAAGAGCACGCCCGTCGTGCGGCCGGACTCCGAGAAGGCCCTGGCGAGGTGGGCGCCGCTCTTGCGCATGGCGGCCAGGGCGTCCTCCAGATCCGTCTTCTCGTAGAGCGACGGCAGCTGGCGGATGCGCTTGGCCGGGATCGGGTCGTCGAACTCGTCGTCGTCGAGGTCGATCACGTCCTTCAGGTGCACGTAGCCGGCCGGAAGACCTTCGTCGTCGGGCAGCACGTAGCGCGAGAAACCGTGCTTGGCGACGGCGCGCTCGACATCGGCGGGGGTGGCGCCGGCCGGCAGGCTCACGAGCCCGTCGAGCGGCAGCGCGACCTCGTCGACGCGCTTCGAGGTGAACTCGAAGGCGGCGGTGAGGGTGCCGGTCGTGTCCGAGAGCATGCCCTCCCGCTGGGACTGCTCCACGATGGTCGACACCTCGTCGAGCGTGAAGGCGCTGGCGGCCTCGCTCTTGGGCTCCACCCGGAACAGCCTCAGCACGCCGTTCGCCGTCGCGTTCAGCGCCACGATCACGAAGCGGAACACGCGCGCCACGCCCACGAGGGGCGTCGCGAGCAGCAGCACCGCGCGGTCGGGCACCGAGAACGAGATGTTCTTCGGCACCATCTCACCGAGCACGACGTGCAGGAACGACACCAGCACGAGCGTGATCACGAAGCCGGCCGTGCCCACGGCCTCCTCGGGCAGCCCAGTGAGGTGCAGCGGGCCCTCGAGCAGGTGGTGGATGGCGGGCTCGGAGACGTTGAGGATGAGCAGCGAGCACACGGTGATGCCCAGCTGCGTGGTGGCGAGCATGAGCGTGGCGTGCTCCATGGCCCAGAGCGCCGTCTTGGCGCTCGCCTTGCCCTGCTCGGCGAGCGGTTCGATCTGCGAGCGGCGCGCCGAGATGACGGCGAACTCCGCCGCCACGAAGAAGGCGTTGCCGGCCAGCAGCACGACGAGCCAGACGATCCCGAGCCAGTCAGACATCGGCGGCCTCCTCGGCGGGGATGTAGCGGAGCCGGTCGATCCGGCGGCCGTCGAGGCGCTCCACGCGGAGGGCGCCGCCCGGCAGCGCCACCTGGTCGCCCACGGCGGGCAGGCGGCCGAGCTCGCTCATCACGAAACCGGCGACGGTCTCGTAGGGGCCGTCCTCGGGCACCGCTATGCCGGCCTGGTCGGCGAGCTCGTCGGGCCGGAGCATGCCGGGGAACGTGGTGTCGCCGCGGCTGTGCACGACACCGGCGCGCGTGCGGTCGTGCTCGTCGACGAGCTCGCCCACGAGTTCCTCCACCAGATCCTCGAGGGTCACGACGCCCGCGGTGCCGCCGTACTCGTCCATCACCACGGCCATCTGGTAGCCGCGGCCACGGAGCTCGCCGAGCAGCACGTCGAGCGCCATCGTCTCCGGCACCCGGATGGTCTCGGTCATGATCGCGGTCACCGGCACGTCCGCGCGTCGGTCGCGCGGGATCGACACCGCCTGCTTCACGTGCACGAGGCCCACGATGTCGTCGATGTCGTCGTCGATCACGGGGAAGCGCGAGTGGCCCGTCGAGCGGGCGAGGCCGAGCACGGTCGCCGCGGTCTCGTCGCGCTTGACGCTGACGATGCGGGGTCTCGGCGTCATGGCATCCGAGGCGTCGTGCGAGGCGAACAGCAGCGTGCGGTTGAGGAGGGTGGCGGTGTCGACCTCGAGGGTGCCCTCGAGCGCCGAGCGGCGCACGAGCGACGAGAGCTCCTCGGCGGTGCGCGCCCCCGAGAGCTCTTCCTTCGGCTCGATGCCGATGAGGCGCAGCAGGGCGTTCGCGCTGTTGTTGAGGAGCGCCACGGCCGGCCGGAAGACCATGGTGAACGCGAGCTGGAACGGCACCACGATGCGGGCGGTCTTCAGCGGCAGCGCGAGCGCGAAGTTCTTGGGCACGAGCTCGCCGATGATCATCGACAGGAGGGTGGCGAAGACGATGCCGATCGTGGCGCTGAGCGGCGGCACGAGACCCTCCGGCAGACCGATCGCGAGGAACGGCTCGCGCAGCAGGCTCGAGATGGCGGGCTCCATGGTGTAGCCCGTGAGGAGCGTGGTGAGGGTGATGCCGAGCTGGGCGCTCGAGAGGTGGGTGGAGGTGTGCTTCAGCGCCGAGATGGTGGGCGTGAGGCCCTTCTCACCGCGAGCGGTGCGCGCCTCGAGATCGGAGCGGTCGAGGTTGACGAGCGAGAACTCGCTCGCCACGAAGAGGCCGGTGCCCACGGTGAGCAGCAGGCCGACCCCCACCATGATCCACTCGAAGAGCACCCGCTCAGTGTAGCTCCGCTCACCAGCTGACCGGCAGCGCCTTGCCCTCCTCGTAGCCCGCGGCCGACTGGATGCCGACGAGGGCGCGGTCGTGGAAGCTCGGCACGTCGGCTGCTCCGGCGTAGGTGAACGAGGAGCGGACGCCCGAGGTGATCATGTCGAGGAGGTCCTCGACCGAGGGGCGGAGCGGATCGAGGTAGATCCGGCTCGACGAGATGCCCTCGGCGAAGAGGGTCTTGCGCGCGAGCTCGTAGGCGTCGAGGCGGCCGAAGCGCTCCTGCACGGCCTTCGTGGAGGCCATGCCCCAGCTCTCCTTGTAGAGCCGGCCTTCCGCATCCGCCGCCAGCCGGCCCGGCGCCTCGACGGTGCCCGCGAACCACGAGCCGATCATGACCGAGGCGGCCCCCGCCGCGAGGGCGAGGGCGACGTCGCGCGGGTAGCGCACTCCCCCGTCGGCCCAGACGTGGGCGCCGCGGTCCTTCGCGGCCGCCGCGGTCTCGAGCACGGCGGAGAACTGCGGCCGGCCCACGGCCGTCATCATGCGCGTCGTGCACATGGCGCCCGGCCCCACCCCCACCTTCAGGATGTCGGCGCCCGCGTCGACGAGGTCGTCCACGGCGCGCGCGGTCACCACGTTGCCGGCCACCACGGGCACGCCGAGCTTCGCGTCGCGGATGGCCTTGAGCGCACGCAGCATGCCCTCCTGGTGGCCGTGTGCGGTGTCGACCACGAGCACGTCGACGCCCGCCGACACGAGGGCCCGGGCCTTCAGCGCCACGTCGCCGTTGATGCCCACGGCCGCGGCCACCAGCAGTCGGCCGTCGGCGTCGACGGCGGGCCGGTAGATCGTCGCGCGCAGCGCGCTCGTGCGGCTGAGGGTTCCCACCAGGGCGCCGTGCCGCACGATCGGCGCGAAGTCGAGATCGGCCGCCACCATGGCGTCGAACGCCTCGCGGGGGCCGTCGATGTCGTCGGCCGAGATGCTCGTGAGCGCCCCGTGGTGCGCCGCACCCTGCAGCAGGTCGCCGAGCCGGGCATCCGGGAGCGCCGTGGCCAGGCGCACGGCCGGGATGCAGCCCTCGTAGCGGTCGCCGTCGTAGATCACGAGCCCCTGGCCGGGCACCGCCGGCACCTGCCGGAGCGCCTCCTCGACGGTCTGGCCGCCCTGGAAGGCGAAGGGCGTGTCGAAGGCCACCGACTGCTCCTTCACCCAGCGGATGGCGGCGTCGAGCTCCTGCAGCGGGAGATCCTGCGGCAGCACCCCCAGCCCGCCGCGACGGGCGAGCGAGGCCGCGAGCCTCGGCCCCGTCACGGAGTTCATGTTGGCCGACACGATCGGGATCGTCGCGCCGGTGCCGTCGGTCGGCGCGAGCGAGACGTCGAGCCTGCTCGTGACCGCCGAGCGGGACGGCACGAGGAAGACGTCGGAATAGGTCAGATCGTCGCGGGAAGGGTCTCCGTAGAACTCCATGCGACCCACGCTAAACCCGCCGCCTCTGGTCTCGGGACTCCGCACGTTGGTTTAGGCTTGAAGGTGCACGTGTCCACGCGTGAACAAGCAGCGCAGCAGACACCGGCACGTGCCATCGTGAGGCAAACGGGAAGTGGGCGATCGGCTTTGGCTAGCCAAGTGACGGGTACGAGCACCGACGACGGCGCATCGGGAGAATTCGGGGCCAACGAGTGGCTCGTCGACGAACTGTACGAGCAGTACGTCGCCGACAAGAACTCGGTCGACAAGTCGTGGTGGCCGGTGCTCGAGAGCTACCGGGCGAACACGGGCGGCGCATCCGCAGACGCCGCCGCCGCACCCGCCTCGCCGTCTGGTGAGGAGCCCGCGTCGAACGCACCGGAGGGCGCCACCGGCAGCCCCGAGGCCCCCGTGACCGCGACACCGCCGGCCCAGACCGAGTCGGGGCAGATCGCCGAGGCCTCCTCGGCGCGGCCCGCGACGCAGCCCATCGCGAAGACCACGAGCATCGAGGCCCGCCCCCAGCCGATCCCGGCGGAGGCCCCCTCCACCCGGAGCGTCTCGGCGGAGGACGCCGCGAAGGACGACGCCGCCGCGGAGAAGGACGTCGTGTCGCCGCTGCGTGGCATGGCGAAGTCGCTCGCCACGAACATGGATGCGAGCCTCACGGTTCCCACCGCCACGAGCGTGCGGTCGATCCCGGCCAAGCTCATGATCGACAACCGCATCGTGATCAACAACCACCTCCGCCGTGCGCGCGGCGGCAAGGTCTCGTTCACCCACCTCATCGGCTGGGCCCTCGTGCAGGCGCTCAAGGAGTTCCCGAGCCAGAACGTCTACTACGACGAGGTCGACGGCAAGCCCTCCGTGGTGGCCCCCGCCCACGTGGGCCTCGGCATCGCGATCGACATGCCCAAGCCCGACGGCACGCGCGCCCTGCTGGTCCCCGGCATCAAGCGCGCCGACACCATGGGCTTCAACGAGTTCCTCGCCGCCTACGAGGACCTCGTGCGCCGGGCCCGCGCCAACAAGCTCACCGGAGCCGACTTCCAGGGCACCACGATCTCGCTCACCAACCCGGGCGGCATCGGCACCGTGCACTCCGTGCCGCGGCTCATGAAGGGGCAGGGCTGCATCATCGGCGCCGGAGCCCTCGAGTACCCGGCCGAGTTCCAGGGCGCCTCCCCCCGCGTGCTGAGCGACCTCGGCATCGGCAAGGTCATCACCCTCACCTCCACCTACGACCACCGCGTCATCCAAGGCGCGGGCTCCGGGGAGTTCCTCAAGAAGGTGCACGAGCTGCTGCTCGGGGAGCGCGGCTTCTACGAGAACATCTTCGCCGAGCTCCGCATCCCCTACGAGCCCATCCACTGGGCCGCCGACATCTCGGTCGACGAGGCGAGCGCGATCGACAAGACCGCGCGCGTGCAGGAGCTCATCAACGCGTTCCGCGTGCGCGGCCACCTGATGGCCGACATCGACCCGCTCGAGTACCGCCAGCGCACCCACCCCGACCTCGACATCGCGAGCCACGGCCTCACCTTCTGGGACCTCGACCGCGAGTTCGTGACCGGTGAGTTCGGACTCACCCGCCAGGCCTACCTGCGCGACATCCTCGGCGTGCTGCGCGACTCCTACTGCCGCAAGATCGGCATCGAGTACATGCACATCCAGGATCCCGCCGAGCGGCGCTGGATCCAGGAGAAGGTCGAGCGCCCCTACGCCAAGCCCGGCCACGACGAGCAGATGCGCATCCTCGCCAAGCTCAACGAGGCCGAGGCGTTCGAGACCTTCCTGCAGACCAAGTACGTCGGCCAGAAGCGGTTCTCGCTCGAGGGCGGCGAGTCCACGATCGCGCTGCTGGACGCCATCATCCAGGGCGCCGCCGAGGAGGGCCTCGACGAGGTCGCCATCGGCATGGCGCACCGCGGCCGGCTGAACGTGCTCACGAACATCGCGGGCAAGACCTACGGCCAGATCTTCCGCGAGTT
>NZ_JAHFUY010000025.1:23961-68894 GCF_023264895.1 Herbiconiux sp. | reverse complement strand
CCCGTCGGCCTCGGCAACATCCCATCGATCAGAGACCACTGAGCATCCGTAAGCAACCGAAACCGCGTCACCGCTCCAGCGTCTCAACCGATCCCCTCAACCTTTGTCAGACACGCCCTAGGTCGCAGAACACGACGATGGCGCGCTTGTCGTCGCTGACGGCGTCGACGTAGAAGTCTGCTTGGGTACCCCAAGGGGTCCGCCAGGCTAGGCGTCGAGCAGTCGATGCTCCTGGTGTCAGGTTGAGCAGCGGGTGGCCTTCGGTGAGCTTCTGGTCTCGCCAAGGGAAGACGGTGGGCCAGCCTTGCTCGGGGTCGGGCTTGACGCTGGCGTGCGTGACGGTGCCGGTGTAGCGGTCGATGATGGCGATCGCCCCCAGGCCGGGCAGGTGCTTGGCGAGAGCGATCGCGCACACTGGTCGGCTTGCCTGAGTAGCGTTATAGAGGTCGATCAGGTGCTGTGCTCTGATCGGGCCGCTAGCAATGACCGCTGTTGCCGCGGACTCGGGTAGAAGCAAGCGTTGAGCGATCTGGTCGCAGACCGTTTCGAGAAGGCGACCAGGCTCGTCCTGGTCGGCGATCCAGTCATAGATGTCTGGAGCCCTCTCGGCGAGCCAGTGCCCGAGTTCGTGGGCGAGTGTGAAGTTCTCGCGCCGACTCCACGGCGTGGGTGCGTAAAGGATCACCCCGTCTTGGAGGAACGACACGCCATCACATGCGCCACCGTCGTCACGGGAACTGGCAAGGTGTTCGACAGCGCTGACGGTCAGGTCGAGGTCGGTGCGGAGGACGCTAGTCGGGTTCCCTGCGAAGCGGGCTCGCACATCATCCGTCAGCAGGGACAGTGCCTGATCAACACAACCTTCCAGGTTCATACGCCTCTTACCCTCGGTCGGCTTGTTCGACAGAGGCAACAAGGGCGTCGAGCGAACGCAACAGTTGCTCTGTGTCGGGGTGCTCCCCGCGGTGCACGGTCGCAAGCATCCGGCTTTCGAGCGTCGCCGTAGCCACGGCGCGTGACACTCGGCGGGCCTGCGACCAGCGGTCAACGAGTTGTGCGAACAGAGGATGCGCGCGTACCGCGCCTACATGATCGGGCAGAGAAGACACCGATGGGGCCGAGATCAGGTCGTCTACCGGTGCTCCGAAGATTTCAGCGATTGCCTGAACCACGGCGGGAGATACATCCGTCGCTGTACGAGTCTCCCACCTGAACACGTCGCTCTTGTCGAACTCCCACCCCCGCTCACGCAGGCGTGCGGCAACGTCGCTCACGCTCAGTCGCGCACGCTTTCTTACGCGAGACAATGCAGCGGAGTCGAGACGACATTCGCTGTCAGGGAGCAGGCCGAGCATTGCTGCCACGGGGTCGTCTTCGAGCGCGGGCGCACCTTGGGCCGCAAGCCAGAGTGCGTCCGCAGTCTCAACGATGCCAGCGAGTTCTGTGCGCTCTCGATCGGTCAACTCAGCGTCACGCAGGATCAGTTCGCGCTCTTGCGGTCGTTCGAGCAGCTCGGCGACAAGCCTGTCGCGTTCATCGTTATTCATTGATCCCTTCCTCCCTTCTGCGCATTTCCTCTCGAAGGAGTGCTAGTGATCGTGTCGTCATCTGGCTCACACGTGCCGGAGTCACGCTCAGTTCCATAGCCACTTCGGATCGCGGCCGTCCCAACGCCGTGGTCTCCCACACCGCCTTTCGATGGCGTTCGTCCAGTACCGAGAGACAGTCCCACGCGTGGCCAGCCCTTTCCTGTTGGTCAATGGCGTCAGCTACGTCTTCCCCGAGGTCGGAATCGTCGGCGCGATCATGGCTGGCCTCGACGAACTCGGGTCCGGCGTGCCGTACCTCGGCTGATCGGATTCGATCCAGTGCCTTTCGCTTCGCCGCGGTGACTAGGAATGCTTCCCAGTTCCGCACATTCTCCGGTGGCGAAGCCATGATTGAGACGATCGCGTCGTGCACCGCGTCGTCCGCCTCAGACGCACGACCGGCCTCGCGCAGCACTGAGGCCGCAACCTTGTGCATAGCGTCTCGATGACGGAGGTAGAGAGCACCGAGATCTGGCGGCATGTAGCTCATCGCTGCCGCCTCGGCCACTCGTCCCAGCGCCGGCACCATCGAGGCTGTCTCATCATCGGCCCCGTCCTCCTCACCTCGTAGTCGAGATAGCACCTGGCGCAGTTAGGCCACTCTGATGGGGACCGGGCTGCCCACTGACGATTGTCTCGCTTGGAGTCGAGTATGTGGCGTATCCACACGTGTCGGAGCGTGCCTGCGGCTCGGGTAGGGGTCGCATTACAGGCTCCGGGTGGGGGCAGCTTGCTCGACCGGTCGTCGCTCTGCGTCTCTCGGGCGCTGCCGAGCGATGTCACGTGCCCGTATGAGCGCACTTCTGGCGCGGGCGGCGTCGATCTTCTGCGCCGCGTTCTCCGGTGCCGAGCCGAGGGGTGTGTCGTCGGTTATGCCGTACCGGTCGCGGTAGGCGGCGACGGTGCGGGCGTGGCGTCGCCACGCCGCCGTCTTGCGCGGGTCGCGCGGCGGGTCACCGAGTGGCCGCGTCCAGGCTTCTCCGGCGTCGCGTGCGGTGTCGAGCACAGCGTCGGCGCGGGTCTCGATCAGCTCCCGCCGTTCATCGAGGGCCTGCCGCATATCGTCGGTCATCGGGCCGTCCGCGGACGGGATCAGTCCGGCGATCAGCCGTGGCGCCTTGCGGGTGCGACCCGAGCCCGCTGGGCGTGCGGTGGCACGAGCCACCCGGTAGTGCAGGACGAAGGCGATGTCGTCGGCATCGGTGAACCCGCGTGCGGCCACCAATCGCGGGAACAAGGTGTCGAGGTCGTGGTGGTTGGCCTCGGCGCGGCGCAGCTCGGCGGTGAGTGCTCCGAACGCCTCGGACTCGATCGCGGTGTCGGCTTGCTCGGCGGTGAGGCCGGAAGCACGGATGAGAGTGGCCCAGCGGTCGTGTTGGGCTGCGGCAGCGATGGTCTCGTACTCGGCGGCAAGCTGAGCGATCGACCCCCACTGCTCGTGTTCGGCGGTGATGGTCTCGTGCGCGGACAGCTCGGCACCGACGTGCTGGAGCACACCGAACAGCACCGACAGGCCGGTGGCGTCGGGGGTGTCGCCGGGATGCGGGTGGGCGTGCTCGTCGGGCCGGTCGAGGATCACGTAGGCGCGGTTGGAGTGCTTGCCGCGGGTCATCGCGACGTAGAAGTTCTCCCGCGTGGTCGTCGGCTCCACCAGCACATGCGCGGTGTCAACGGTGACGCCTTGCGCCCTGTGCGCCGTGACCGCGTAACCCAGATCTGCGTGATCGGCCACATAGGAGGCGGGGAGGACGATGGAGCCGCCGAACCGGCGGCCGGTCTTGCGGATCGTAACCGAGCCGTCGTCGCGAACGTCCTTGATGGTCCAGGTGTCGCCGTTACGGACCCAGTCCTTGCCGTTGCGCAGGCGCCGGTCGTTGCGGCGGGTGATGATCGTGTCCCCGACCCCAGCAGTGACGCCGTCTGTGAGTTCTACCTCCCGGCCTGGTGTCAGGGTGCCGTCGAGGATCAGATCAGCACGGGCGCGCTGGTTCAGAGTGGTCACGTCGTTGCGGGTCTCAGCGACCAGCACCGACACCAAGCCTTGGTTCCGGTCGGTGCGCCAGGCGGCGTAGGCGGCGTCGGTCATCGCCTCGGCGTCGCCGTCGCGGATGCGGTCGTGGTCGAGGTAGGTGTCGACCACCTCGGTGCGACCGTGCCGCAACGCGAGCGAGGCGGTCTTCTCCCAGGCGTTGGTGAAGCGGTGGACGTCGACCAGCTCGGGCGCATCGTCCCGGTCACTCACGAGCAGGTTGAACGCGCCGCCGGCGTCCACGGATTGGAGTTGGGCGAAGTCACCTACCAGCAGCACCTTCGCCCCCGCCCGATCGGCCAGGTGGGTGATGCGGTCCAGGGACAGGGTTCCGGCCAGGGAGGCTTCGTCGATGATGACGAGCTGACCGGCCTCGAAGGTCGTACCGTGGACGAGGTAGTTCTGCCACCACTTGGCGGTGTTCTCGGTTTGGATGCCCAGGTCGTCGGCGAGGACCTGCGCGGCCACTGCGGACGGTGCTAGGCCGACCACCGAGCCCTTGCCGTGATCGGTCTCCCACGCCCGGCGCAGGGCATTCATCGCGGTGGTCTTACCCGCACCTGCCGGGCCGACCAGCACATCAAGAACGCGGCCGGAGACCGCGATCTTCATGAGCGCGTCGGCCTGATCCTCGCCGAGCATCCGCCCCTCACGATCAGGCTTCGTGGTGACCTTCTCGACCGTCGCCAGCGGGACGGTCGGTCCGGTCGTGGTGCGGGAGCGGTCGAGCAGACGGTCCTCAGCCTCCAGCAGCAGCTCGGAGGAGAACACGGTCGAGTGCTTCGGGCGGAACACGCTCGTGCCATCCACCCTCCGGAACGCGGCCGGGCTCGTGGCGAGGTCGGGCGGCGTCAGCCGCAGCGAGGCTTGCTCGGCGGCGTCGGCGATCATCGCGACGACCGCTTCGCGGTCTCGCATGGTGGCGAAGCGCCAGCCCATCGTCTGCCGGGACGCCTCTGCCATCAGGTTCCACCGCCGCCACGTGGACCGCTTCTCACCCACCACCCCGACCACCGACTCGCCGAGTTCGCCGATTGCATCCAGGGGCACGTCATCGGCTCGCAGCAGCAGCGGCTTGTCGTTGTCGGTCGCGTCACGTGCCCATTTGGTGGCGTCGTGGCCGAGCACTCCGGTGGCGCGGGTGCGCCAGTCGGCAGTGAGGTCGGCCAGCGACCGCACTTCCTTCTCCGGGCGTGTGGCGAGGGTGGCTTGGGCGCGGAGCTTGATGATCGTGGCTGTGGAGGGTTGGCGGCCGTTCTTGGCGACGTACTCGGCGATGAGTCTGTTCTTCTCGGCGTCGATGTGCCGAGCACGGGTGGAGAACTCGGCTACCAGCTCCTCCGGGACGGTGCTGATCGCCCATGCCGGGTTGCGGTCACGGCCCATGTCGCGGGCTTCCCACTCGACGCCGAAGGTGCGGGTCATGTGGTCGGCGAACACTGCCTCGTGCAGCTCCGACAGGGCGACCACGGCGGCGTGCATCGGCCGGCCATCCAGACTGCGCCATTTGCCGTCGAAGGCGGTCTGGACCTTGTTGCTGATGACGACGTGGGTGTGCAGATGGGGGTCGCCGGCGCGGGAGTCGAAGTGATCGAACGCCGTGGCGACCAGGCCGGTGACATCGACCTGTGCAACGGCTCCGTCACCGGCGGTTGCGCCAGAGCGGGTGGCTGCAACCTCGCGCTCCATGAACGCGACCACCTCCGCAACCGCCGCATGATGCGCCTGACCGATGAGCGCCTGCGTCCCTGCGTCGGCGACCGCCCACAACGCCGACGCGGACTTCGGGACCGAGAAAGTGAAGTCGAACCCCGCCACCGCCCGCCGCCTGCCGCGCTCGGCCTCCTCAGCCTCGATCCGAGCGACCGCCTCACCCTTCGCGCCCGGACTCAGGTCCGGGTCAAGGTCAGCGATCCGAGCCTCGATCCGCTCCGGCACCGACTTGTAGGCCGGGAACGCGCGACCGAGCGGGTCGCCGGTGATCGGATCACGGCCCATGCCCATCAAGAGCTGGAGCTGAGCCTCCGACACCCGATCACCCACCGCGAGCTCCCCCCTGCCGAGCGAGACGACGCCGGACCCCAGCCATCGGCCCGGTGGTGTTCCCGCCTCCGCGTAGTACCTCGTCAGCGGCGTCGAGAGGGCGCGGTCGCCGTCTGCGGCCGCGATCGTGCGCAGCAGGTACTTATAGCCATCACCCGCCGACATCACGCGCATCGAGACCGTCACCACGCCACCGCCTTTCGACGGTCAGGTGAGCGGGCGTTGACCGCGCGAACGCGCTGTCAACTTTGGTTGACGAACCTTGATCTGCAAGACGCGTGTGACCTCGAACAGGGCGCGAGCAGAGACCGGAGGCAGTGGCGCGACTCGCGGAGTCGATCAGGGCTCGGTGAGCGGCGGGTGTGTCGGAGCCGTGCACCTGACAGGTGACCAGCTCGGCATCAGCTCCGTGACGAGGCGATGCCGGAGACGACCGTCACCGGAGCAGACTTCATGCACGACCTTGACGCCAGCGGCGAACCACGACTCAGGATCGGGTCGCTGTTCAGCGGGTACGGTGGCCTCGACCTTGCCGTCGAGCACGTCTTCAACGCCAGGACCGTGTGGTTCTCAGAACTCAACGAGCCCGTCGCCCGCGTCTTCGCGCGACACTGGCCCGAGGCTCCGAACCTCGGCGACATCACGACCATCGACTGGAGTCACGTCGAACCCGTGGACATCCTCATTGGCGGGTTCCCGTGCCAAGACGTATCCGGCTCTTCGGACATTCGGTGGGGGTCATGGGGTGAGGGCATGTACCTGATGCCCGAGCCGACAGCCAACCGGACAGCTGTGTTGGTCTAACGCGGTGCCGTGCGATCGGTTCAATGCGAGTGCCCGCGCCTCCACAACAGTGGGCGGCGGCTTCAACTCAGAAGCGCGACCCCGAGCCCAGTCGCAGGCCCGCGCCATTGCGATGGGTGCGGCTCGTCAGTTGGCGCCGGGGAGTCCTCGGGCTAGCGGGGACTGCAGCGGTGTGAGATGCGGGATCGGGATCGGCTTCGAACGCGTCGAGGCGACCTTCCCGCTCCGCTGCGCCATGGCAGTCAGTCGAACGTCTTCGCGCGTCGCGTGATGGCTGGCTCGCAGACCCGGCCGCATCCAGATCGCCTCGTACCCGCCGCTCGCCGCGCGCTCCACGTAGGCGATCAAGCGCTCGGCGCTTGCTTCGTCGATGCCGGCGTCGCACAGCCGCCAGGCGCCCTGGCCGAGCGGCTCGAACACCAGCCTTTGTTGATCTGCGGTGATCATCAGTACCTCCAGATCAACAATGCGCTGACAGCCGTCGTCTGCATCCCCCCTTGACAACGACCCTGGCTAACGCACGTCCGGGCGCGCGACGAGGGAAGCCTGCACGTCGAATACGACGACGACGGTGCTCCGGAGCACGAGTACGCCGTACATGAGGTGACGCTAGTCCCGGTCCTTCTGCAGTGCTCCGTATATGAGTTGGTTCTCGACGGCGCATCCGATGAGCTCGCCGGACTCCCGAACGTTGAAGAGCGGGTCGGCGATTCGATCTACACCGACGCAGAGGACTACTACGTGACGGGACTGTGGGGCGACGATTGACTCGTGCGAGCGCGCGGTAGAAGCTTGGTCGGTCGTACGCGGCGCCAGCTTCGGCCAGCCATGGGAAGTCAACGAGTAGGGGCACGCTTGACGACGCCCGGAAGATCGCCCGCGACCTCCCGCTTGCGTTCGTCGCCCGCAAGGGGATCGGTGCAAGACGTCGCTGCTTTGGGTGGCTTGGTCAGTTCAGCCGTAGGGACGGTGCCTCACTTGAGTCCTGATCGCACGAAGGCGTCGACGACGTATCGCTGGAGGAACACGTAGATGAGCAGCACGGGCACGCAGGCGAGCCCGGCGGCGGCCATCGTCGCGCCCCAGTTGTTTCCCTCGGCGCTCAAGAAGCTGCGCACGCCGACCTGGATGAGTGCATCGCCCTGGCGCATGATGAGCGTCGGCCAGAGGTATTCGTTCCACGCCGAGATGAACGCCATGATCCCGAGCGCGGCGAGCGCCGGCTTCATGTTGGGCACGACGACGGTCCAGAGCGTGGCCCAGCTCGAGCGCCCGTCGAGGTGTGCGGCTTCGATCAGCTCGCGGGGGAAGGCGCGCATGTGCTGCACCATGAGCAGCACGGCGAAGGCTCCGGCGAGCTGGGGGATCACGACGCCCCCGACGGTGCCGAGCAGGCCCATCTGCGACACGAGCACATAGTTGGGGATCATCGTGACCTGGAACGGCACGAGCCACGACCCGATGAAGAGGAACATGAGCAGCTTGCGCCCGCGGAAGTCCCACATGGCGAACCCGTAGGCGGCGAGCACGGCGATGAGCAGCTGCGCCACGGCGAGCATGATCGACATCGCGAAGGTGTTCCACAGCATGTTGCCGATGGGGATGGTGTTCCACACGTAGGCGAAGTTCTCGAGGCTGAGCGGCCAGGGCAGCAGCGTCTGGTCGAGCGCGTTCTCGGGGGCGCGGAAGGCGGTGGCGAACATCCAGTACACGGGGAAGACACTGAACAGCGCGAGCATGATCAGCACGACGTGGCCGGCGATGGTGCCGAGGCGGGTGCGGGATGCCACGGCGACATCTTCCGCCGAAGCGGAAGCCGCCCGCACGCGAGCGCCCTTGTGCAGCACGGTGTCGGCGGCGAGCGCCGGCCCGGTGACGGTGACGAATGACATGGGTGGTCCTAGTTGTCGTAGAAGCTGAGCCGCTCCTGCAGCTCGAGGAAGATGAGTGCGATCACGCCGAACCCGACGAAGAAGATCACCCCGGCCGCCGACGAGATGCCCACGTCGAAGTTCTGGAACCCGAACTGGTACAGCAGGTAGTAGATGTTCGTGGTTGAGTTGGTGGGCCCGCCCTGGGTGAGCAGGTCGATGATCGGGTAGGTCCACTGCGCGGCGAGGAGGATCGTCATGAGCGACAGGAAGACCAGGGTCGGTGAGAGCAGCGGCAAGGTGATGCGTCCGAAGATGCGGCCGGCGCCGGCACCGTCGAGTGCGGCGGCTTGACCGTATTCGGGGCTGATGCCGGCGAAGCCGGCGGCGATCACGAGCACGCCGAAGCCCAGCATCTGCCACCCGACGATGACGATGACGGCCCAGATGGCGAGGTCGGGGTCGCGGAAGACGTTCGGCATGTCGACGCCGAAGTGCGCGAGCACGGTGGCGAATGCCCCCTGCTCGGCGAACAGCCACCGCCACACGGCGCTGGTGGCGACGGGGGTGATGAGGAACGGCACGAAGATCAGCGCCTGATAGAAGGTGCGCATTCGCCCCCGCACCTGCCGTGACATGACGGCGATCGCGATCGGCAGCACGAGCGAGAAGACGAAGAACGCGGCGATGTAGACGACGGTGTTCAGCAGCGCGGTGTGCAGCTCGGGCAGCGCCAGCACCTCGGCGTAGTTCGACCCGCCGACGAACGTCTTGGGGCTTGTGGGCAGCAGGTTCCAGTCGTAGAACGACAGGCCGAACGTCTGGGCGAGGGGACTGTAGGTCCAGAGGATGAGGAACGCGGTGCCCGGCAGCACATACAGGTAGGGCAGCAGGCTCTGGGGCCGAAAGCGCGAGCGGCGCACGACGGGCGCGGATGCCTCGGCCGGAGCCGCGCCCGCTCCCTCGGCCGGCGCAGCGGCGGCCGAGGGAGCGGAGACGGTGACGAACATGGGCTGACTACTCTCCCGCCGACGCGTTGACGGCGGCGAGCTGCTCGTCGGGGGTCATGTTCATGAACGCCTCGAGCATCTCGGGAGTCATCTCGTAGACGGTCGGGAACTGCCCGATCGGCACGACGGAGTGCAGCACCCGGTCGCCGTAGACGTGCACGAGGTTGTAGGACTGGCCGCCGTCCTGGCCGCGGGCACCGGGGTAGGCGACGGCGAGGTCCTGCGTGTAGCAGGTCGCCGACGCGACCGACACGGGCACGCCCGCGAACGTGCTGGTGGTCGAGTAGTGCAGGTGACCGCCCAGGATGCCGCGCACGTCGGTGCCCCGGATGACCTCGGCGAGGCGCTCCTGGTCGCGCAGCTCGAACAGGGCGATGAGCCCGAGCGGGCTCGGCACGGGCGGGTGGTGCAGCGCGATGAGGGTGCCGTCGGGCGCGGGGACTTCGAGCTCGCGGCGCAGCCACGCCAACTGCTCGTCGCTGATCTCGCCGTGGTGCTGCCCGGGCACCGTCGAGTCGAGCGCGATGATGCGCAGACCGTTGACGTCGTAGACGCGGTCGACGGGCTCGGACTGGTCGGCCTCCTCGTCGAGCAGGCCGCGGCGGAACGCGACGCGCTCGTCGTGATTGCCCATCACCCAGATCACCTGGGCACCGAGCTTCTCGGCGGCGGGCTCGACGATGGCCCGCAGGCGCTCGTAGGCGTCGGGGCGGCCGGTGTCGGCGAGGTCGCCGGTGAACACGATCGCTTCGGGGCGGGCGTTGGCCTTGGTGAAGCCGTCGAACAGCTCTGCGAGGTTCTTGTCACTGTCGATGCGCTCGTGCAGCAGGTCGCCGTCGCCCACGAAGTGGGTGTCAGAGACATGCAGGATGAAGTGCTCGGGAGCGGGATGCTGGCTCGCGATGTGCGACATGGTGTGTGTTCCTTCCGATCAGACCGCGGTGGCGGCGGGGTCGATGATCACGGCGGTGAGACGCTCGAGCTCGGTGGGGGTGAGTCCGTGGGCGAGGAGGTAGGCGCTGATCGACCCGTGCTCGCGGTCGATGCGCTCGAGCAGCGCCTCGAGCACCTCGGCGGGGCTCTCGGTGATGAGTTCGACCATTCCCGCGGTCAGTTCGATGCCGCGCTGTTCGAAGACGGCGGTCATCGCGTCTGACCACTCGCCGCGCAGGTTCTCGGCGGTGGCGGCGTAGTCGGCCACGACGTCGTCGCGGTCGACCCCGGCGGCGGCGAGCGCGAAGGCCACGACGAGACCGGTGCGGTCTTTGCCGGCGGTGCAGTGCACGAGCACCGCGTCGTCGTCGTCAGCCGCGATGATCACCCGGATCGCGTCGACCAGCTGCGCCCCGCGCTCGTCGACGATGTGGTCGTAGACGGGCACGAGTCCGACGTGCGTGGTGGCCTGCGCGGCCGGGTCGGCGTCGTCGAACACGGGCAGGTGGTGCACGGTGACCTCGAGCCCGTCGACCGCGCTCGGCGCTGTGGCGCGCTCGTCGCCGCCGCGCAGGTCGATGATGTGGGCGACGCCGATCTCGGCCAGCCGGTCGCGACCGGTCGCGTCGATGCGGTGCAGAGCATCTGACCGCAGCAGCTTGCCCCACCGGCTGGTGCCGCCGGCTGCACGGTAGCCGCCGGTGTCGCGCAGGTTGTAGAGGCCGGCCACGGCGTGGCGACGCTCACGAGGCGCCGCGGTCGCGGCATCCGGCGACGAAGCGGCCGCGGCATCCGTCGCCGAAGGCGTCAGGTCGAGGTCGATGGTCATTCGATCAGCCCCTGCGCGCGCTCGGCGGCCTCGGTCATAGTGGCGGCCGGGTCGGCGCCGTAGAAGACCGCGTCTTCGATGGCGGTGGCGAGCACCTGGTCGACCTGGGCGTAGCTGTCGCCGGGGTACGACACCCACGGCTCGAGCGCGTCGAGCTGCTCGAGGTTGGGCTTCACGAGCGGGTTGGCTTCGACCCAGTCATAGAGCGGTCCGCCCTCGTCGGCCATGCTGCTGCGCAGCGGTAGGTACCCGATCTGGGTCGAGATGATCTCGTAGGCGCGGGGGCTGGTCATGAACTGCATGAGCTCCCACGCGGCGGCCTGCTTGGCGGGGTCGGTGGCGAACATCGCGAGGAACGAGCCCGAGTTGGTGGGCACGACCGCCTGGTCTCCGAACGCGGGCAGGGTGTGAGCGTCGAGGGTCCAGCCACCGGCCTCGGCGCCCATCATGAACGCGCCCTGCACGGCCGAGCTGTTGACGTGGATCGCGGTCTTCCCCTGCGCGAACGCCTCGTACTGGCTGGTGAAGTCCTCGTTGGTGAGCACGCCGTCCTCGTACATCTCGGTGAAGGTCGCGACCGTATCGATCGCGGCGTCCGAGCCGAACTCGATCGTCGTGCGGTCATCGCTCAGCACCTGGGCGCCGTTCGAGAGGAAGAGGCCCTGCATGCACCAGCTGCCGCCGGTGATCACGCACGACACGCTCATCGAGGGGGCACCGGTGGACTCGGTGATCTGCGCGGCGGCGTCGGCGACAGCATCCCACGTCGACAGATCGACGGTCTCGGGGTCGAGGCCTGCGGCGGTGAACTGGTCTTCGTTGATCCACAGGATGGGAGTCGAGAAGACGTAGGGCAGGCCGTAGGTGGCGTCGTCCCAGTCGGCGAGCACGGCGGCGCGCTCGTGGTAGGGGTAGTCGCCCCCGAACTGATCGGCGAGGCCCTCGTCGCCCACGAGGGTGCTGAGGTTCTGTGCGCCGAGGGTGGTGGCGGCGAAGTCGAGCTCGTTGAAGGTCAGCTGCGCGATGTCGGGCGCTTGCCCGGCGAGCAGCTGCTGCTGCACGCTCGCGGCGGTGCTGGTCGACGGGCTGGGCTGGCCGACGACGGTAATGTTCGGGTTCTCGTCCATGAACTCGTCCAGCAGCTGGTTGATGGCATCCGAAAAGGTGCCGACGTTCGCGAGGTTGTACGACTCGAAGACGATCTCGACCTGCTGGTCGTCGGTCAGCTCGGTGAGCGAGCCGGATGCCGCGGGCGCGCTGCCTGCGGCAGAGCCGGCGCATCCGGCGAGGGCGGCGGCGCCGACGATCGCCGCGGTGGCGAAGACGGCGCGACGGGCACGGGTGTTCATGATTTCTCCTGGGTAGGGGTGAGGGGCAGAACGAAGGGAGGGAAGGCGGCTCAGGCGGTGACGAGCTCGTGCGCGGCCGGGTCGGCCACGGGTGCATCGGCGACCCACTCGAGCCGGCGGCCCGAGGCCCGGTCGAACAGGTGCACGTTCTCGGGCGCGGCGGTGAGCACGATGTCGTCGCCGGGGGTGGCGATGACCTCGCGCGAGGTGCGCACGTAGACCTCGCGCCCGGCGACGAGGCACGTGACGATCTGCTCACCGCCGAGGTTCTCGACCAGGTCGATGCGGCCGGCGATGCGCACGCCCCGGGTGTCGGATGCCGCGTGCGCAGACGCGATCGTGAGCTTCTCGGGCCGCACGCCGAGCACGACATCGAGGTCGGGCACGTCTCCCGGCCACAGGCCGCCGGCGATGCCGTCGGCGGTGACGGCGATGCTGCCGTCGATCGTGACGATGCGGGCGTCGACGAGGTTCATGGCCGGGCTGCCGAGGAAGCCGGCGACGAACACCGACTCGGGCCGGTCGTACACCTGCTCGGGGGTGCCGTACTGCTCGATGCGGCCGGCGTTGAGCACCACGATTTTCGTCGCCATGGTCATGGCTTCGACCTGGTCGTGGGTGACGTAGACGAACGTGGCGCCGAGGCGCCGGTGCAGGGCGGTGAGCTCGTGGCGGGTCTGGGTGCGCAGCTTCGCGTCGAGGTTCGACAGCGGCTCGTCCATCAGGAACGCCTTGGGGTTGCGCACGAGGGCGCGGCCGACGGCGACGCGCTGGCGCTGCCCGCCCGAGAGCTCTTTGGGCTTGCGGTCGAGCAGGTGGCCGATCTCGAGGCTGTCGGCGACCTCCTGCACGCGGGTCGCGATCTCGGCGGCGCCGAGGCGCTGCGTCTTGAGCGGGAACGCGAGGTTCTTGCGCACGCTCAGGTGCGGGTAGAGCGCGTAGCTCTGGAAGACCATCGCGAGGTCGCGCTTCTTCGACGGGAGGTCGGTGATGTCGTCGCCGTCGAGGTGGATGCGGCCGGCCGTGGGCTCGAGCAGGCCGGCGATCATGCGCAGCAGGGTGGTCTTGCCGCAGCCCGAGGGGCCGAGCAAGACGACGAACCCGCCGTCTTCGATGATCAGGTCGATATCACTGACGGCGGCGGTGCTCTTGAAGGAGCGACCGACACCAGAGAGCTGGATCGTTCCCATGAGTCGCCTTCTGCAAGCGACCTGACGAACCGGGGCCTTCCCGCGAAATCCGCTTGCAGAGCTATTGCAATCGAGGAAAGTGAATTTCCTGCAAACGGAGTGTCAACGCCCATCGCCGTGGTCGATAACGTCTGGCACGTCGGATGCCTCGGCGTCGGAGCCGTCGTCGGCGACGATGTCGAGCACCTCTTCGCGCACCGCGAGGCGCGCGCGGTCGGCGGCGTCGCTCATGCGGTCGGCGACGGCGATCTGCAGGGCGTTGAGCACGAGCAGCTGTACGAGCCCGCTGCCGAGAATGCCTTGATCCCACGCCTGGAAGCGCGCACCGGCGACGAGCAGGTGGTCGGCGCGGGTGGTGAGCGGGGTACGGGCGAAGCTCGTGACCCCGATCACGGTGGCGCCGGCGTCGACGGCGGCGTCCGCAACCGCGAGGGTCACCGAGTTGGCGCCACTCGAGCTGACGATGAGGCACACATCACCGGGGGCGAGCACGCGGGCGGTGAGGTGGGCGACCACGCCGTCAGCGGGCGCTTCGCAGGGCCGGCCGTTGACGGCGAACGCGACGGCCGACGCCTGGGCGGCGGCGTGCGAGGCGCCGGTGCCCGAGATCAGCAGGCGCGGCGCGCGGGCGATGGCGTCGGCAGCGGCGTCGAACGCGACCGGGTCGATCGAGGCGAGCGCGGTCTGCAGCATCCCACCCGCCCCTCGGCCAGCCACCGCAGAAAGCCCTCGGTGCCGGCGGGTGCGTCGGGCGCGGCGGTGGCGTCGGCGGCGAGGTCACGCACGAGCAGCATGCGCAGGTGCTGAAAGCTGCGCAGCCCCAGCGCCTGGGCGGTGCGGCTGACGGTGGCCGGCGACGTGTTGGCGGCTTCGGCGAGGTCGGCGCCCGACATGTCGACCACGTCGTGGGGTCGCTCGGCGCAGATGCGGGCGACGCGCTGCGCGCTCGGTACGAGCGACGGCAGGATCGAGAGGATGTGGTCGATGGTTCCGCCGAGCGGCGGCTCGTTGAGGGGCGAGTTCATGTAGCCGGTGATCACCTTTCGGGTTCGCCGCACATCGTATGGGCGCAATGCGACCACGACCCCAACCATAGGTGAACGCAGCGTTCATCGCCTCCGCTATCCGCGAAAGGCAATTTCATGACCTCCCTGCGTCCGCTCGAGCTCCCGAACAGTGCCATGCCCGCAAGGAAGTCGGCCAAGGGTGACTCGACCGAAGACGCCCACCTCGAGCGCCGCGATGGCGCCTACGATGACCGTCCGTGCGAGCCAGAGCCACGTGATCTGTCGATCCCGGCGGTCAAGCGCTCGAACGTTCCGCACGTCGATGTTCCGCTGGCGGGGGCGCCGGGGCAGCAGACACCGGTAACCAACGACGCGAAGAAGCCTGCCACGACGATGACGCCCGCAGCGCGGAACCAGAGGGCGGGGGCGACGCGCGAAACTGATCCTGCTCATGGCCCGATCAGACCGATGGCCACTCAGACGTGAAAGGGGAGACATCGCGCCCGGGCCGAACCGTCGCACGCTGACGTCCCCTCACCGCGCAGTGCCCGCAAGGGGATGGTAGATGGGCGAGCAGTTCTGGGACTCTGGTCGACGATTCTTCAGCTCGCCTGTGGAAGTCCCTGGGACAACGCCTGTCGGATTCTCCAAACAGGAAAACCGCTGAGCTGCGCAATCAAGTCCACATCGAACTCGTGCTCGAAGTAGGCCACCCGCACCGCCCGGATGCGCGACGGATTGTCACCGAAAGCCAGTGTGAACTCGGTGGCGTAGCGCTCCCAGACGCTGAACTCATACCCCGGTGCCGTCACGATGCATTCACCTCATCCCGGGTGCAACTCTCAGGAGTGGTCGCGGTGCTAATGCGATGCTACGACACCCGTGTTAACGCCAGGACACAAGGAGATTCCGGGAAAGCTCGCTACGCACGGTGTGCACCGATACGGAGATGGCCCGCCCGGGGTGCATGGTTCACACCGGGGTGACCAAGGGAATTGGGGGCTCTTCGGACATGCGGTGGGGGTGAGGCTCGCCGGGTGATGGTCGGCGGGTAGGGGTCGAGGTCCCCGAGGATCAGTAGCGCCAACTGCTGATCCATCACGAGGACCTCGACGTGCTTCACCCTACTTCGGGGTGCGCTGACGCGCGCTCTGCCGCTGATCCGTGTTACCGCTGCGATCTGCTGGTCGGTCTCGACGGCGTCCATGTCGAGCACGTTGACCGCCGCGACGGGCTGCTGATCGTCACCGTTTCGACACCGGCGGCGCCGACCGGGTGCCCGTTGTGCGGGGTCGTGGCGATCGGTCGAGGGCGCCGCCGTCGAGTGTTGCATGACGTGCCGGGCGTGACGCGGGTGCGGATCGTCTGGCGGCAACGGGTCTGGCGATGCGGCGACGTGGGCTGTGCCAAGAAGACGTTCGTGGAGCAGCTTCCCTCGCTGGTCGCTCGGCGCGGGTCGCTCACAAGGCGAGCCGTCGACTGGGCGATCGGGCAGCTGCGCCGCGAGCACGCCACGATCGAAGGACTACGTCGTCAGCTCGGGACATCGTGGAAGACGGTGTGGCGGGCTGTTGAGCCTGAACTGGTGCGGTTGGCAGCCGACGAGTCCCGGTTCGAGAACGTGACCACGCTCGGCGTCGACGAGCACATCTGGCATCACGTCGACCACCGCAAGCGGGGCCCGAAGGAACTGACCGGCATGGTCGACCTCAGCCGCGACAGCACCGGGAAGACGCGGGCCAGGCTGCTCGACCTCGTGCCGGGCAGATCGGGGAAGGCATACGCGTCCTGGCTCAGCGAGCGGGGCGAAGCGTTCCGAAAGAACGTGAAGGTGGCGGCGCTGGACCCGTTCGCGGGCTACAAGACTGCGATCGATGACACGCTCGAAGACGCGGTCGCTGTGCTGGACGCGTTCCATGTCGTCAAGCTCGGCACCGCCGCCGTCGACGAGGTCCGCCGCCGCGTCCAGCAAGACACCCTCGGGCATCGCGGTCGGAAGGGCGACCCGCTCTACGGGATTCAGACCATCCTCCGTGCCGGGGCCGAGAACCTCACCGACAAGCAGCGGATCCGGCTGACCGCGGCAATCGAGGCCGATCCTGCGCACGACGAGGTGTTCGTCGCGTGGCAGTGCGCACAGCAGCTGCGCTCTGCCTACCACGCGAAGGACCTGACCGAGGGGCGGCGGATCGCCGAGAGGGTGGTCGACACGTTCCACACCTGCCCGATCCCCGAGATCGCCCGCCTCGGCCGCACCCTCCGCCGCTGGCGTTCAGCGTTCCTGGCGTACTTCACCACGAGCCGCGCGAACAACGGCGGCACCGAGGCGATCAACGGGATCATCGAGCTCCACCGCCGCCTCGCCCGCGGCTATCGCAACCGCGAGAACTACCGCCTCCGCATGCTCCTCACCGCCGGCGGACTCACCCCATGACCCCCCCACCGGATGTCCGAAGAGCCACGTATCCACCGTCGGCAAGCGCGCAGGCCTCGCACCCGGCACGCGTTCGGGGCTCTGGGCACACATGGCCGCAGCCATCGACGCGCTCCAGCCCGATTGGGTCGTCATCGAGAACGTCCGCGGGCTGCTGTCCTCACCCGCAACGCGGCCACCCGCACAAGGAGACGACCATGACGGACGCAACCCAGGCGATGCAACCCCCGACGGCGCAACCCTTCGCGGCATGGAACGCGACCCGTGGCATCTGGGAGACAACGCAACTCGACCTCTACGGGCTCTCGGCGCCGTTCTCGGCGATCTGGCCGACCTGCGGCTGGATGCGCGATGGATCGGCCTACCGGCTTCCCTTGTCGGCGCTCCTCACCAACGCTTCCGCATCTTCGCCCTCGCCCGGCGCACTGTTCCGCACCCCGCTGGCGACCGACTCATCGCGCGGCGGGGAGACCCTCGACCAGGTGCGAGCACGACGAGGGACGATCGCGCTGTCGCACCAGATCATCGACTTCGCGCTCCACGGACCGGCTGGCTCACCGAGCAGGAGAGCCGAGTCGGAGACGCTGTGGTCCCTGATCGACGGACTGTTCAGCGCTGGGGACGCTACGCCGGCGCCATCGCCCGGTGGGAACACATCACCGGACGGCCAGCGCCAGCGCCAGCCCTCCTGAACGACGCGGACGGCCCCCGCCCAGCACCCGCGTTCGTGGAGTGGCTCATGGGCTTGCCGATCAGCTGGGTAACCGACAGTGGCGAACTGACACAGAACCAGCAGGTCACCGCGCTCGGGAACGGGGTCCTGCCTCTCCAAGCGACGTCGGCGCTATCGATGTTGGTCCCGTAGGCGTGGGCGTAGTTCTCTGATGCGATGCTCAGTGCTCCCGCGGGGCGAATATGGGTGTTTCCTGGTGGCGAATGCCGTAGCGCGTTCCGAGGCGTTCAGCCACTCGATCGATCGCCGCATCCGGCACACCAAGTTGGGCGATCAACACCAGGGTGATTACGATCCAGTTCGCGTCCCGAATACTGCGCAGGAGTTCACTCTCCTTCCAGATGCTCACTCCGCCGGGAAGTCCAGGAGCTGCGTGGGCGATCCCGTTCCTCGCCTTGAGGAATAGCTTGATCCACTCATCCGTACGAACGCGGGAGAGTCCCCACTTCTCGGGCGCTATATCCTCGATCAGGCTCTCAACCTTCGAGCGGAATGTTGTCCTGTGCAGTTCCCCCTTTAATCTTGCGATCGCGTCGCGCTGAGCCTGGTTCGTGCCATCGAGTGAGTTCAGGGCAGCAACGATCGGCTCAGCGTCCTCCTGACTCAGCAGAGGTCGAGGATCGCACAGGCCGGCCGTGGCCAGCGCCTCTATCGCGGCGGCGCTCAGAACCGCATCAGCTTCGACGTATCCAGGCTGGTAGCGCAGGCCCGCGATGATCTGCGTGACCGGAAGCAACTCGTCACGGGCCTTCCACCACCCGTCGATCACTCGCTGAGTCTGATCGCTGACGAAGCGGAGTGAGAACTCAATTGGTTTCCGCGTCTTGCCGTTGAACGGCTTGTACTTGTCCCTACCGAAAACCCGAACATCATTCCCTGAGCGATCGGTCAGTGTCAGGCTTGTTCGACTGCAAGGCTGGTCGGCTGCAAACGTGAGTAGGTCCTGGAATGTGGTGAGCTGTGTCTCGAACGCCTCCAAGGGGACGGGTGCATCTGCGGAAAGCGTGATGGCCGTGGCGCGACAAGGAAGCTCCGCTCGCATCTCAGCAACATCGTCGAGGGCTGGGAAGACGAGAGCTTGATGGGCGTCCCGCGCAGCGCCGTCTTCTGGTCGATATGTGCACGCGGAGGCGAGGTGCTCAAAGTTGGCCGTGGCAGACACGTACTCTGCGTCCATCTCCACTGATCCAATTCTCAGTTCGTCCACGCGAAGACCGAGGTCGCCGTCGATCGCGAATACCGAACCCCGTATCAGTGCCGGTTCGCCGTCGAGAGTAGTACTGAGGGTGCGTTGTCCAGGCTGCCCGGTGACTCCCGAGAAATTCCCGGGTGCTTTCAGTATCCAGCGATCGCTCCTCGCCACGAGTTCGGCAATGCCGTCGCGAGCTCCACTCGAGAGAGATACAAAGTCTATGGCCGGGTCGGGCCATTGAAAGGTGGAAGCGTACAAGGGCATGAGGTAGACCTACGCCGTGACGAGCTGCATCAGCTCGGTGTAGTCGGTCACCACGTCGTAGGTGACGTCATTGCCGTTCTTCTCGCTGAGGGAAGCGAAGAACTTGCGGGCACACTCGATCTTGGCGTCCTCGACGCCCTTGAGTTGCAGTGTGGACAGCGAGCCCTTGGTCTCTGCGACGAAGTAGACGTGCTTCACGCTGCCCTCGGTGAACGCGATGGCCCAGTCCGGGTTGTAGTCGCCGACCGGTGTGGGGATGAAGAACCCTCGCGGGAGCTTCGCGTAAACGGCGACCTCGTGGCTGGTGTCGAGTTCGGTGACGAACTCTCGCTCGATCTTGGAGTCGGTGACCACGTAGTCGTAGACGTGCTTCTTGAGCTTCGACCCGGCCTTCGAGAAGTCTTGGGCCGTCTGGTTCTCGGTGAAGATCGCGGAGTCGAAGCGGTCTTCGAGAGCGTCATATGCGAGGTGCTCGACGATGACGGTGGCCTTCTGCTCGTTGATGAGCCGGGCTGCCTCGGTGATGAACTGCTCGGGGTTGAGACGGAACTTGGCGAACGTTCCTGGCGTGACGCCGCGGAGGATCGCTGCGACCGTGCGACGGGTGAGCTGGGTCTTCTCTGTGATCTCGCCCAGCAGGTCGTACTTCACCTGCGAGCCTGCGCTGACGGTTTCGGTGTGCGTCTGCGTGGTCTGCACCGCGAAGCCGGAGCCGCTGGTCAGGTCGTCCGCCTCCAACTGCTCGCGCTGCTGGCCGGCTTGCACGACGTATTGCAGCGCGGCGACATTGAGGTGCTTGTCGAGGTGGTCGATCGCCTTGCGGATCAGTTCACCGGAGTCGAACTCAACCTGGTAGACGGCGCGGTGGTTGATCCTGCCCCACAGGGCCTGGAACTCCTTGCGAGCAAAGTTGGCCTCGTTCAGCGGTATCTTCTTCGGCTTGCGGTCATCGGTGGGCACCGGCAGGTCCAGGTAGAGAACGTCAATCAGCGGCCACACGAAGTCGATGACAGGCTTGAGTACCTCAGAGGTCGGAGCGGCGAGTGTCCCGTCTTCCTTGGCCTGCTTGTAGGCGTCGGAGATGGTGTCGTCGTCGTTCACGTAGTCGTTCTTGACCAGGTACTTGTAGAGCGCCTGGGCGACGGCTTCCTCGATGACCGACTCGCCCGAGAGGGTCTGGATGGTCTTGCCGACGAAGAACGTGACGCTGGCCTTGCGCGGCCGGGCGGCGAGCGACTCGGAGATTTCGCGTTGGAGGCCGGTCACGAAGTCGGTGTAGGACTCGTCAGTGACGACGGTCAACTCGTTGATGTCGTGCACCGTGACGGGGTTGTCCATCCGCTCCCCGTGCTGGTCAACGGCCAGCCGGAGCCCGCGCCCGATCTCCTGGCGACGGGAGACGGTGTTGTCGCTCTTCTTGAGCATGCCCATGACGAACACGTTGGGGTTGTCCCAGCCCTCGCGCAGCGCCGAGTGGGAGAAGATGAATCGGACGGGTTCGGTGAAGGACAGCAGGCGTTCCTTGTCTTTGAGGATCAGGTCGTAGGCGTCGGTGTCCGTGGACTGGCCCTTGTCGTCGCCCCGGCCGGAGACCTTGCCGTCGATCTGGTGCTTGGTCTTCTTGTCGATGGAGAAGTAGCCCTCGTGCACCTGCCGCACGTCGTCGCGGCGCAAGTAGGTCTGGTACTCCTCGGTCGCCGCGTCGATGGCGAGTTCGCCGAGCACCTCGTCACGGATCGCGGCGTACTCCTCCTCAAACATCCGCGCATAGTCGCCAAGAGTGTCCTCACGGCTGTAGTCGCGGTACTTGGCGACCTCGTCGATGAAGAACAACGAGAGCACCTTGACGCCCTGGCTGAACAGCTCGCGTTCCTTGTCCAGATGGGCGCGAACGACCTCGCGAATCTGGATGCGTCGCTTGGTCTCCTCGGTGACGTCCCGGTCGGCAAGCTGCCCAGCCACGACCACATCGCCGTTGCTCAGCTCGAGCACGTCCCGGTTCGCGTCAACCTCAGTGATGAACAGCCCCTTGTATGCCTCGATTCCGTTCGAGACATCGTGAAGGTTCGTTCCCACGTCGAGGCGCTTGACCTGTCGCCTGATGCCGGTTACCGTATGCACCTCGATCTCGACCCGCGCGCGTGGCTTGGCGCCCTTCGCGATCTCGATGGAGTCGAGGTACAGGTAGGCAGTCGATCCAGCGAGACCCTTCACGGTGATGCCCCGCACCGCGATCTTCTTCACCAGCTTCTGGTTGTAGGCGTCCAGCGCGTCGAGCCGGTGCACCTTGGTGTGATCGACCTTGTGCGTAGCGGAGTACCGCAGCAGCATCAGCGCGTTGAACCGTGACAGCGCTTCCAGCGACTTGGGCGCTCCGATCTTCTGCGGCTCGTCAATGATCACGATAGGGCGGTTGGCGCTGATGACATCGATCGGACGGCGCGACTGGAAGTCATCGAGTTCGTCGTAGATGCGGCGGTTGTCCTTACCGGTGGCGTTGAACGCCTGGATGTTGATGATCATCACCTGCACGCCAGCATCGGAGCTGAACCGCTCCAACTCGTGCAGCTGCGATGAGTTGTAGATGAACGAACGCGGCTTGGTGCCGTAGAGCTGCTGGAAGTGCTCGGCTGTCACGTCGAATGATTTCTTCACGCCCTCGCGGATCGCGACCGACGGCACCACGATGATGTACTTCGACCAGCCGTACCGCTTGTGCAGCTCCATGATCGTCTTAATGTAAACGTAGGTCTTACCGGTACCGGTCTCCATCTCCACATCAAGGTTCGGGGCACCCGGCGCGGCGGCGCTGGAAGCGAGTTTCGCCGACAGCGGGAGGTTCCGCGACCGCTGCACCGCGTGCACGTTCTCCAGCAGTTGCGCTCCCGACAGGACGATCTCGGCGTTGCGCAAGCCTGCGTCCGGGCGCTCCTCCGCCTCGAACAGTGCCGGGGCGGTCACGGGGCTGACCTTGCCGGGGTCGATCCGGTAGGAGATGCCGTCATGCTTCGGTTGCCCGGCGAAGGTCTCGACGACAGCATCGACGGCATCGGTCTGGTACTGCTGGACCTTGAACTGGAGCTTCATCGAGTGTCTTTCTTTCTGCAACCGTCGCTGTTCGTCGTCGCTGCTAGAAGGGTGCGGGCGGTGTGGATGCCTGTGTTCATGCTGATCCTGGCCCTCTCGCGTCGTCGCTGTCGCCGTCATCCTTCTTGCCGATGGGTTCGGACTGTGCGTCTTCGTCGCCTGCGTAAGAAAGCTCCCAGCGTGGCTTCGTGCGGGTGCCCCGGTTGACGATGACACCGTGGCGCCGCAGCTTGGTCAGGAGGTTCGTGATCTTGGTTGCCTTCTGCTGCTCGGTGAGCGCTTCGCTGAGCGCCGGCCGGAGCAGCGCCTCCACATCGCTGCGGTCTGCGTGGCCCTGAGCGCGGAGGAAGTCGGTGAGGAGCGTGGCGTAGTGCACGTCGGCCTGGAGGCGGGTGCGGATGTAGTCAGCCATCGCCCCGGTCGCAGCAGCGACACGAGGAGTGATCCGGCGGTGGGGCTTTCGGCCCTCGATCAACCCGACTCTGCGCAGGTGGCGGGCAGCCTTCTCGCTGATGTCGAGCCCCTTCTGAACCCGGTCCAAAGCGAGCACGTCTTCGAGCGGGAGATCGGTGCGGACCATGAGCAGCTGAGAGTAGGACTCGTCGATCACAGCGCCTGGGATCGTGAGCTTCACCTCGCCGGTGGTGCTGAGATCGTAGTCGGGCAGCGGTAGGAAACGACGCACCTGGTCCTGCACCATCCGATGGATTCCGTAGCCCATCTGGTCGATGAGGTTCAGCTCCGTCATTGCCTCCACGAGGAACGGGTTTCGGTACTGACGCGGAGTGCGCTCGTCGAGGGCATAGTCGTCGGGTGCGCCGTCGAAGAACTCGCCCACACTCTCGAAGACGATGCGGTCGGCGTGCTCGGTGACGATGATCCGGGAGTTCTGCGTGTAGTCCTGGTGTGCGATGCAGTTGTAGAGCGCTTCGAGCAGGCTGCGCTCGTCGTACTTGCTGATCTCTCGATAGATCAGCTCGTCAGGTGGCAGGAGCCGGAGCTGCACGTTACGAATCCGCTTCGCCAGCGCCGTCGTGTTCAACAGGAATGGCAGCCGGAAGTGCTCGTTCGCCCGCTGCTCGCCAACGAGCTTCCAGGTCATCTGCGCAGGGTGCGGAGTCAGCAGATGCGTCGAGGTGTCGGCGCCAAGCAGGAGGAGCGCGGCCCGCGTGATCTGGCCATCGCGGGTCAACCGTGCCTTGGACAAGAAGGTCGCGTCATCCCATGCGTCAACGTCGGCGGCAGGGATACGAGGCGAGTACCGTTCAGCAAACCCTTGACGTGCGCGGACGATCGCCGCTGTATCGAGGTGAGCGAGTGTGGCTTCAGGTACGACGACCGCCGACCAGTCCGCGCTGATCGTCTGCCGCCGAATCTCATCCAACTTGTCCAGCGAGAGCGGCACCAGGCTCTCACCTGCACGGGCGCGGTAGTCGCCCTTCCACGAGATCGGGATGCCGCGGCGCGCCGCTGGCACCTCCAGAAGCACCATGCGCATGCCGGAGTGCATGACCTCGTAGACCTCACGAACAGTCAGCCCCTGGTCGATCGACTGGTGGATGTGATGCTTCAATGCCTGACGCTGCTGCACGTCGATGAGATGCGTCGTGCCGACCACCTGCCGAGCGTTCGAGACGCCGAACACGAGCCACCCCGAAGCCAGCCCGCGCAGGTTTGCCTCGTTGCTCAGCGCCGAGACGTACTCACCGGTCTTGTCCGCAGAGAACTGCCGTGCAGCCTCCTTGAACTCGACAACCTCGTTCTCCCAACCAGCCAACAGCCGGTCGAGGAGTTCGGTGAGTTCGTCGCTCGTCAAGGTCATGTCGTTCCTCAGATTGTCCGTACCTCAGTCGCGGGCGATACCTCGCGGAACACCTGCTCTGCGTTGATGCGTGCAGCGTCGGTGGCGAAGCCTGAATCCAGGAAGACAGCCCGCAGAGGCTGCCGCCTCGCGACCTCACTGATGATGGTCGGATTGATGTCCCCGGAGAAGCAGGCGACGAGGGCTCCCTCGGCCGCCGACAGGATTTCACGGCCATCAACTTGTTCGGCGATGACGGGTTCGCTGAGGTCCAAAGCCCAGTCGAGCAACACTTGGAACAGCAGGTCGTACGCGTCGCGGTCCGGCCGGACGCTGTTGATCGCCCCGGACAGCATGTCTTGCGAGAGGCTGTCGGGGACTGACAGGGTGTCGACCAAGTTCGAGGTGTCCACTCGCAGCACTCGGAAGCCGCTATCCGCCAGCAGGTCACCCGCAAGCCTCTCGTGCGCCAGCCGCATCCGCTGCTTGGTGATCTCAGCAACGGTCGCCGGTCGCCCGAGGCGCTTGAGGTGCCGGATCGCGTTCGTGGTGATCTGCTTCGCAGCCCCCTTCGCCGTCTTGAGCGACTCGTTCAAGTCCTCGGCGACCTGGATTCCGATGAAACGGCATGACATCGACTCAGTGCTGTTGAGTTCGAGAACGGCCTGCATCGCCGAACCGGAGCCCGCGAACATGTCGAGCACGATGTCATCGCCAGACACGCCGACTGCGCGATAGATGTCCCGGAGCAGGAACTCGTCCTTGGGGTTCGTGAAGACCTTCTCGCCGAATAGCGTCGCGAGCCGCTTCGAGGCCGCGCGGCCATCGACGTAGCGGATACTCGTGAGGCTCTGGTACTCGGTGTTCGCGAGATAGGTCTTGTTGTTGGGGACTGTTGTCTCATCGGGACCGAAGTGGACGCGACCGTCGGCGATGCGCTCGCGCATCGCTGGCTCGGGATATCGCCAGCCGGTGGACGGCATCTTGACGGTTTTCCCCGTTACAGGATGGCTGACCTCATAGACGTACTGCCCATCATTCGGCCCTGCGATGTTGTCCGGGAAGTAGACGCCTCGGGCGTCCATCCAGGTGTAGTGTTTGCTAGCCGACACCGGGTCGCTCGCAGGGAACTGCTTGAACCACGCTTTTGCCTCGGCGTTGATAGCAGCCCAGTCGTCGCCGTGCTTCCTCCGGAACCCGTCGAACGCGGCGTATATCTTGTCGAGTCCCTCTTTCTTCTCAACCCAGTCACCGGCGTTGGCCTGCCGGTTCTTCACGAAGAAGACGATGTACTCATGCTGGATTGAGACGTACGCCTGATCGTTTTTGCTGCTGTTCTTCAGCACGATCTCTCCGACGTACGACGCGTCGCCGAGCACCTCCTCGCCCAAGCGGACGAGGCTGGCGTGCTCGTTCTCGTCGATCGACACAACAAGCACGCCGTCGTCGGTCAATAGGTTCCTGGCCAGCTTGAGCCGCGGGTACATCATGCTCAGCCAGTCCGAGTGGAAGCGACCGTTCGCCTCCGTGTTCGCAACCAGGCGCTCGCCACTCTTCAGGCTTTGGCCTGAGCGCGCGAGGTACTCGGCGCTCGACTCGGCGAAGTCATCGTCATACACGAAATCGTTTCCCGTGTTGTAAGGCGGGTCGATGTAGATCAGCTTCACCTTGCCGAGATACGACTCCTGAAGCAGTTTGAGCGCCTCCAGGTTGTCGCCCTCGATGAGCAGGTTCTTCGTTGTGTCAAAGTCGATCGACTCCTCCCGCACCGGACGCAGCGTCTTGGCGATCGGCGTGTTGGCGGCGAAGGCGGCGGCACGCTTGCCGGGCCAGTCGAGCTGGTAGCGCTCTTGCGGCCCCTCAACGACCTGGTCGGAGAGTTCTTGCCTGAGAAGATCGAAGTCAACAGCGAGGGTCACGTTGCCCTCCGCGTCTCGCGACTCGGTGATGACCTGCGGGAACAGGTCGGCGATCCGCTCGATGTTGCGAGCGGTGAGGTCGGGGGAATGCAGGGTCCGCTTCTCCATCACGCACCACCGACCAGCGAGCGACGGTCATATGGTCTTGACCTCAGTGTGTGGCGAGCGTTCACTGAACACCTGCCCGACGTTGATGCGCGCCGCGTCGTCCGCGAAGTCTTCGTCGAGGAACACGACACGAAGCGGCTGACGCTCCGCGATGGCCGCGGCAGCCCGAGAGAGAGAGAGAGAGAGAGAGAGAGAGAGAGAGATCGCGCGCCTCACGCGGACGTGTGCACAGGATCAACGCACCCTCCTCAACGTCGTACACCTCGAAGCCATCAATCGTCTCCTTCTGGATTGGCATCGTGAGTTCCAGTCCCCAGTCGAGAAGGACCTGGAACAGCAGGTCTTCGCCCGTACGGTCGGGTTTCACGCTGCTTCCAAAGTCCGAGAGGGTGAGTTGATCCGTGTCATCGGGCGCCCTCAGTACGTCGGTCATGTTCGTCGTGTCGATGCGGAGCGAACGGAACCCGACATCGAGCGCGTCGCCGAGGACTCCAGCCTGGGATCGTGTGTCGGCGCCTGCCCGGCGAATCCGCTCGCGGGAGACTTCCGCGATCGTGCGATACCCAGCGGTGGCCGCATCGGTGTTCGCGTCAGCGACTTCGTCAAGCTGCACCAAGATGTATCGCCGAGTCCCACCGTCCTCCGCGTTGAGCCGCGAAACCGCGTCGCCTGTCGTTCCCGACCCCGCAAAGAAGTCGAGCACGATTGAATCTGACTCAGTACCCTGCCGGACCAGCTCCTTTATGAGCCGAGTCGGCTTTGGGAACGCAAAGACTCCGCTGCCGAGCAGCTCGCGGCCTTCCTGCGTCCCGTCCGCGGTGTAGACCTCCTCGATCACCGACCTGAAGGCGATCAAGTCCGTCTGCATCTCCGCGCGGAACTTCTTCTCCCTCGGCCTTCCACCTTCGCGCGACGGAAAGAGGATGCGTCCTTCAGACACCATCTCCGCCATCCGATCCGACGAGTACCGCCAACCAGTGCTGGGATTCGGCGGATACACCGTGTCCGTCGCGGGATCGATGAGATCGTAGTGAAGGTTCGGTCGTTGCTCACGCGTGGCGAGACCGAGAATGCTCCGGCTCATCCACGGTCCACGCGGGTCGTCGTCCGGGTTCCCGAACTTCGATTCGTCTCGTTCCACGCCGCGGAGGCAGCCTTCTGAGGTACGGGCATAGGCAAGGACGTACTCGTGATCCGTTGACACGTTCGTCGTGGCCCTCATGTCGGTGAACTTCCGAGCCCTCCAGACAAGCTGCGCGATGAAGTTCCTCTCACCGAATACCTCTCCGCACACCTTCCGCAGATTGTCGACCTCATGATCATCAATCGAAATGAAGATCACCCCGTCCTCGGTCAGCAGGGCACGCGCCAGCTTCAAACGTGCGTACATCATGCTGAGCCAGTCGGAGTGGAAGCGCCCGCTCGACTCGGTGTTGGCCAGGAAACGCTCGCCAGCCGCAGATGCCTGGCTCGAACGCTCCAGGTACCCGGCGCTGGACTCAGCGAAATCGTCGTTGTAGACGAAGTCGTTCCCGGTGTTGTAGGGCGGGTCGATGTAGATCAGCTTGACCTTGCCGAGGTAGGACTCCTGGAGCAGCTTGAGCGCGTCGAGGTTGTCACCTTCGATGAAGAGGTTCTTCGTGGTGTCGAAGTCCACCGACTCCTCGCGAACGGGACGGAAGGTCTTAGCGATCGGCGCGTTAGCTGTGAAGGCGGCGGCACGCTTGCCCGGCCAGTCGAGCCGGTAGCGCTCCTGCGGGCCCTCGACGATGAAATCGCTGAGTTCCTGGCGCAGGAGGTCGAAGTCAACCGCTCGAGCGGGGTTGCCGTCGACGTCTGAACTCTCGGTGACCACGCTGGGGAACAGCTCGGCGATCTTGTCGATGTTGGCCTGCGTGAGGTCGGGTGATGTCATTCGTAGTCTCTCCACGGGTTACCTCTGCTGTTCCAGTTCGTGTTGCTTCGTCTTGAGTGTGCGGCGGAGCTCGACCTTGCGGTTGAGCTGAGGCTCAGTGCGGAGCTTGCGCTCCAAGGAGGCGACCTCACGTTCGAGCTTGCGCACCGCCGACAGCCTGTCAGCAACGTCTGACATGTCCTCGCCCGGGCGGGCCGTGATCGGGGTCAGCGGCTGTAGGAGTGCCGCGTAGAGGGCGGGCAGTGTGATCGCCGTCGGCAGGGCTTGCCGCCCCGTGTCTCCTCGCTGCCAACCGGTCGAGTAGTAGTCGCTGAGCTTGGGAGCCCCGGTGCCGAGCTGCTTGTGCGCCGCGACCGTCCGCGCCTCGGGCTGCTCGCCGCGGTGGCGCGCGATCTCGAAGATGATCGGGAACGGGATGGCCTTGTCGATGGCGCCCAGGACGGCTTCGCTCACGTCATCGGTCTTGGCGTCGATCGTGAAGACCTGCACCTCGGGGACTGCCGGCGTGCCGGGCAAGTTGACCGTGGCCTCGGCGAGTTTGTAGGCCCAGGTGATGCGTTGGACTTCGGCGATGAACTTCTCCCGCACAGCAGCGCTGACGGTGCCGTGCTCGTAGAACTTCTCCTTGGGCACTCGTTTGCCGAGCTTCGCTGCCTCGGGCCAGCGGTAGAGGATGTCAGTCATCGGCACCGCCCTTGGCGGGGTCTACGACGGCGATGAACGCGGTCAGTTCGAAGTCGTCGAGGCCGGCGATGGTCTGGGTGAGGGCGGTCGTGCTGCCGCCGGTGAAGAGGCTGTCGATGTCGCGTTCCTCGGTGACATCGATCATCGAGTGGATCGCGTCGGTGAGCAGCGCCGAATACATGCCCATCTGGGCACCCTCGCCGGTCACGGCGTTGAACACGCCTACGACATCGCTGACCGGTTCCTCGTAGGGTCGGCAGCCGGCGCGAAGCAAGTCGAGGAGGTGCTTGGCTTCGGTGTGGTTCGCGATGACCTCGCCCTGGTCGTCGAGGTAGACGAGGTAGTGCGGGTGGAGTCGGTTGCCTCGGTTGATGTGCTCGTCTGCGGTGAGGTTTCGGAGGGCGAAGATGACTCCGGGCCGCAGTCCCTTGCTGGGGTCTGCGGGGATCACGGCGTGCAGGCCGCGGGGCGCGGTGTCGAGGTCGCCGTGTTCCTTGATATAGCCGAGCAGGTCCATGCGGAAGTCGTTGAGTCCGAGGTCGGTGATCGAGACTCCCGTTCGGACGTCTTCGAGCTCGATGACCTCATCTTGGAGTTTGCGGAGTTGCTCCTTGCGGAAGGCTGCGTCGGAGTCTTCGAGGGTGAGGACGTTGTCGTCGGCGGTGCTGGCCAGGTCGGCGATGACCATGCGGTTCTCGACGCGTTCCTTGAGGTTGATGTACTCGTCGAGGGAGATGTCGGGCCAGAAGTTCACGAGCTGAATCTGACTGTTGGTGGAGCCGATGCGGTCGATGCGTCCGAAGCGCTGGATGATGCGCACGGGGTTCCAGTGGATGTCGTAGTTGATCAGGTAGTCGCAGTCCTGGAGGTTCTGGCCCTCGCTGATCACGTCAGTGCCGATGAGCACGTCCAGCTCGCGGGTCTCGCGCGGCATCGTGAGGTGGCGCTGCTTGGAGCGCGGCGAGAACAACGACATCACCTGCTGGAAGTCGAAGCCCGTGCCGAGGGTTGTCTTCGCTCCGTGGCTTCCGCCGGTGATCACGGCCGTGTCCAGTCCGGCGGCTGCGAGCGTGGGCGCCAGTTCTCGGTAGAGGTAGTCGGCGGTGTCGGCGAAGGCGGAGAACACGAGCACCTTGCGGTTGCCGTCGTTGATGGGGTGCCGAGCCTTGTCCTCGATGAGTTGTTTGAGTTTGCGGAGCTTGAGGTCGTGGTCGGGGGTGACTTTGCGCATCTCGTCGAGGAGTTCCCGCAGGGTCTCGCGGTCGTTCCACAGGTCGCGCTGCCAGGACTCGATGTCGAGGTCGTCGAGGTCGATCTTGATCTTCTCGCCGAAGGACAGCGCTTCGATGTTCGCGTCGTCTTCGTCATCGACATCGAAGTCGAGCCCCGCGAGCTCGGGGCTCAGATCGGCGAGGTTGCCCGCGTGGTTGCTGATGCGTCCGAGTGTGTGGGTGACGGAGCCTTCGATCTTCGCCAGGGTGAGGCGGAAGGCATCGACCGAGCTCTCCAAGCGCTTGAGCAGGTTGACGGTCATGAGCTTCTTCAAGCCCTGCTCACGACCGGCCTGCCCGAGGTTGGATCGGGCGCTCCCGGCGGTGACGTTGTAGAGGTCTTCGTACTTGGCGCGCCGGCTCGGGAACACGTAAGCGAGGGGGGTGTAGACGGCGAGGGTCAGCGCCTGGAGCTGCTCGAAGATGTCGTTGAAGCCGGGCACGTCCGGGAGGTCCGTGAGCGGCTCGCGGATGGACAGCGGAGGGCGTCGCTCCGGGAAGGCGCCGATCTCGGTGGTGTCATAGAACGCTTGGATGTGCTTGCGCGAACGCGCGATGGTGACGGAGTCCAGTAACTCGAAGAAGTCGAAGTCGAGCATCTGGAGGATGCGGTCGGTGGTGCGGTGCTCAGGGTCCAGCTTGGACCACTCGTTGAACACGCGCTGCGCGTCAGAGAAGACCTTCTCGACCGTCGTGGACAGGCTCAGGTGCTGGGCGAGGTTCTCTGACTCGCCCTCGTAGGCGAGCTGGAGCTGGTTCTTGAGGTCGTTGAAACGGTTGTTCACCGGGGTGGCCGAGAGCATCAGCACCTTGGTCTTCACGCCCTCGCGGATGACCTGGCGCATGAGGCGCTGGTAGCGCGACTCCTTCTCCTCGGCGTAGTCAGCGTTGCGGAAGTTGTGGGACTCGTCGATCACGACGAGGTCATAGTTGCCCCAGTTGATCCGATCCAGCCGCAGGCCGAGCGACTCACCCTTGGTGCGGGAGAGATCGGTGTGGGCAAGCACGTCGTAGTTGAACCGGTCGGAGGCGAAGATGTTGGTCGTCAGGTTGGCGTTGTAGTTCGTCCAGTTCTCCGCGAGCTTCTTCGGGCACAGCACCAGCACCGACTTGTTGCGCAGCTCGTAGTACTTGATGACCGCGAGCGCGGTGAACGTCTTGCCGAGGCCGACGGAGTCGGCGAGGATGCAGCCGTTGTAAGTCTCCAACTTGTTGATAATGCCGGTGGCCGCGTCGCGCTGGAAGTTGTAGAGGCTCTGCCAGACCCTCGTCTCCTGATACCCAGTGCGGTCGTTCGGCAGCACGTCCTCGTTGATGTCGTCGAGGAACTCTGCGAACAGGTTGTAGAGGATCAGGAAGTAGATGCGTGCCGGGGAGTTCTCGGTGTACACGCTGGCGATGTGATCATGGACGGCCTGAGTGACGTCGCTGACCTGTTCGGGGTTGTTCCAAATCTGGTCGAACAGCTGCATGTACTGCTCGGTCATCGAGGCCTCGTCGAGCCGGTTCACGAAGCTCGACACGGCGTTGCCGCGTTCGTAGCCGAGATCGGCGGTCGTGAACCCCTGGAGCTGGGTGTACGCGGCCTTGTCATCGATGACCGCGAACTGCTGCATCGGGTTGCCCGTGGCGTTCGAGCGGAAGGTGACCTTGCGGCGAACCCAGTCCGCGCACTCACGGGCGATCGCGCGCTGGGTGAGCTTGTTGCGCAACCTGATCTCAAAGTCGGACCCCGCCAGGCTCGACTCGGCCTGGCCGCCGGGAATGAAGAACTCGCGGCGCTCTTTGCGGAGCTTGTCCGTCACCTTCTCGGTCACGAACGACGGTGACGTGAAGATGAACTCCAGATCGCTGACCTTCTCAAGCTCCTTGCGGAGAGCCTCGAACGCGAAGATCGAGAACGTCGAGGCAGCGATGCGCACCTTCGAGCCTGGCGCAATCTCGGCTTTCAGATCGTCGCCCAAGAGGTCGGAGACGTTGTTGATGATCCGCACGTGACTACCCAGCATCCTCGTCGTGAGTCGAGGCCGAGGCTCCACCCCGTCGCACCCAGTCGTCGATCTCGCTGGCTTGGAACTTCCAGAGGCGTCCGACCTTGTGGGCTGGCATGGCCTTCTCGGCGATCCAGGTGTAGACGGTGTCTTTGGTGACCCCGAGGTGGGCGGCGATGTCGTCTGCGGACAGCCACGGCTCAGCCACGTTGGTCCTCCCTCGCTCTATGGCCCAGGCAGGCCAACACTCACGATGGTACCGGCGGAGGTACGGCTTGAGTTGGGTTTCTCCGGGCGTGGCCGAACGAGATGGGTGCCGAGAGCGGCGACGCCGCTCGGGCGATCAGCGTGCGACACGCGTCTGGAGCCATCTGATCACTGTCTTCTGCCAGCGGTCGGGGTCGGCGTTCCAGCAGAGGGTGTGCCCAGCGTCGAAGGTCTCCAACTCGACGAGGCCAGGGCGTGCGTCTCGGAGTGCTTGTGAGAGCTGAAGCGGTACGGAGTCGTCTTGGCTGCCGTGGAGGATCAGGGTCGGCGTCGTGAGGTCTGCGGCTCGGGATGTCCAGTCGAAGGCGGGAAGTGGGATGCGGCCTGGCAGGCCGACGGTGCGAGCCAGCGGGCCGATGGTGAGCCACGGGATCGCGAGGTAGCCGGTTGCTGCGGGAAGTCCACTGCGGGCGCAGTTGGCCTTGATGACCTCGGCCCAGCTGAGAACCGGTGAGTCGAGTGCGAGCGCGACGATCAGCCCGGCGTGCCGCGGGTGGTCGGCGAGCTGGAGGGCGATCGCGGCACCCATCGACCAGCCGAAGAGCACGATCCGCTGCGCTCCGCGTCGGACGGCGTACCCGATGACCTCGTCAACGTCGGGCGTCTCGGCGTGGCCGAGGGTTGAGCGGCGGGTGCCGACTCGCGGCCCTTCTGCTGTGTTGCGGTAGCTGACGACGAGGGACGTGTAGCCGAGTTCGGTTGCGGCGAGGACGCCGCGGAGGGTGCCGGCGCGGGTGCTGCCGAGGCCGTGGATGTGGAGCGCCCACGTCGAAGGGTCTCCGTCGATGCGCCAGGCCGGGCACGGCCCTGCGGGGGTCGTGATGCTGATGTCGCGGGCGTGGAGTCCGGCGTCGGCTGGGGTGGCGTAGTAGATGCCGCTCCAGGAGGCGCACTCGTCGACCTTCGGGTTGAAGTCGGGTGCGGTGCCCGTGATCCTGCGGGCGACGCGGGTAGGTCCGCGATCGACGACCTCAGCGGAGAGCTGTGCCCAGCCGCCGTGATCGAACCAGACGTTGTAGATGCCGTCGGCGGCGGTTTGGTCGGTGCGATCGAGCACGACCAAGTCGCCGTCTTCGTCGTGCTCGACTCCTCGGACGGGGAGGTCGAACTTGCGCGGGCCGACGGGTGCGGTGAGCCGTCGCGCGATGGCGTACCCCGCCCCAGCAGCCGCGGCTGCAACGACTCCAGCGCTCAGGGCGATGCGGCCGATCACGATTCCCGCTCCTCGACGTTCGGGATGGGCAAGGTCGTCGCGACGGCGGTGTCGTTTCCGACGAGGTGGCTCTCGGCGCGTTCGAGCAGGGTGCGTTCGGTTCGGCTGGTGTCGAAGGTGACTCGGGGGTCGATCATCGCGTCGCGGATTTCGACGATCTCTCGGTGCAGTCGCCCTTCGGGGTCTTCCGTGCTGGCGGCGAGCGGGTCTGCTTGGCTCAGGCCGGGCCGCACCTGTGTCGCTCGGTTCCAGAGTGACTCCAGCTGTGCCGCGAGGGCGGCTGTGCGCTTGTCGCGCAGGTAGTGCTGGGCGCGCCGGACGGCGGGTTGCGCGGCGAACCCGGCGCAGAGGAATAGGAACGTCAGGAGCGAGAGCGGCCCGTAGGCGGGCTGAACGGCATGCAGGAGGCCGAGTCGGCCGGTGACGTGGGCGATGTCCATGACGATCACAGCGAGGCAGAGGGCGACGCCGAAAGCTGACCCGAGCGTCAGCAGCGCTGCGGGCAGGCGCTGGACACCGGCGCTGTGCCGGTATCGCCGGGCGGCGAGGGTTAGCATCGCGGCGATGACGATGCCGCCATAGACGAAGGTGATGATCGAGTAGGCAGCCGTCGCGGGTTGAGCGCCGAGGTCGCTCATGAACTGCGTGGTCGTACGGCCGCGGTCGATGAACACGAACGTCACGGCGATCGCGGAGAGCGAGATCACGAGCACGGGTGCGCTCACGGCGACGCGGACGAGCGTGGGCCTGTACTCGCCGGACTTCATGACGCCCCGTCCGAGGAAGAACAGTCCGGTCATCAGCAGCGCGTCCGCGAGCAGTGTTGCGAGGTTCGTTCCGCCGACGAGCGGATCGACGGCCGTGTAGATTCCATCGACGTTCAGCGTCATCGCGATGGCGATGGTGAGTGCGGCGTAGGTGATGCTTCGGTCGGTGCGTTTGCGGCGGAAGATGAGCAGGCTCGCCACGAGCGCCCACATGAGCGTCGCGACGAGCGTCTGGATCATCCGAATATCTCCGAGAAGGCCGATTCGGCGAACACCGATCCTCGGATGCCGGCGGCGAGCTGGTCGGCAAGGGACTCGGCGGCGATCTCGGTTTCGCTGTCGAGGTCTTGCCGCCGGAGCAGGCGTCCGCGTGTGCGGGGCGGGATGTTGGGCAGCAGCATGTCCACGGCTGGGCAGTCCGCTCCGTCGCAGTGGCCGAGGATCATGTGCGCGAACTCGTGCAGGACGAACTGTTGGCGGTGCAGTGTCGAGTCGGTGCGGGCGTGGAGCACGAGGTCGTCCGTATCAGTGGCCAGCCAGAGCGCGCAGAGGCCGTCGTGCGTGTCGAGGTCGGCGAGCTCGATGACGCGGAGCCTGCGGTGCCGCTGGTCCTGGACCGAGCGGAGGAGGTCGTCGAAGGTGAAGGTATTGCCGAGCTGAAGGCCCGCGACGGCCGCCGATACGGCCTGTTCTATGTTCACGGTTCGCCCCTCTCAGTGGGGAGCAGCGACCGGTATCGGCTTCGCCCTGCGCGACACCTGTCAGTGCTCAGGCGTTGGTGCCATTTCCTCATCCAGGAACTTGGTGATGGCGTGGAGTGCTTTCGGCGAGATGTCGCCGAGGGTGCGGCCAGCATAGGACTTCACCTTCGCGGCACGCATGGACCGAACCAGGTCGAGCTGCGCTGAGACCTTCTCGGGCGTGGCGGCACCGTCCTCGCCGAGCAGGAACGCCGCGTCCACGTCGAAGAACGCGGCGAGCCCCTCGAAGACTGCGGGGTCTTGGACGTAGCGGTGGCCGTTGACCATGTACGTCCAGCGCGACCGCGAAAGGTTGGTGCCTCGCTCTTGGAGGTAGCCGGCGATCTGCGAGTAGGTCGGCTCCGTGCCGGACTCGGCCACAGCGACATCCATCAGGAGCCGCAGACGTTTGGCGAGGTCTTCGGCCGCAGCCTGGCTCTCGTCTTCGGTCATGGTGGCTGACCCCCTTCCCTTCGCGACGGGCAAGGCATCGATGTGGGCCACCCGGAGGGTGGTTGTGCATGCTCAACCGTACTTGTTGAGCATGCACAAATCAAGGGTTGCGCATGCTCAACGGTCGGTGTTAGAACAGGACTCCGGGACACTTTGAGCATGCTCAATACCGGTGCCCCGGTCTCGGCTCGGGCGGCCTCAAGGAGGTGAACGATGTCCAGCTCACAGTCCGGACACGGGTGTTCGCGCCTACCTGCCAGGTGTACCGCCGCGCGCCACCGCGCCGCGGCCCACCGAAAAGGAGACCGGAGCATGGCATCGAACGAGGACGCCCGCGCGGCGCGAGAGGCGAAGCTCGACGAGCTGCACGAGAAGCTGACCGGCGCGGTCGAGTCGCTGGTCTCCGGTGACGACTGGCGGCAGGCGCTGGCCTTCGCAGCACGGTTCAGGTCGCGGTCATTCAACAACACGATGCTGATCTGGGTGCAGCACGAGGCCGCGTTCGAGGCAGGCCGCGTGCCCGAACCCTTCCCCACCCTCGTCGCCGGATACCGGCAGTGGCAGGGGCTGGGACGGCAGGTGATGAAAGGGCAGCCGGGCTACATGATCTTCGCGCCCGTGACGGGCCGGTTCGCCACCGCGACTCCTGCCGATGCGAGTTCGTGGCGGCGGCTCGGCCCACGGGAGAAGCCGAAGGCCGGCGAAGTGGTGCGCTCGCGAATGGTCGGAGCGCGACCGGCCTACGTGTGGGATGCGTCCCAGACCGACGGCGAACCGCTGCCGGTCCCGCCCGCTCCGGCGCTGCTGGAAGGTGAAGCTCCGTCGGGGCTGTGGGAAGGGCTGGCGGGGCAGGTTCGCGGCGCGGGGTTCGAGGTGCTGCGGGTGCCGCACGAGGGGATGATCTCCGGCGCGAACGGCATGACCGACTACGAGGCGCGCACGGTCGCGGTGCGGGAGAACATGGACCCTGCCGCGCAGGTCAAGACGCTCGCGCACGAGCTGGCGCATGTGCTGATGCACGATCCCGACGATGAGGAGGCGCGGCAGCATCGCGGCATCCGCGAGGTCGAGGCCGAGTCCGTGGCTCTGATGGTCGGTGCGGCGCACGGCATGGACACTGCCGGGTACACGATCCCGTACGTCTCGACCTGGGCCGTCCGCGTGGACGGCCAAGAGCCCGTCCAGGTGGTGCAGGCCACCGGCGAGCGGGTGCGGAAGACCGCGCTGGCGATCCTCGACCAGCTCGACACGCTCCAGGTCGGCGACGGCACCCCGCCCGGCCTCGACCGCGACAACGCCAGTCCGCGCACCTCCCGCACGTCTGCGCCTGCGGTGGAGACCGATCGTCCGCGTGCTGCGCAGGTGCCAGCTCTGGCAGGGCGGGGGCTGTGATGCCCGAAGCATTCGATGTCCTGGCGGCGCTCATTCGCGTGGATCGCTCGCCAAGCCTGGCGTTCGCGGCTCGGAGCCTCGCGGCGGCTGGCGTGCCCGTGTTTCCGTGCGTCGTCGAGGGGAAGCGTCCGCTGACCCGTCGTGGGTTCCTCGATGCGAGCAGCGACCCGGAACAGGTCGCGGCCTGGTGGTCGCGCACACCGAACGCGAACATCAGCATCCCGACCGGCGCTGCATCGGGCGTTGTCGTCGTCGATGTCGATGTCCATGGCCCCCACGATGGCCGCGCGGCATTCGAGCGCGCCTCCGAGGCGGGGCTCGTCGATGGAGCGGGTCTGTTGGTGCGCACACCCACCGGTGGCGCGCACGTGTACTTCCCGGCGACACCGGGCCGGGAGCAGCGGTCGTGGCAGGCAGCCACTGCGGGTGTCGATTTCCGGGGCGACGGCGGCTACATCATCGCTTCGCCTTCCCGGCGAATCATCGACGGCAACGTCCGCCGCTACGAGGTCGCCGACATCGCCGCGCACTCGGTCGGCCCGGTGGACGCGACCCGCCTGCGGGACTTCCTCGACCCGCGCCCCGTCGCCTCAACGCGCGCCGAGGGCACTTCGATGGCCGTGGATGGGACGCGGCTGGCGGCGTGGGTCGCCGGGCGGGGTGAGGGCGAGCGGAACCGGGGCCTGTTCTGGGCCGCCTGCCGCCTCGCCGAGAACGGCGTCTCGCCCGCCGACGCGCTCGATGCCCTGGGTGCTGCGGCACAGTCCGCGGGTCTGGGCGATCGCGAGATCACTACGACCGTGCGCTCTGCCTACCGAGCCACCCAGCCCGTATCCGAGGCCACGTCAGACCACCGGGCCCAAGGCGCGGGCCGGTGGTTCGAACGCTCGGGAGGCCCACCTTCCGCAGCCTTGGGGAGGGCGGGGCTGTGAGGCGTGAATCGGACGGGCGGCGCTGGGCCGCGATGACCGCGGTCGCGGGGACGGTGTTCATCGCCGCCGGGGCGTTCTGGCTGTCGTTCACCTCGTTGGCCGATCTCGCCGCTCGCTCGGGGATCGGTGCGGGGCAGGCGTGGGCGTGGCCGCTGATCGTGGACGGGATCATCGTGGTCGCCACGGTCGCCGTCGTCGCTCTCGCCGGGCAGCGCTCTGCCTGGTATCCGTGGGCGCTGCTGGTCGGCGGCGCGATCGTGTCGGTGACGGCGAACGCCATTCACGCCGTCGTCGCCGCAGATGCTGACGTGCCCAGGATGCTCGCGGCCTCGGTCGCCGCGGTGCCGCCCGTCGTGCTGCTGGCCATTACGCACCTGACCGTGATCCTCACCCGCGCCACCGACCCCGCCACCGAACCTACCGCCGCCGCGTCGTTCTCGACGGCTGCTGCGGAGTCGATGCCTGCGCTGCCGTCCGCCGAAACCGAACCGACCCGTCACGACGAGGGCGTGGCGGATCGGCGGGCGCTGGGGCAGGAGCTGCGGGAGGCGGGCTGGTCGAACAAGCGGATCGCCCGCGAACTCGATGTGCATCCCTCGACCGTAGGCCGCTGGTTCGCCGTCGCACACCTGACTGACACAAATGACACCGCCGACGAGCGGGAGGAGACGACCCCATGAACACCAGCGACAACGCGCAGCACACCGACTCGGTAAGGCCCGATCCGGCGAGGCTGGTCCTCGAGGAGCCGCGGGAGCGCCCCGAGCCAGTCGAACCGGCGAGCACGCCGGAGGCGGTGCAGGCCGCGCAGGTCGCCCGCGACGACAAGCAGCACGCGATCGTTCGCGGGCGCGGCGTGGAGTGGGTACGCCCCACCGACCTGATCGCCCGGCACTCCGCGCACGCGGCCGGGCGTGGTCTCGACTTCCAAGCCGAGCTCGCACGCCGCACCCGCACCCCGCTCGGTGCAGGCGTTCGTCGTCTCGGGGACCGCGCCCGGCGGTTGCCGCCGATCTCAGCGTTCGGGCGCAGCAGCACACCGGCGTCGCAGGTTTCCCGCTCCGGGGTCTCGATGAGTTGACGGTGGTGACGGGTCATGGCTGCGACAGCATCGGCTACAGGACGCACTCGTGGGAGCGAGTGCGCACCTGCCTGCCAGGAGGTGCCGACACCATGACCACACCAACCCGCACCAGCAGCAACACCGAGCCGACGGCCTTCGGGGCTGAGGACTTCACCACCGGCGAGGGCCTGCGCGCCCTGCTCAATCGCCTCGCCGAGGGCGGCGAGGATGCCTGGGTTCACGACCCGGTAGCCCGCGACCTGATGGAGTTCGCCGCCGACAAGTACCGCGCTCTCGCGAGGAAGCACAAGCTCGACACCTGGGAAGCGGTCACGGCGGCGTTCGACGCGATGCAGTACCGCTCGACCCGCGAGGCCAACGATCCGTGGGCGATCATCACCCACGCCGTGCGGATCACCTGCGTCTACGAGGAACGCGCCCAAGGTCTGCTCTGCTCGGTGCACCAGGCCCGCCGCGCGCACGTCTCGGCGTTCCACGACCCCGAACGGTTCTCCGAACGCGACACCGCGCTGGCCGACTACCATCCCGCGTTCCACACCACCGACCTGCGTCCCAGCGACCTCGAAACCGAGCCGCGCGACAGTCTCGGGTCGGCGCAGGCGTGCATGTCCGCTGGATCGGCGGCCGAGGACGCCATCGCGATGCTGTGCCTGCTCGACTGGCCGACCGACACCGCTCGGGCCGCCGTCGAGCACGTCTGCGGTGCGTTGATGAAGGCGGGCACCCGCCAGTCCGCCTACGAGGCGCTGCGCCGCGACCGGCACGCGCGGGCTCTGCTCGACCTGCCGCGTCGCTCCTGGGCCGCGCTGCTGAAAGCACTGCTCGGGAACCCGCACCCGGCCTACGTGGCCACCAGCAGCGGTCGCGGCATCCTGCTCCGGCTGCTGCTGGGCGAGACGCTCGACCTGCTGCTCCGCGACGATGATCTGATCCTCGCGCTCGCTCTGGCCGCGCCGAGTGGTGGAGGCGGTGAGGCGTCGTGACCGAGCCGCAGATCGGCAGCATCCAGCTCGACCGCACGGTCGAGTCGATCCTCGTCGGCACACGGCACCGCGCCGACCTCGGCGACATCGACACACTGGCCGCCTCCATCGACCGCGACGGCCTGCTGCAACCTCTCACGATCACCATCGACGGCGTGCTGGTGTGCGGGGCACGACGTCTGGCCGCGATCAAGAAGCTCGGCTGGCGCACCGTCAACGTGTGGGTTCGCAGTGGCCTGTCCGACCGACTCGGACAGCTCCTCGCCGAGCAGGACGACAACATGCTCCACAAGCCCTACACCCAACTCGAAGCCGCCGGCCTCTACCGCGAGATCAAGCAGGTCATGGCCGAAGACGCCGCCCGCCGAAAGTCCGCCACCCAGTTCAGCAGCGAGAACCAGCCGGGAAACGACGGTGGTGCAAACTTTGCACCACCGTCGAGCGGGCCGCTCGGGAAGGCGCGGGAGCAAGCGGCGGCGATGATTCCCGGCGGTGCATCGCACACGACGCTGGAGAAGATCGGCTACCTCGAAGACATCGCCCACAACCCCGCTCAGCCAGAGGCGTTGCGCACCGAGGCTGCCGCCGGGCTGGAACGGATCGAGGCCGGCGACCCGGTGCATCCGATCTACCAAGCGATCCGCGACGCCGACACCACCGCGCGGGAGCGACGCGAGGCCGAGCTGCACGCCCGCGCCGAAGCAGCCGTAGCCCAGGCGAAGTCGATCAAGAAGGGCAAGCGCATCCCACCCCGCCCGCTGCCGCTCGTCACCGGCGACGGCCAGCCCGTCCGCTACCCGCTGCGCGCGTTCGTGCAGACCTGGGGCGAGCTGGCTGACTGGTGGACCCACTACGACGCCGGCACCCTCGCCGCCGAGCTGACCAACGAGCAGTTCGAGAACTTCCTCACCACCACCGACGGCACCGTTCGGTTCGCCGACGCACTCCGCGTCGCCCGCGAAGGCACGGCGGAACGGCCACGACTCCGAGCCCTCTGACCGCGGGCGTGGGTGCCGGGTGCGCACCTGCTCGGCATGAGCCCTGCACCCACCAATCCCCGGAACCGCCGCCGACTCGTCGCCCTCATCGCCGCCGGCGTCGTCCTGCTGCTCCTGACCGGTGTCGGCGTCTACGGACTCCTCACCGGCCCCCGCAACAGCACCACCCCCGATCCTGACTCGGAGCCTGGCCCGGTCACCACGGCACCGCCAACCGTGGCACCGAGCACGCCTCTACCGCCGCGAGTTCCAGCGGTTCCCCGTTCTGCCGACCCCGAGACTTTCGCTCAGGGCGTCGCGTCAACGCTGTTCGCCTGGGACACCGCTTCGGGGCTGTGGCCGCTGGACTTCACCTCGACGATCCTCGCGGTTGGCGACCCCAGCGGGGACGAACAAGCAGGGCTGGCCTCCGACGTGGCCGCGTACCTGCCGACCCGAGACGCCTGGATCGAGCTGCGGCAGTACGCCACCCGTCAGCACCTCACCATCAACACCACGTACGTCCCCGACGCTTGGTCCGAGGCGGTAGCGCAGGCCCAGCCAGGGCAGCTCGCGGCCGGAACGTCGGCCGTCACGATCGAGGGAACCCGCCATCGCGCCGGGGTCTGGAACGGCCAACCGGTCATCAGCGAGCATCCGGTCGCGTTCACCTTGTTCATCGTCTGCGCACCGGCCTACCCGACGTGCCATCTGCTGCGGCTGTCGCAGCTCGACAACCCGCTGCGCTGAAGGGCTGGCGTCGTGTTCCGCAAGGCCGCCATCGCAGCCCTGGCACTGCTGTTCTTCGCACCCGCCGCAGCACTCCTCGGGATCGGGGTGCTGATGAATCCCGCCGCTGCCTACTGCGCCACTCCAGCCGGGAGCGTGAACCTCGGCCCGATCCCGGACTCGCTCACCGTGACCACCGCGAACGGCGAAACCTTCACGCTGAATCGTCAGCAGCTCACGCACGCGGCCACGATCATCTCCGTCGGAAACGGCATCACCGACGTGGGCAGGCCCGGAATCAAGATCGCGCTGATGGCCGCGCTCACCGAGTCCACGCTGCGGATGCTCACCAACACCGGCACGTACCCCGAGTCGGCGACCTACCCGAACGACGGCAACGGCGGCGACCACGACTCCCTCGGCCTGTTCCAGATGCGCCCCCAATCCGGGTGGGGCACTGTCGCCGAGCTCATGGACCCGAACTACCAGGCGCGAGCGTTCTTCGGCGGGCCGACCGGACCGAACTACCCCTCGCCACGCGGACTGCTCGACATCCCCGGCTGGCAACAGATGGACCCCGGCGAAGCCGCCCAAGCCGTCGAGGTGTCCGCCTACCCCGACCGCTACCGCAACTACGCGCCCGTCGCCGACAGCATCCTCACCGCCCTCACCACAGGCGGCAGTGCTGCTCTTGGTGTCGGCGGCCCGGCGGTGTCGTCGTCGCGGGTGGTGTTCCCGCTGCCCGAGGGCACCTGGGTGCTGACCTCGCCGTTCGGGATGCGGGTGCACCCGATCACGGGCGAGCGGAAGATGCACACCGGCACCGACTTCGCCGCGCCCGACGGCACCCCGATCCTCGCCGCCGCGGACGGCACCGTCACGGTCGCGGAGTTCTCCGGCGGGTACGGCGGCCTCATCGTCATCGAGCACACCATCGACGGCAAGACCGTCGCGACCGCCTACGCGCACATGTGGCAGAGCGGCATCCACGTCCGTCCCGGCGACCGGGTGAGTGCCGGGCAGCACATCGGCGATGTCGGCTCCTCGGGCATGAGCACTGGCGCACATCTGCACTTCGAGGTCCGGCCCGGCGGCACGAACAGCGAGGCCATCGACGCCGCCGCCTGGCTCAACCAGCACGGGGCCGCGAACCTGCCGACGGCGACCAGCGGATCACCCGCCGCCTGCAACAACGCCACCGCGGGCACGCCGACCGGTGTCGATGGAGACCCCGACCGGCTCGTCGACGATCCCACCAGCTCGGGCAAGATCACCGCCCGCATGCTCCACCTCTACCAGCAGACCCTCGCCGCGTTCCCCGACACCGGCTGGGGCTGCTACTCACCGCGCCCCGGCACCAAGTCCGAGCATCCCCTCGGCAGGGCGTGCGACATCACCTTCGGCAACCGCATCGGCCAGCGACCCACCCCGGTACAACTCGACGCCGGCTGGAAGGTCACCAACTGGATGAAGGACAACGCCGACGTGCTCGGCGTCGAGTACCTGATCTGGCAAGGCCAAATCTGGTCGGTCGCCCGCGACGCCCAGGGCTGGCGACCCTACAACGGCGGCGGCATGCACGACCCCGCCTCCATCACCGGAGGCCACTACGACCACCTCCACGTCACAGTCAAGGTTGGGTGAACGGAAATGGGTGTCTTCCCCGACTTCAACGGGCTCGGCGGCATCGGCGACCTGCGCGCCGTGGTCGGAGCGCTCCTGGCGTTCGTCCTCATCGTCGCCGTCCTTATGTTGATCGTGTCGGCCATCGTGTGGGCCATCGCGACCGCCCACGGCAACTACGCGACCGCCAGCAAGGGCCGCATCGGTGTCCTCGTCTCCGTCGGTGCCGCCGTCCTCGCCGGAGGCGGCGTCGCCTGGATGAACTGGCTACTCAACCTCGGCCAACAACTCTGACGCCGAACGCCTCCGAACCTGTCAACGCCCACGTCCTCGCCGACGTGGGCGTTGTCGTCTCCGCTGCCGAGGGGTCGCGGGTGCACCTGTCGCGTGTACCCCGTCTGCGAGTTCGTGGGCGGGCCGCCCGTCGCCAAGGAGACCTACCGTGTTCGATCTGCTCGCCAACGTCATGTCCGCGCCGCCGCTGCTGGTGCCGATGGACATCAACATCGACCCCAACACCAACGGCCTGCCGGGGATCAACCAGCTGCGCACCATCGTCGGCGCGGTGATGACCATCGGCCTCATCCTGTCCGTTCTCGCGCTGATCGTGTCCGCGATCGTGTGGGGCTTCGGCGCGAACTCCTCCAACCCGCACCTCGCCTCGCGCGGGAAGATCGGCGTCCTCGTCTCCTGCGGCGCGGCGGTGATCTGCGGCGCGAGCGTGACGCTCATCAACTTCTTCTGGAACGTCGGCCAGTCCGTCTGACCCGCCCGTCGTCGTCGAGAGTGCTGGTGTTCGTGATGGGCGTGTGCGACGTTCCCGTGATCTCCTCGGTCTGCGATGCCGTCGGCGAAGGAGCCGCCTCGCTGGTCGCGGCCCCGTTCGACTGGCTCGCCCAGGCGATGGGTGCCGCCGCAGGGTGGCTGTTCGAGGCCGTCTGGTCGGTCTTCGACACCACGACCCTGGTGGATGTCACCAAGCCCGGCTACATCGCCGTCTACAACCTGCTGTTCGGCATCGCGGTATTCGTGATGCTGATCTTCTTCTGCCTCCAACTCATCACCGGCCTGATCCGCCGCGACCCCACCGCACTCACCCGCGCCGCCCTCGGCCTGGCCAAGTCCGTCCTCGGATCGTTCGTGGTCATCACGCTCACCGCGCTGCTGTTGGAGGTCGTCGATCAGCTATGCATCGGGATCGTGCAGGCCGCCGGAGAGACCACTGAGTCGATGGGCGACAAGATCGCCCTCCTCGCCGGAGGGCTGGTCGGGATCAACATCGCCGCTCCCGGCGTCGGTGCGATCATCACGATCTTCATGGCCGGCCTCGCGATCACCGCCGCCGCGATCGTGTGGCTGTCCCTCCTCGTCAGGAAAGCGCTCCTGCTGGTCGCGGTCGTGTTCGCGCCGCTCGCGTTCAGCGGTGCCTCGTGGGATGCCTCGCGGGGGTGGATCGGGAAGTGGGCGATGTTCGTCGTCGCGCTGATCTGCTCCAAGCTCGTGCTCGTCGTGATGTTCCTCGTTGCGATCACCCAGGTCTCCGCACCGATCGACGCCGACCTCGCCTCGATCAGCGACCCCATCGCGGGGATCGTGCTGATGGCGATGGCCGCGTTCGCCCCGTACCTGACGTACAAGTTCATCGCGTTCGTCGGGTTCGACATGTACCACGCGATCGGCTCCGAGCAGGACGCCAAGAGCGCCCTCAACCGCCCGATCC
>NZ_JAHFUY010000025.1:0-23951 GCF_023264895.1 Herbiconiux sp. | reverse complement strand
ACAAGGCGGCGGCGACCCGAAGAAGGTGCTCGACGGAACCAACAGCGGCGGCGGGAACACGGGTGGAGGAAGCAGCGCACCAGCACCGCCGAAGGCCCCAGCGCCGGCACCCGCCGCGAGCGGCGGAGGGGCCGCCGGCAGTGGAGCCGCGGCAAGCGGAGGCAGTGCAGCCGCGGCCGGTCCCGTGGCAGCCGGGGTGGTGGTTGGGGCGAGCGTCGCCAAGGGTGCCGCAACCGCCGGCCCGAAGGCCGGAACCGCGCTGGGAGCCCAGGGCGAGCACGCCGCCGACGCAGCAGCGCAGACACCGCCACCGTCCGCCGTATCGCCTGCGGCACCGCCGTCGAGCCCGGCACCACGACCGCCGAGCAGCGACCCGTCACCGCCGTCGAAGCAGCCCCCGCCGCCCGCGCCACGCCCACCGAAGGAGTAGACGATGAGCAGCACGAACCACGACCGGCCCCCCGCGGGCGAACTCGTGCCGGTGAAGTTCTCCCGCCTCACTCGTCGCGGTGTCCTCCTCGGCCTGTCGCTGACCCAGCTCATCACGCTCGCCATCGGCGGAGCCACGCTCATCGGCGCGTTCTACGCCGGCGGCGGGATGCTGCTCGCCTACACCGCCCCCATCTGGGTACTCGCCGCGGCGTTGACCTGGATACCCATCGCAGGTCGGCCAATCGTGGAGTGGCTGCCCATCGCCTGCTGGTGGCTGTGGCGCACCACCGGCGGGCAACTGCTGTACCGACGCAGGATCGTCGTCCCGCGTCCCGTTGGAACCCTCGCACTGCCCGGCGACATGGCGCGACTGCGCGAGTACACCGACCCCGATACCGGAGCCGGGATGATCCACGACCCCCACGCCGCAACCCTGACCGTGGTGTGCGAGGTCACCCATCCCGCGTTCGTGCTCCTCGATCCAGGCGAGCAGGAACGCCGCGTCAGCTCCTGGGGCCGCGTGCTGGCAACCGTCTGCCGTTCCGGGCGAATCGCGACGCTGCAAGTCCTCGAACGCACCCTCCCAGACTCAGGCACCGGACTCGCCGAATGGTGGGCCACCCACGGCACGGCTGACGGATCATGGGCGGCCGACACCTACGCCGAACTCATCGACCGGGCCGGACCCGCCGGTGAACGCCACGCGACCACGCTCTCGCTGTCACTGGACATGAAGACCAGTGCCCGTCAGATCAGGACCGCGGGCGGCGGGATACGCGGTGCTGCCGCCGTGCTGCGGCAAGAGATGAACACGATCGTCGCCGCGCTCCGTTCCGCCGACCTCTCGCCCTCGGGATGGCTGACACCAGGGCAGATCGCGGTGATGCTGCGTTCCGCCTACGACCCGGCCATCGCTGCCACCCTGGAACGGCACGGCACGCTCGGCCAGTCCCTCGCGACCGCGGGGCCGGTTGCGGTCACCGAGACCTGGGGCAAGCTGCGCACCGACTCCGCCCACCATGCGGTGCTCTGGGTCAGCGAGTGGCCGCGGTCGCTGGTGTATCCGGGGTTCCTGTCGCCGGTGCTGCTGTCCACCGGCATCCAACGGTCGTTCTCGCTGATCTGCACCCCAATGCGATCCGATGCCGCCGCACGCGACATCCGCAAGAAGAAGGTCGAGCACATCTCCGACCAGGCCCAGCGCGCCAAGATCGGCCAGATCGAGGACGCCTCGCAGACCGCCGAGTACCACGACGTTCTCCAGCAAGAAGCCGACCTCACCGCCGGACACGGCATCCTCCGCTACACCGGCCTCATCGCCGTCTCAGCCCCAACCGTCGAAGAACTCGACGCCGCCGTCGCCGCCATCGAGCAGGCCGCGATCCAAGCGTCGTGTGAGACCCGGCTCCTCGTCGGCCAGCAAGCCGCCGCGTTCACCACCGCCGCGCTTCCGCTCTGCCGACGGGTGTAAGCCCTCCCGACACGGCGTGACCCGACCTTGTTCCGGCCGAGGATCAGGCTCGCGCGTCGATAAACCGAAGCATCGAAACAGGAACCGGCGCGTCTGGAGTTCGGGGCAGATCAACAACGGGAAGCGCCAGTGATACCTCTGCGAGGTCATCGACCCCGAGTTCTAGCCAGTCAGTGCAGTCGGCGTGCGGCAAAGCGCTCACCAACTGGCGATCCGCAAGCAGCAAGCTGAACGGAGGGAAGTGAATCACGGCAGAGATTGTCGGTGTGGTCGCGGCCGTCCATTCATCATCCCTTCCACCATCCCGCGATAGCTTTACGGCCAAGCCCTCGTGTGCTCCCTCAAGGACCGCCGCCGCCCCGTCAGGCGCGATCGCCGCCAAGAATCGGATGCCCTCGGGCGCTGGGGCTGCGACTCCATGCCGCACGGCCCAGACCAGGTCAGGGTGTGAATCGATGAGCTTCGGAGTCAGCGCTGTCATGCCTGCGAGCGCGGAGCGGATGAATCGACCCGGGCGAACCTCGCTGAGCTTTCCTTCAATGTGAGTCCGCTCGCCCTTCCACTGGGAGTGGAGCAGGTTGCCCGCGAAGGTGTAGGCCCACCGAATGTACTCGTCATCCCAAGGGGATGTGGCCGCCCGGCAGGTTTCGCAATGCGCGTACAGGCTGGCGCCACCGAGGCGTGGCCGCCCGTGGGCAAGTCGGCTGCCTGCTGTCGTGCCACCCCAAGAGAAGCTCCCATTGTTGAATGCAGCTCTCGGTGGCACGTGTGCCTTGGTGAGTCTTGCCAGGGCCCCGCACAGCGCGCACTTGCCGCTCTTTGCCCGCCCACCCGTCGGCCGGAAGCCTTCCTGCTCACTCATGCCTACACTCGCGCAATCTCTAGGACTCGATGGCGGAGTCTGCTGTGGCAAGTCCTTCAATCGCTGTCGCGGCCGAAACTGCGTGGGGCGTTCTTTCGGAAAGAGCCGCCGCCAGGCTGTCGATGTCCTCGTGCTCCGCGGAGTCGGGGAACATCCAATGCAGATCGCGCTCCTCTGTGGCCACGTCGATAGTGGGTCGGACGCCCGCTCCGCGGTGCGAGCGACCGCGTACATTCCGCACGTCATCCAAGGAGTAGATCGGGCCGAGTTCGCCTCGTTTTAGGAGTTTCCCTGGGTTGGCGGTAACGATCCGTCGGTCAGTCACCGCTACGAACGTGCTCGACGCGAACTTCTCAACGATGGCACTGGCTCTTCCTGGCGCGAGCGCGTCCCAAGTCGCATCAACCCTTCTGGCGAGAATGGCCGGCACGACTCCAGCGAAGTTGTGAGTTCCCATTTCGTATGGGAAGGCCACGCTGCGAAGCGTCTCGCCATCCTCAAGGAACCACCGAAGGATATGCAGATACGGATCGAGTTCAAGCCCTTCGGGTGCGCATACCGCCGCTGGTACTGCTGGCATCTCGACTGCTGGCTGGAGCATGTTGGCCAAAGGGTCGATCGCTTCGAGGAGCTGCCTGCAAGTGAGTTGAGAAGCCTTTGCGTCCTTTCGCTTCTTCGTGAGAGGCACGGTAGCGCGGCCGGGAAGTTCGGCGATGATCCGCAACTCACGCACGAGTGACTCGGTCAGCGATCGGATTTCGGCTAGCGACTCGTCGATCTCGACGGGAGTGTTACGGGCGATCCGGTCGAAGAGCTGCGCTTCGCTCTCGTCGTTGGTGCTTCGTGTTCTGGCGAGGGCAGCCCGGACAGCCTGGTACTCCGCGTGGGTCTTGAGCGAGCTAAGAAGCGCGTACGTATCGAAGACGATCGCTTCGGCGTTGGATTCGAGGTATTGGCGGCGAGCACGACCGTCGAGCTTCCCGAGTTCCTGGACATGGCCTGCCACGTTCTTGCGGTATAACTTCAACTGCTTGCGGATGTTGGGGCCGCTGGGAGCAATGGGCTCCCAGACAGAGTCCGTGATGGCGTCGAGTTCGCGGGTCTCCTTGACTGCCTCATCTACGGACTCCGCCAGCCCTTCAAGCTCTGCCCATTGCTCGTTCCGGATGGCCTTGAGCGTCTGCGTCGTGAGCTGAATGTTGGAGCGGACGAGGCCCGAAATCTCACCGAGCTGCATCTGGAGCGCGATCATGGCGACAGCCGGGCCGATGGCTGCGATCGCCGTGGCGGCCGTCATCGACGCGGGGATGAAGCGTGCCTGCGCGACCAGTTCACCGTTCTTGAAGATCGCTCCGAGCTTCGCGCCGTCCTTCGCGGCCATCTGACCACCGCTCTTCAACAGAGACAGCGTCGCATCGTTGACGCGGAAGAGGCCTTGCGCGCTCGACACAGCCTCCGCGACGTTCCCGACGATCGTGCCTGCGTTGCCGAAGGAACCGAGAGCGGTGGAGAGCTGAGCGCGGTCGAAGGACGGCACCATGTCAAGGCTGATGAGTTCAAGACCGTCGGGGACTTCGCCGAATACGACTGCGACGCCTGGCGTCACCTCGACGAGGGTCGTGAACGCTGCGAGTTCAAGTGCGTCGGACCTGATCTGACCATCTTCCGAGGTCTGCCTGCCAACGGCATCGTCGCTACCGGATTCGTCGCGCGGGTCGTCCATGTGGGCTCTCCTTCTCGCCGGTGACTGCCTCGTGCCTCCCTCCGACGCCTCCATCAAGTATGTCAGCCACCTCCGACAGCGCCTGGGGTCATCGCAGCACACCTCCCCATCACACGACTCGCGAGGAGGCCGACCATGCCCACGTTCTTCGATTCGACTGCCGATGCCGCTGAGGCATCCGAGGCGCTGCGAGGCTTGGCCCACGCGAGCCGGGGTTTCGATCAGCCCGCCGAGATGTATGGGGTGATCGGTGATCTGTCCTCGGGGATGCGCTCGCTGCGGCAGGTCCTCGACCAGATCGCCGACGTTCATGAGCGCAAGGCCGCGCACGCCTTCAACGACGCTGGCAACCACGAAGCAGGAGCGCGAGACGCGCTTGCTGCTGCGCAAGAGCTACACCAGGCCGCGAATCTCGTCGACCGGGCCTACGACCGGCTCGCGGAAGGGTTCATCGCCGCCGGGCGGATCGCCTGGCACCCCGAGCCGACTGTCGAGGAGGCCGCGCCGTCGCGGTGGGTCAGCGTGGTCTTCCTCCAAGGCGAGGAGGCCGACCGGCCGTTGCGCATCCTCGGCAAGCTGGGACATGTCGATGCGGTGGACTACCTCGCACAGCGGGACTATGGCGACGAAACCACACAGGCCGCGCTGGAGAACGGGTACGTCTACGACGAGCCCGGCGAGGGCACCAACGACCAGGTGGCGATCTCCGGCGACTACGCGCTGGTCGTCAACCCGCACATCGGGTACGTCTCCCTGCTGCGCCGCTACACCGAACCCGACACCGAGGCACAGGAAGCGGCACAGACCGGGCCACCCCCGATGCGGGACGGCCCGGAGCTGCTGGTGTCCTACTCATCGCCGGACGCTCCGAAGCGGACCGACCTTCCGGCCCCGAAGTCGGATGGGTCGTGGTTCGAGCCGGCGAAGATCGCTGCGGTGAAGCAGGCCCGGGGGCTGGGGCTGTGACCCAGGATCGGGAACGGCTGCACACCGCCGTTCTGGTGGCACCGTCGAAGGAACGGCGGAAGCTCCGCAAGCAGCGCCGCCGCGCAGAGGCCCGGCTCCACGCCGAGCAGCGCAAGGCCGCACTCGCCGCAGCCAGGGTCAAGGCCGAGCAGGAGCGGGCTGAGCGGCGCGCCACGATCTACCTCCCGAAGGCCGGCGAGACAGGTGCCGCGCGGTTGCGGACGCCAGGTCGGTTCCATCTGACGCGCCATCAGGACACCTCGGCGACCTTGGCGGGTGCGTATCCGTTCGTCGCCGAGGGTGGCCTCGGTGCCGATGGTGTGTTCGTGGGGCAGGACCTGTACTCGGGCGGGAGCTTCGTCTACGACCCGTGGGTGCTGTACGCGCGCGGCATCATCACCGCACCGAACGTGGTGCTGGCCGGGATCGTCGGCTCTGGGAAGTCGAGCCTCGCCAAGTCCCTCTACACGCGGTCGTTGCCGTTCGGTCGGCGCGTGTACGTTCCCGGCGATCCGAAGGGCGAGCACACCGCGGTCGCCAACGCCGTCGGCGGACGCGCGATCGTGCTCGGCCACGGACTCAACACCCGCCTGAACCCGCTCGACGAGGGCCACCGACCCGACGGGCTGTCGGATGAGCAGTGGACCAACACGGTCGCGGCGCGGCGTCGTGACCTGATCGGTGCGCTCGCCGAGACCGTGCTCGCCCGCGGGCTATCGCCGTTGGAGCACACCGCGATCGACATCGCCCTGACCCAGACCGTGCGTGAGAACGATGTGCCGATCCTGCCGATGGTCGTCGAACGCATCCTTGCCCCCAGCGCGGATGCCGACGGTCGGCTGGTCGAGGACGGCCGTCTGGTCGGTCACGCGCTGCGCCGTCTCGTGGCCGGTGACCTGGCGGGACTGTTCGACGGGCCGTCCACGGTCAAGTTCGATCCGTCGTTGCCAATGATCTCCCTCGACCTGTCACGGGTCACGGAGAACTCGACGCTCATCTCGGTGTTGATGACGTGCTCGTCGGCGTGGATGGAGTCCGCGCTGCTCGACCCGAACGGTGGGCAGCGGTGGGTGATCTACGACGAAGCCTGGCGGCTCATGTCCCACCCGGCGCTGCTGCGGCGGATGGACGCACACTGGCGACTCGCCAGGCACTACGGGATCGCGAACATGCTGATCTTCCACAAGCTCACCGACCTCGACAACGTAGGCGACCAAGGCTCAGCCATGCGATCACTGGCAAACTCACTGCTCGCGAACGCCGAGACGCGGATCGTGTACCGGCAGGAGTCCGACCAGCTCGGCCCGACCGCGACCGCGCTCGGCCTGACCGGCACCGAGCAGCAGCTCTTGCCGAACCTCGGCGTCGGCCAAGGCCTGTGGCGGATCAAGGCCAGGAGCTTCGTCACGCAGCATCAGCTGCACCCGGCCGAGCTCGCCTTGTTCGACACCAGCAGCCGCGCGGCGGGAGGCCACCGATGAACCTCACCAGCCCACGCCGATCCACCCCGAACGACGACGAGAACCCTGCTCAGGTTGAACTGCCGCACGTCCTCGTCACCGTCGCCACCGACGGAACCCTCACCGCAACCATCGACGGAACACCATTCCCCGCACCCGGCGAGACCGCGTGGACGCGGACGACTTTCGGGCCGCTCATGGATGCCATCACCAAGGACCGAACCGTCGCGGTCCGGGTGGAGGTGCGCGAGTGCGACGGGAGCGTCTTCACCGACATCATCCGCCCCCGCGCACCCCGACGCGCCGTGGCGTTGCCGGAGAAGCCGGTGCCGGAGACGCGGCGGAGTCGTCACGCACGCCGGGAGCCGCGCTTGATGGAGGTCACCGCCGACGGGTTCGTCCCCGGTGAGGATGTCGCCGCCGCTGTGATCGTCTCCCACACCGACGCCACCGGAACCGGCGACGCCCGCGCGCTCATCGACCTAGACACCCTCCCCGACACCGCTGGGCAGGAAGTCATCCTGCTCGGGCGCATCTCGGGCACGTTCGCAGTGCGGCGGCTGACATGAACCAGCGACAAACAGGGGGCATGGGCGACGAACTCACCAACGCCGCCCTCATCGGGCTGATTGGCATGTTCGGCATCGCGCTCGTGCTGCGCGCAGCCGGCAGCATCACCGCGTTCCTCACCGGCCTGCCACAGCCGGACGCCGGCCCGGCCGCGGGCCTCGGAGTGCTGTTCAACCCCGCCGACCCCGCGACCGCACTCGGTGCCGACGGGCTCAACCCGATCCTCTACTGGCTCATCAGCACGGTCATGCTCGGCGGGCTCGCCGCCGGGACCGTCTGGGTCTGGATCATGCTGCGCCACCACACCAGGAAGACTGAGACCGACCCACACCGCCTCGCCGGGACCGCCACCAGCCAGGAAGTGAAGACGGCCGCATCGGCGAAGGCACTGCTGCACCGCGCTGACACCTTGCGGCCGTCGCTGGAATCCCCAACACCGGAGGATGTCGGCTACCTCCTCGGAGCCAGTCGCGGCACGAAGGTATGGGCATCGGTCGAGGACTCGATCCTGCTGATCGGCCCGCCCCGCTCCGGCAAAGGCCTCCATGTCGTCATCAACGCGATCCTCGACGCACCCGGCGCGGTCGTCACCACCAGCACCCGGCCCGACAACCTCACCGCCACCCTCCGCGCCCGCCGCCGTCGCGGCGGCCCGGTCGCGGTGTTCGACCCGCAACGCCTGGCCGAGGGCATCCCTGCCGGGCTGCGCTGGTCACCGGTACGCGGCTGCCACGACCCACTGACCGCGATGATCCGCGCCAACGGCCTCGCCGCCGCTACCGGCCTCTCCGCTGGTGGGGTGGAGTCCGGAGGCTTCTGGGAGGGCAAGACCCGCACCGCGCTTCAGAGCTTGCTGCACGCCGCAGCCCTCGACGGCAGACCACCCGCCGAACTGTTTAGATGGACCCTCGACCCCTCGGCTGCCTCCGAAGCGGTCGCGATCCTCAACTCCCACCCGAACGCGGCGATGGGCTGGGACGACTCCCTGGCCGCGATGATCGACGCCGACCCCAAGACCCGCGACAGCATCTGGCAAGGCGTCTCCCTCGCCCTCGCCGCGCTTGCCGACCCTCGCGTGCTCGACGCGGTGTCACCTGAGCCGGACGAGCAGTTCGACCCCGAGACCTTCCTCACCGAGCACGGCACCCTCTATCTGCTCGCCACCGGGGCAGGTGCGGGTGCCTCCGCGTCGCTGGTTGCGGCGTTCGTCGAAGACCTCATCGAGACAGCGCGCAGGCTCGCCGCCCGCTCGCCCGGAGCCAGGCTTGATCCGCCGCTGCTGCTCGCGCTCGACGAGATCGGGAACCTCGCGCCATTGCCGTCGCTCCCGACGCTCATGGCCGAAGGTGGCGGCACCGGGATTACCACCATGCCCGTGTTGCAGTCTCTTGCCCAGGCCCGCGACCGGTGGAGCGAGCACCAGGCCGGCGCGATCTGGGACGCCAGCATCGTCAAGATCATCCTCGGCGGCGCCTCCAACAGCCGCGACCTCCAAGACCTTTCCACCCTCATCGGCGAACGCGACGAGTACACCGACTCGGTGACTCTCGGGGACGGCGGTACCCGCTCCAACCAACGCTCCATCCGCCGCGTGCCGATCCTGCCGCCAGACCGCATCCGCACGCTGCCGTTCGGCACCGGCATCACCATGCTCCGCTCCGCACCACCCATCGTCACCGACCTACGCGCCTGGCCCTCCCGGCAGGATGCCGCGCAGCTCCGCAGCGATCGCGCGGAGCTCGAAGCTCTCCTGCGCAGCCCCGCATCCTGACGACTCTGGGTGCCGGGGCGTACCTGCCTGACACAGCGACCACGTGCAGCTGGTCGCCCGAGTTCAGGAGGACGCCATCATGGCCATTCATACCCAGGAGTCACTGTCAGGCTTCATCGCCTCGGAGCCGTTGCTCACCGAGACGGCCAAGGGCGACGCGAGGTTCTTCGCCCGCATTGGCAAGGAGCACTTCCGCCGCGAGGAAGACGGCTCGTTCACCCAGACCGAGACGACCTACCACCACCTGGTGATGTTCGGACGGTCGGCCGAGCATGCACACGCGAACTTCGCCCAGGGCGACAACTTCGTGGCCGAGGGCTACACGCGCCCGGTCAACTACGAGCGCAATGGCCAGGCGATCGAGGGCGAAGAGTTCATCGCCAAGAAGATCGGCCACGACGCCGCGCGAACCCGCTACGAGGTAGACCGCACCCCGCGCAACTCGGCCGGACGAGACGCAGCCGCCTACGAGCCGCCCCAGCGAACGAACGCTGTGGCACAGGCCGCGCCGGTCAGCATGTGAGTTCGGGAGCCAGACCATGACGAACGATCAGAACCAAGAACCCGCAGCACCCGATGTCCCCGTCGGACCGTCCGAGGTGGATGAGCCTGACGTGTTCGACGGGCCGCCCCGCGTCACCAACGCCGACATGCCCGAGCCGCCACACCCGGTGAACTGGAACCTGCTCACCGCTCACGAGCTGGAGCAGGAATGGCTCGCGCTGAACCGGTGGGTGGACTGGCTGCGCCGCACCTACGGACTTCAGGTCTCGGTGATTCCGCCGTTCTGGCATCACCATCCGGAGATGGTCTGGGAGCTGTCGGCGTTGCACCTGCACTGGCTGGCTGCCTACGACCCCGAGCAGAACGCGTCCGCACCCCTCGGTTGGCATCGCGACTTCGCAGACGCGCGAGAACGCCTCCGCTACTGGGTCACCGCCTGCAGTACGCGCGGGGACCGCGACCGTCCCACCCGGCAGGCCGCCTGGCCCGGCGAAGAGCCCGCCCCCGCGATCCAGGAGGTGAAGTTCGACGACAGGGACGAAGAGTTCGTGGACTTCGTGATCACCCAGGTCCGCAAGCGGCAGGAAGCCGAAGACGAGTTCTACGCCAGTCTCGCCGACGACGAGGGTCCGTAGACCGATGAGCCGCTATGCCAAGAAGACCGACCGTCGCCCCTACGAGGAGCGGTCGTTCTCCGTCCGGGCCGTGCATCGCGACCGCGCCGACCTGCACAAGCTCGCCGAAGTTCTCATCCGGCTGACGTTGCAGGAGACAGGCGAGAGCCGAGCCGCCCGCGAAGCGGCCCGGGTGCCCGACACCTACCGGGCGGCCCCCGATGACCTGGCCACCTCAGAGGCCGCCCGGTAGAATGAACCTCGCAAGCCTCGCAACGCGGGGCGTTGTGGCCCAAACCTCGTCATCTGGCGGGCAACACGCACCGAGACCATCGGGTCTCGCCCTACAGCCTTCACCGGCTGCTCTCACGATCAACGCCCCTCCCACCGCAGTGGGAGCGCGAGGGTCGAACCGCGTGAGAGTGAGCCACCGATGACCACCATTGCCGACGATCCGGCAGCCAGCCTCATCGACCCGCCCCGGACCGCTGCCGTCGCAGTGTCGTACCTGCGGGTCTCAACCCGTGAGCAGGCAGAGAAGGGCGGCACCGACGAAGGCTTCTCGATCCCCGCCCAACGCGAAGCGACCAGGCGCAAGGCCGAACAGCTCGGCGCCGGCATCGTCGAGGAGTTCGTTGACGCGGGAGCCTCAGCCAAGTCCTCCGACCGGCCCGAGCTCATGCGGATGATCCAGTACGTCAAGGCCAACAAGGTCGCGTACTGCATCGTTCACAAGGTCGACCGGCTCGCCAGGAACCGAGCCGACGATGTGAGCATCCACCTCGCACTCCAACAGTGCGGGGTCATGCTCGTATCCGCGTCGGAGAACATCGACGAGACGCCCTCCGGGATGCTGCTGCACGGCATCATGTCCACGATCGCCGAGTTCTACTCCCGCAACCTCGCCACCGAAGTCACCAAGGGCATGACGCAGAAAGCCATCGGCGGCGGTACAAACGGACGAGCGCCCATCGGGTATCTGAACGTCCGCAAGCGCGACGAGATGGGCCGCGAGCTTCGCACCATCGAACTCGACCCCGAGCGCGCGCCCATGATCGAGTGGGCCTTCAAGGCATACGCCTCCGGGAACTGGAGCGTCAGCCAGCTCCACGACGAACTCACCTCGCGCGGACTGCGCAGCCTGCCCACGCCGAAGAGGCCGGCGAAGCCCTTGGCCGTGTCCACCATCCATCGCCTCCTGACCAACCCGTACTACAAGGGCGATGTCATCTACCGAGGCACCCGCTACAAGGGCAACCACCCGGCTCTCGTGCCTGCCGAGGTCTGGTACCAGGTCCAGTCCGTGCTCACCGCGCACCAGTGCGCCGTCGAGGCAACCCAAGTCCACGGCCACTACCTCAAAGGCACCATCCACTGCGGCCAATGCGGATCACGGCTCATCGTCTCCAACGCGAAGAACCGCCACGGCAACGTCTACTGCTACTTCGTGTGCTCCGGGCGGCACTCCAAGCGCACCGACTGCACGCGCCAGGCGATGCTCATCGAGGACGTCGAGAAACTCGTCGAGGACTACTACACGCGCGTCCAGATCACGCCGGCCCAGCAAGACGCACTCGCGGGGATGCTCCACCACGAGTTCGACCGGCTCATGGCCGCCGAAACCGAGGAACTGGAACGCCTCACCACCAACCGCAACCGGCTCGAAAGCGAGCAAGACCGCCTCATGCAAGCGCACTACGCCGACGCGATACCGCTCTCCGTACTCAAGCGCGAGCAAGACCGCATCGTCGCCGAACTCGACCAGGTAACCCGCCGTATCGACACCCACTTCGGCGACTACGCCGACGCTCGCGCCCACCTCGATGACGCGCTCGGCCTGCTCGCCAACTGCGCTGACATCTACGCCCGCTGCGACGACACCAACCGGCGGCTGTGCAACCAGGCGTTCTTCACGAAGGTCTTCATCGACGAGGACAACGAGCTGCGCGTCGAGCACAACCGGCCCTTCGAAATGCTCCTCGATCCGCAGGTCAACGCCAACGCTCTGACCTGGGCCGCAGACATGAACAAGGCCCGAACCTCTGCCAACGTTTCCATTGGCAAGGGTTCGAGCCTTGTGCGTGCGGTGGACCCGAGGGGATTCGAACCCCTGACCCCCTGCATGCCATGCAGGTGCGCTACCAACTGCGCCACGGGCCCGGATGCTGAGTGACTCAGCCTGGGCGTTCTTTCCGCTCTCGCGGAAACAACTTGTCTAGGTTACTACATCTTCGGAGTGGTTCTGAACACCCGTGAGCGGAACCACCGGGCAGTCCTTCCACAGGCGCTCGAGCGAGTAGTAGGTGCGGTCCTCCTCGTGGAAGACGTGCACGACGAGGTCGCCGAAGTCGAGCAGCACCCAGCGACCCTCGGCGAGGCCCTCACGGCGGATGACCTTCGTTCCGGCCTCGGCGAGCCGGTCGAGGATCTCCTCGGCGATGGCCGTGACGTTGCGCTCGTTGCGGCCCGAGGCCAGCAGGAACACGTCGGTGAGGGGCAGCGGGCCCGACACGTCGAGCGCCACGAGGTTCTCGGCCTGCTTGGAGTCGGCCGCGACGGCGGCCAGCTGTGCGATCTCGATCGAATGGGGTGTGGCGCTCACAGAAGCTTTCTTGACAAGGAGAGGAGACCGTCGACGGGGATCAGAAGACCCGGAAGACGAAGACGGCGAGGAGGAGGCTGACGACGCCCACCGCGAGCACGCCCGCGGTGACGGCGAGCACGACCGGGGCGTTCGCCCGCGCGCGCTTGGGCGGGGCGATTAGCGAGGTCGAGGACGTGTTCGTGCTGATGGCGCGGCTCGCGGCCACGGGAGCGACGTCGGAGCCCTGGGTCTCGGACTCGGAGCGCTCGAGCAGCGCGTCGAGGTCGGTGGCCTCGAGGCCCGAGGCGGGGGCGCCGATGGTGCCGAAGCTCGCGGGCAGGTCGATCGAGCCCGTGATGATGACCTCGCCCGTCTCGTCGAGCGCCGTTCCGACGTCGTTCGAGCCGGGGACGTTCGGAAGCACGAGGGCGCTCGTGGTGGAGATGGAGTTCGTGGCCGCGTTGTTGCGGAGCGAGATCAGGTCGTCGAACGACGACGGCAGCTGATCGCTTGAGGCCTTGGCGCGCTCGGCGGGGCTCTGGAACAGCGGAGCGAGCGTGGGGGCGTTGGCCTCGCGCTCCTCGGCCTCCACGTGGGCGGCGGCCTCGGCGGTGGGGTCGACGGTGGCGGCGATCGGGACGTCGATCACCATCTCCTCGACGACGGTCTCGCGCTCACCGGTGAGCGGCACGATCTCGATCACGGGCTGCACGCGGGTGGCGTCGTCGACGGAGTCGAGCTCGTCGTCGGTGACGACCTCGGGCACGATGGTGTCCTCGGCCACGTCGTCGGAGTCATCGACCACGGACTCGGTGGCGGGCTCGGCGACGACAGGCTCTGCGATGACAGGCGCGGCGCCGGCGGCGGGCTCGGCGGGCGCCGGCTCAGCGGCCTCGGCCTTGCGGGCCGCCTCTGCCTCGTCGGCGGCCTTGGCGTCGGCGTCGCGCTCCTTGCGCGGCTTCTGACGCTCCATCTCGCGCAGCTGACGACGCGTCAGCGGCTGCTCTCCCTGGGACGAACTCATTCAACACTCCGATATAGATGGTGCTTGGTGATGTACTGAACGACACCGTCGGGTACCAAGTACCACACCGGAAAACCCCGGCCGACCCGGCCGCGACAGTCAGTGGACGATATCGCTAGCGCAGGAACTTCCAGATAGCTTACGTCCTGGCGCGGCAAAGACGAAATGGCGAAGGTGTGACCTGGCCGGGAGACCGCCACGAAGTGGGCGAGATCCCACAGCTCGTCGACGTCCTTCCAGCTCAGGATCTGCGCGATCGCGTCGGCTCCCGAGATGAAGAAGAGGTCGGCATCCGGATGCGCGGCGGCGATGTCGCGCAGGGTGTCGATCGTGTAGGTGACGCCCCCGCGGTCGATGTCGACCCGGCTCACGGTGAAGCGGGGGTTCGACGCGGTGGCGACGACGGTCATCAGATAGCGGTGCTCGGCGGGGGTGACCGGCTGCTTGTGCCAGGGCCGGCCGGTGGGCACGAAGACGACCTCGTCGAGGTCGAAGGAGGTCGCGACCTCGCTGGCTGCCACGAGGTGACCGTGGTGGATGGGGTCGAAGGTGCCGCCCATCACGCCGATTCGCCGCCGGGTCCGCGCCTCTCCGGGCGTGCCCGTCGTGGGCGGATCGATGGTCATCCGGTCGGACTAGTGATCCGCGCCGGTGCGGTCGGCGTGGCCGTGCACGTCGTGGGTGGCGGCGTACTTCGCCGACTTCTGCGGGTGCCGGTTCGCGACGTCGCGGTAGCTCCAGGTGACGAAGCCGAGGGCGGCGAAGATGATGGCCGCGATGAGTCCGAAGATGATCGGGTCGAACGGGAGGCTCGCCGGCTCGTCGACGGCCGCGAGGACACTCACCAGAACTGACATTGCTTCTCCCAGGATGACGTCGGTCGGAACGGACTCTCCTACGATACCGCTAACCGGAGCCCGGCTACGCCCGGTGCTGTCCCGATCCGCGCACGAGCCACTTGGTGCTCGTGAGCTCGGGCAGCCCCATCGGGCCCCTGGCGTGCAGTTTCTGGGTGGAGATGCCCACCTCGGCGCCGAAGCCGAACTCCCCACCGTCGGTGAACCGCGTCGACGCGTTGACCATCACCACGGCGGAGTCGACCTCGTTGAGGAAGCGCTCGGCGTTGCCCAGGTCGTTCGTGATGATCGACTCGGTGTGGTGCGTCGAGTAGCGGCGGATGTGCTCCATCGCCTCGTCGAGGTCGCGCACGATGCGCACCGCGAGGTCGAGGCTCATGTACTCGGTCTCCCAGTCCTCCTCGGTGGCGGGCACGGCATCCGGGAACAGGCTGCGAGTGGCCTCGTCGGCGTGCAGCACCACGCCGGCCTCGCGAAGGCGCTCGAGCACGGCGGGCAGCACGCGGGGCGCAGCGGTCTCGTGCACGAGCAGGGTCTCAAGGGCGTTGCACACGCTCGGCCGTTGCACCTTGGCGTTGTGCACGATGTCGACGGCCCAGTCGATGCGCGCCGACTCGTCGAGGAAGACGTGCACCACGCCGGCACCCGTCTCGATCACGGGGACCTTCGACTCGGTCACGACGGTCTCGATCAGCTGGGCACTGCCGCGCGGGATGAGCACGTCGACCGCTCCCCTGGCCTGCATGAGCCGCTTGGCGCCGTCGCGGCCGAACTCGTCGATGGTCTGCACGGCACCGGCCGGGAGCCCGACGCTCGTCAGTGCCTCCTGGATGAGCGCCACGAGCACGCGGTTGGTGTTCTCGGCGGCCGATCCGCCGCGAAGCACCACCGCGTTGCCGCTCTTGAGCGCGAGCGCGGCGATGTCGACGGTCACGTTGGGCCGGGCCTCGTAGATGGCGCCCACGACACCGAAGGGCACCCGCACCTGATCGATGCGCACGCCGTTCGGGAGGTTCCGGCCCTGCACCGCCTCGCCCACCGGATCCGTGAGCGCGATGATCTCGCGGACGGCCGAGGCGAGGGACGCGAGCCGGGCGGCGTCGAGGCGGAGCCTGTCCTGCAGCGCCTCGGACAGGCCGTTCTCGCGGCCGTTCGCGAGGTCGAGGTCGTTCGCCGGGACGACCTCGCCCGCACCCGTCTCGATGGCGGAGGCGATGGCCTCGAGCGCGCGGTTCTTCAGGTCGGTGGTGACGGTCGCGAGCACGATCGACGCCTCGCGGGCACCCTCGAGCTTCTCGTCGAACGACAGGGGCGCCACGGCGGTCTCAAGCATGCGAGAAGTCTACCCGCGGCCCCCCGACCCCGTCGGCCCGGCGGCCCCTCCGCGACTTGACAGAAGTCGGGCCTAAAGGCGCCGACTTGGCACATCTTGTGTCAAGTGGGCACTCTTACGCACAGGAAGTGTCAAGTGGCGGCGAGGGTGGGGCCGGGTCAGTCGGCGGTGGGGACCGCGATGGCGCCCGTGGGGAGGCGCTCGGTGGGGACCGGCGAGGGCTCGAAGAAGGTGCCGACGGGGGCTCCCGCGAGGGCCTCGGCCACGAGCGACGTGGAGGTGACGAGCACCGCGGTGCCGGACGCCGCCGCGAGACGGGCGGCCGAGACCTTGGTGGCCGCTCCCCCTGTGCCCACGCCGGCCGCACCGGCGGAGCCGAAGGTGACTCCCGCGAGGTCGTCGCCGAGCGGAACATCCGTGATCTTCACGGCGCCGGGCTCTTGCGGCGGGCGCGTGTAGAGCGCATCGACGTCCGACAGCAGCACGAGAGCGTCAGCCCCCACGAGCTGCGAGACGAGGGCGGCGAGCCGGTCGTTGTCGCCGAAGCGGATCTCGTGCGTCGCCACGGTGTCGTTCTCGTTGACGATGGGCAGGATGCGGAGGCCGAGCAGCCGGTCCATCGCGCGCTGGGCGTTGGAGCGGTGCGTGGGGTTCTCGAGGTCGCCCGCCGTGAGCAGCACCTGGCCGGCCACGATCCCGTAGCGGTCGAGGCTGTTCTGGTAGCGGAAGATCAGCACGTTCTGGCCCACGGCGGCCGCAGCCTGCTGGGTGGCGAGGTCGTGCGGGCGCGCCTCGAGCTGCAGGAACGGGATGCCCGTGGCGATGGCGCCGGAGGAGACGAGGATGATTTCGGTGCCCACCGCGTGAGCGGTCGCGAGCGCATCGACGAGGGGTGCGATCTGGTGGGCGTTGTCACCGCTGATCGACGAGGAGCCGACTTTCACGACCACACGCCGCGCGCGGGGGATGCCCTCGCGCGCGAGCACGGCCGTGCGGGTCACGACTCGTCCTCGGCGTTCCAGAGCCCCGCTTCCTTCTCGCGGACCAGCTCGGCACGGGCCTCGGACTTCGCGTCCATGAGCTCGTAGTACTCCTCGCGGCGCTGGTTGCTCGTGCGCCGACGCGGGCCGTCCAGACGCGCGTCGGTGCCACGCGGCGCGGTGATGAGCTCGGCGGTGGAGGTGAGGGTGGGCTCCCAGTCGAAGACGATGCCGTTGCCGGCGCCGATGACCACGGCCGATCCGGAGACGGCACCCGCCTTGAAAAGCTTCTCCTCGACGCCGAGCTTCGCGAGCCGGTCGGCGAGGAAGCCGACGGCCTCGTCGTTGGTGAAGTCGGTCTGCTGCACCCAGCGCTCGGGCTTCTGCCCGATGATGCGGTAGAGGTTGCCGTGCGTGCCGCCCTCGACCCTGATGACGAAGCCGGCCTCGTCGACCGCGCGGGGGCGGATGACGATTCGCGCCGGGGCGGGCGCCTCGGCGGCGACCTTGCGGGCATCCTCGACCAGCTGGGCGAGCGCGAAGGAGAGCTGACGGAGTCCCTCGTGGCTCGCGGTCGAGATCTCGAACACGCGGTAGCCGCGCGCCTCGAGCTCGGGCTTCACGAAGTCGGCGAGCTCGCGCGCCTCCGGCACGTCGATCTTGTTGAGCGCGATGAGCTGCGGCCGGTCGAGCAGAGGGGTCTGCCCCTCGGGCACCGGGTAGGCGCCCAGTTCGCCCAGGATGACGTCGAGGTCGCTGATGGGGTCGCGGCCGGGCTCGAGGGTGGCGCAGTCGAGCACGTGCAGCAGCGCGCTGCAGCGCTCCACGTGGCGGAGGAACTCGAGGCCGAGCCCCTTGCCCTCGCTCGCGCCCTCGATGAGGCCGGGGACGTCGGCGATCGTGTAGCGGGTGCTGCCGATCTCGACCACGCCGAGGTTCGGGTGCAGAGTCGTGAAGGGGTAGTCGGCGATCTTCGGCTTCGCCGCCGACATCGCCGCCACGAGGCTGGACTTGCCGGCCGAGGGGTAGCCCACGAGCGCGACATCCGCCACCGTCTTGAGCTCGAGCAGCACGTCGCCGGTCCAGCCCTCGGTGCCCAGCAGCGCGAAGCCGGGGGCCTTGCGCTTGGTGGTCGAGAGCGCGGCGTTGCCGAGCCCGCCCTGGCCGCCCTCGGCAACGACGAAGCGCATGCCGGGCTCGACCATGTCGATGAGCTCGTTGCCCTCGGTGTCTTTGATGACCGTGCCGACGGGCACGTTCAGCACGAGCTCCTCGCCGTTGGCGCCGGCGCGGTGGTCGCCCATGCCGGGCCCGCCGTTCTGCGACGACTGGTGCGGGTGGCGGTGGAAGCCGAGGAGCGTCGTGGTGGCGGCATCGCTCACGAGCACGATGTCGCCACCGTGACCGCCGTTGCCGCCGTCGGGGCCCGCGAGGGGCTTGAACTTCTCCCGGCGCACCGACACGCAGCCGTTGCCGCCGTTCCCTGCGCGCAGATGGAGGGTCACGTGGTCGACGAAAGTCACCATTGCGGTTGCCTCACGATCTGTGTCGACGCCGGTCGAGCGGCGCTGCTTCGGGGAGAAGCGGTGCTACGGGGAAAAGACGAAGCAGGGGCGGGCGAAGAACGCCGGCCCCTGCTCCTGTGCGGTGGTGCGCGAGATTACTCGGCAGCCGCCGCGACGATGTTGACGACCTTGCGGCCGCCCTTGGCGCCGAACTCGACCGAGCCCGCTGCCAGAGCGAACAGGGTGTCGTCGCCGCCACGGCCGACGTTCACGCCGGGGTGGAAGTGGGTGCCGCGCTGACGGACGATGATCTCGCCCGCGCCGACGACCTGGCCACCGAAGCGCTTCACGCCGAGGCGCTGCGCGTTGGAGTCACGACCGTTGCGAGTGGAGCTCGCGCCCTTTTTGTGTGCCATTAGCCCTGATCCTTACTTGATTCCGGTGACCTTGACACGGGTGAGCTCCTGGCGGTGGCCCTGGCGCTTCTTGTACCCGGTCTTGTTCTTGAACTTCTGGATGACGATCTTCGGGCCGCGGAGGTCTTCGAGGACCTCTGCCGTCACCGTGATCTTCGCCAGCGACGGGGCGTCGGAGGTGATCTTCTCACCGTCAACGAGCAGCACTGCCGCCAGCTCGATGTTGCCGTTCTTGTCGGCCTTGATCCGGTCGAGGGTGACGATGGTGCCGACCTCAACCTTTTCCTGCCGACCACCGGCGCGCACAACTGCGTAAACCAATTTACGTACCTAACTCTTTTAGGGGCCCTCAAAAGCGCAATCTGCAACGCTTGGAAGTCTTGGCAATCGCGAGAGAGGAACTCTACGCACGCCAGCGACCAAGCTTACTCGACGCGGGGATCCCGGTCAAACCGACTTCGGCGGCCCGACCCGGTGCCATACTCGCTCCGTGACCGTGTTGATCGACGTGCCCATGTGGCCAGCCCACGGTACCACCTGGGGCCACCTCGTGAGCGACGACTCGCTGGCCGAGCTGCACGCCTTCGCCGAGCGCGTGGGACTGCCGCCGCGGAGCTTCGATCTCGACCACTACGACGTGCCGGTGGACCGCTACGACGAGCTCGTCGCCGCGGGCGCGCTGCCGGTGAGCTATCGGGATCTGGTGGTGCGCCTTCGCCGGAGCGGCCTCCGCGTGCGTGCGAAGGACCGCCCCGGCAAGGGCTGACAGGCGCTCAGGCGCCGGGTGAGGAGTCCACCGGGGCCGAAGCGGGGGCCGAGGCGGGCGCGGAGACGGCCGCCGTGCTCACGCGGCGGCTGCGGGTGCGACCCTGGCCTGGCTGCTTGGGCTCGGGCAGCGCGTCGAGCACCGAGTCGAGCAGCTGGCTCGCCTCGGGCGGGGTCACGCGGGGAGCCCTGGCCGTCTTGGCGACGGGGATGTCGAGGATGGCTGTCGTGGGGGCGGCAGGCTGCTCGCCCTCGTCGCTCCGGGAGTGACGCGACTTGCGACGGCGGGAGGAGGCCGACGAGGCCTTCTCGGCATCCGGGACCGCCGTGCCGACGGGCTCGGCTGCCGGAGCCGGCTCGGAGGCGGCAGCGGGCTCGGCCGCCGCGGTCGGCGCGGCGCTCGGCTCGACGACGACGTCGACCGCGTGCTCGACGGTCTTGTCGGCGATCTTCTCGGCGGGAACCGGTGCCTCGCCGGCAGCGCCTGACGCGGCCGCGATGGTCGAGGCGGCGATCTGCGCGAGCGCGTTCTTCGCGTCGTCGGTGATGGCGTGCGGTGCCACGGATCCGTGCGAGGAGCCGTTGGACGACCCGCCGTTGCCACCGTTGCCGTTGCCGCCGTTGCCCGAACCGCCGCGGCCACGACGGCCGCCGTTCGAGTTCTGGCCGTTGCCGCCGTTGGAACCGCCGTTCGACGACGAGGGTGCGCCGGACGATCGGTGCTTCACCACCGGATCGTGGTGGACGATGATGCCGCGCCCCGCGCAGGTCTCGCACGGCTCGCTGAATGACTCGAGGAGCCCGAGTCCGAGCTTCTTGCGCGTCATCTGCACGAGGCCGAGCGAAGTGACCTCGGCCACCTGATGCTTCGTGCGATCGCGGCTCAGGCACTCGACCAGGCGCCGCAGCACGAGGTCGCGGTTGGTCTCGAGCACCATGTCGATGAAGTCGACCACGATGATGCCGCCGATGTCGCGGAGCCGGAGCTGACGCACGATCTCCTCGGCCGCCTCGAGGTTGTTCATGGTGACGGTCTCTTCGAGGTTGCCGCCGGAGCCCACGAACTTGCCGGTGTTGACGTCGACGACGGTCATGGCCTCGGTGCGGTCGATCACGAGCGAGCCGCCGGAGGGCAGCCAGACCTTGCGGTCGAGCGCCTTCTCGATCTGCTCCGAGATGCGGTACTCGTCGAACGCGTCGCGCTCGCCCTCGTACTTCTCGACGCGGTCGAGGAGGTCGGGCGCCACGGCGGCGAGGTAGTTCTCGATCGTCGCCTGCGCGTCGTCGCCGGAGATGACGAGGCGGTGGAAGTCCTCGTTGAAGACGTCGCGGACGATCTTGATCAGGAGGTCGGGCTCCGAGTGCAGCAGGTGCGGGCCCTGCTGCTTCTTGACCTGCTCGGAGATGTGCGCCCACTGCGAGGTGAGGCGGTTGACGTCGAGGGTCAGCTGCTCCTCGGTGGCGCCCTCCGAGGCGGTGCGGACGATGACGCCCACGTTCTCGGGGAGGACCTCCTTGAGGATGCGCTTGAGACGCGCCCGCTCCGTGTCCGGGAGCTTGCGGGAGATGCCGTTCATCGAGCCGTTGGGCACGTAGACGAGGTAGCGGCCGGGCAGGCTGACCTGGCTGGTGAGCCGGGCGCCCTTGTGACCCACCGGATCCTTCGTGACCTGCACGAGCACGGTGTCGCCCGACTTCAGCGCGAGCTCGATGCGGCGCGGCTGCGAGCCGCCCTTGCCGTCGGTGTTGCCGGCGGCCGCGGCCTCCCAGTCGACCTCGCCGGAGTAGAGCACGGCGTTCCGGCCGCGCCCGATGTCGACGAAGGCGGCCTCCATGCTCGGCAGCACGTTCTGCACGCGGCCGAGGTAGACGTTGCCGATGAGCGAGGCATCCTGTGCCTTGGCCACGTAGTGCTCGACCAGCACGCCGTCTTCGAGCACGCCGATCTGGATCTTGTCGTTCTTGGCACGCACGACCATGACGCGGTCGACGGCCTCGCGGCGGGCGAGGAACTCGGCCTCGGTGACCACGGGGCGGCGGCGGCCGGCGTCGCGGCCGTCACGACGGCGCTGCTTCTTGGCCTCGAGACGGGTGGAGCCCTTGATGCGCTGCGGCTCGGTGATGAGCTCGGGCTCGCGCGGGGTGCGCACCTTGACCACGGTGTTGGCGGGGTCGTTCTCTCCCCCGCGGCCCTCTTCGCCCGTGCGACGACGCGAGCGGCGACGCACGGTCGACTCGGGGCCCTGCTGGTCGTCGCGACCGTCGTCGTCGCGCGGACCGCGGGCACCGCGGTCACGGCTCGGACGCTCGTCGCGCGGCGGCAGCGGCGGCAGGTCGGGGAGGTCGGGCGCCTGGAAGAACAGCGACGTGGTGCTGAGGGCACGCGCGGCCGGCTTCTCGTCGGCGACCGGATCGGCGGCGGGCGCCTGGAACGCGGGGGTGAACGGCGCGAGGCCGGGCTCGTCGTCGTGCCCGCCTGCCGTCAGCACCGCATCCGGGGTCTCGGCGACGTTCTCGGCGACGCCCTCCGCGGCGCCGTCAGCGGCGCGGGGCGCCTCGGGCTCGGCCGGATTCTCGGCTGCGGGGCCCTGTGAAGCGGTGCCGGGAGCAGCCTCGGGAGCGGCGTCGAACGGAGCCGACTGCTGCGGCTCGCTCTTCTTCACGCTCCGGCGACCGCCGAACAGCCGCTTGCGCCGTGCTCCGCCCTCTCCGTTGCTGCCACCGTTGTCATTGTCTGAAATTCTCTCCACCATCTCTGGTGCACTCCTTGCCAGCCGGTGGCTCTCGCCTTCCGGCAGGTACTCTCGCGAGCGGGGCCCCGCTCATGCGGAGCGCCTCGCTGGTTCTCGATTCGCGAGCGCGGTTCGCGCTCTACCCGTATTCGGGAAGTCATCTAGGCGGCCCCCACGTCGATCGTGGAAACCTTCCCCCGATTATCGCACGCATTCCCAGATTGCTCGCTTAGGGCCCGTGCAATAATCCGAACGTGCCATCCGTTGAACGCCGTCCGATCGGTCTCGCCCTGCTTCTCATCGTGGCCGGGATCGCGGGCTGGTACGCGGCGTTCGACCTGACGCTGGAGAAGATCCAGACGCTCATCAACCCGGACTACGTGCCCACCTGCAACATCTCGCCGCTCGTGACCTGCGGGCCCAACATGGCCAGCTGGCAGGGCTCGATCTTCGGCTTCCCCAACCCCGTGATCGGGGTGGCGGCCTTCGTGGCGCCGATCGTGGTGGGGGTCGCGATCCTCGCCGGTGCGCGCTTCGCGAAGTGGTTCTGGGTGCTCTTCAACCTCGGCTTCGTGGCCGGGATCGCTTTCGTGGCATGGCTGATGGTGCAGAGCATCTTCGTGCTCGGCACGCTCTGCCCCTACTGCATGGTGGTGTGGGCGGTCGTGATCCCGATGTTCTGGTACGTCACGGCCTTCAACCTCAAGGAAGGGCACTTCGGCAACGGCCGGGGCAGCCGCGAGATCGCGGCGCTGCTCTACCCGTGGGTCTGGGTGCTCGTGCTGCTGAGCTACCTCGTGATCGTGGTGATGGCGCAGCTGAGGCTGGACGCCATCACCTCGATCTTCTCGACGCTCTAGAGCCGCTCTAGAGCCGCTCTAGAACCAGAGGGCGAGCTCGCGCGCGGCCGACTCGGGAGAGTCGCTGCCGTGCACGAGGTTCTGCTGCACGGCGAGGCCCCAGTCGCGGCCGAGGTCGCCGCGGATGGTGCCGGGGGCCGCCGTGGTGGGGTCGGTCGTGCCGGCGAGCGAGCGGAAGCCCTCGATCACGCGGTTGCCGGCGACGCGGATGGCGACGATCGGGCCGGACTCCATGAACTCCACGAGCGGCTCGTAGAAGGGCTTGCCGAGGTGCTCCTCGTAGTGCGCGGCGAGCAGCTCACGGTCGGGCTCGATCATCTTGAGGTCGACGAGCTGGTAGCCCTTGGCCTCGATGCGGCGCAGGATCTCGCCGGTCAGGTTGCGGGCGACGCCGTCCGGCTTGACGAGGACGAGGGTTTCTTCGACGTACGTGGTCACGTTGGTCCTTCCAGGTTGACTGACGGCATTCACCCTAGCGGGCGCGGCCGACTACTCCGATTCGGCGTGCGCCCTACTCCGCTT
>NZ_JAHFUY010000093.1 GCF_023264895.1 Herbiconiux sp. | reverse complement strand
CACGACGGCTCCGTGCGACGCGGGCGAGGTCTGCAGCGCGAACGAGGTGAGGAACGGGAAGCCGAGCACGACGCCGGCCGCCACCACGAGGATGCGCGGCCACAGCCGTCGGGCGGGCGGCCGCGTGCGGGTCACCGCGAGCACGGCCACGGCGAGGGCGGCCGCCACGACCGCGCGGCCTGCTCCCACGAGCAGCGGATCGAACTCGGCCACCGCCACCCGCGTGAACGGCAGCGTGAACGAGAAGGCCAGCACCCCCACGAATCCCCAGAGGAGGCCGGCGGGCATCCGGGAGCGTGGGGGAGACGCGGGCCCGGTGCCCCGCGAGGATAGCGGTGCGGTGACCGACGGAGTAGCGCTACTATCGTGCTTCATGAGCAACGGTAGCAGTGCCGAGCGGATCGCGACAGAGCTGCGCGCCGAGCTCGCGGGCGCGCCTGCGGGTTCGCGCGTGCCCAGCACCCGCTCCCTCACCGACCGGTTCGGCGCGAGCCCCGTGACCGTGCAGCAGGCGATGCGCCTGCTCGTGCGCCAGGGTCTCGTGGAATCCCGGACCGGCGCGGGGACCTTCGTGCGCCCGAGCGCCCCCGCCCCGCGCGCCGACTTCGGCTGGCAGACCGCCGCGCTCGGGCCGGTGCCGAGCGGCGGCGGTGAGGTCGGCTCCACCCTCCAGAACCCCGCCGACGACGTGATCGCCCTACACAGCGGCTACCCCGCCGACGACCTGCTGCCCGTGCGCGCCGTGCGGGCCGCCCTCGCGCGGGCGTCGCGCTCGCGCTCGGCGATCGACCGTCCGCCGGCCGCCGGGGTGCCCGAGCTCCGCACCTGGTTCGCGCACGAGGTCGCCGAGGCGACGACCTCGGCCGGGGGTGCGCCGGCGGCGTCGGACGTCGTGGTGATGCCGGGAGGCCAGAGCGCCCTGTCGTCGGTGTTCCGCTCGCTCGCCCGCCCTGGCGACACCGTGCTGATGGAGTCGCCCGGCTACTGGGGCGCCATCGCCGCCGCGCGCCAGGCCGGGCTCGTGGTGGTGCCGGTGCCGCGCGACGGCGACGGCGCCGTCGACCCGGTGGTGCTCGCCGAGGCCTTCGAGCGCACCCGCGCCCGCCTCTTCTACGCCATGCCCCACTTCGCCAACCCCACCGGCAGCGCCTGGTCGCCGCGCGAGGCCTCCGCCATCCTCGACGTCGTGCGCCAGAACGCCGCCTTCCTCGTGGAGGACGACTGGGCCCACGACTTCGCGCTCGACGTGCCGGTGCGCCCGCTCGTGGCCGAGGATCCGGACGGCCACGTGGTCTACGTGCGCTCGCTCACCAAGAGCCTGTCGCCCGCCGTGCGCATCGCGGCCGTGATCGCCCGGGGGCCCGCCGGATCCCGCATCCGCACCGACCGCGTCATCGACGGACTCTACGTGAGCGGCGTGCTGCAGACCGCCGCGCTCGAGGTGGTGACGGCACCCGGCTGGGCGGCGCACGGCCGGCGCATGCGCGAGCAGCTGCGGCGGCGGCGGGATGCGCTCGTCGCACTCGTCGACGCCCATCTGCCCGGCACGCTCACGGCTGTTCCGGCCGGTGGGCTCAACCTGTGGCTGCGCCTGCCCGACGGCTCCGACGCCGAGCTGTTCACCGCCCGGGCGGCCTCCCGGGGCGTGCTCGTGTCGCCCGGGGCCGAGTGGTTCCCGGCCGAGCCGACGGGCCCGTTCGTGCGCCTGAACTACTCGGGCCCCGATCCCTCGCGCTTCGGCGAGGCCGTCCGCATCCTCGCCGACTGCCTCTGAGCGGCACCCGCGCCGGAGGGTGAACCGGAGGGTGAAGACGGCGCCCGCGGCCCTCCGCGCCGACAGCCGGTCCCTAGAGTCGACACCGATTCAGTAGAGAGCCGGTACTCCGCGCGCTCGCCCGGTGCGTTCCTGCATGCCGCCCTCTGCTGGCTGAAGACCGCAAAAAGGGGATCCGATCGTGAAGCACCGCAGCACCACTCCGTCATCCGGCAAGCGCTGGTACCAGCGCCTCGGCCTCACCGCCTCCGCCCTCACCGTCGCCCTCCTCGGCGCGATGCTCGTGGTGGTGCCCGCGACCTCGGCGGCCGCGGCCGACCCGAGCTTCCTCGCCATCGACAAGACGGTCAACGGCCAGGAGGCCGTGACGATCGATCCGGGTGAGGAGTTCACCTACACGATCTCGGTGAGCTGCAGCGACGAGGACTGCACCGACGCCGTGCTCACCGACACCCTGCCGGCCGAGTTCGGCGTGCCCGGTCAGGGCTTCGAGATCCTCGCCACGAACACGGTGCCCTCGGGTGTCGCCACGATCGCCTTCGCCGGCTGCTCGACCACCGTCACCGACCCCTGCACCCTCACCGCCACCTACACGCAGGACCTCGGCGCCGGTGCCGTGGGCATCCTCGCGGGCGAGTCGGTCGACGTGCAGGTGACCCTCAAGGCGCCGCAGAACCTCCCCGCGACCTGGCCCTCCAACGGCATCGCCGTCACCAACACCGCCTCGGTCGTCGCCACGAACTCGCAGAACGAGCCGCAGGACAGCGCCGACGTCACCGTCTCCATCCCCGTCTCGGTCGGCACCGACGTCACGAAGACCTGGCAGCCCGCCACCCAGGGCTTCGCGCCCGGCAGCGCCTCGGCCGTCACCCTCACCTCGCAGAACACCTCGAACGTGGCGGCCTCGAGCCTCGTGTTCCAGGATCCGACCTCGGCCACCGCCGGCGCGACGGCCCTCGGCGACGACAACCCCTTCCTCGTGACCGACTTCGCCGGCTTCGGCGCCGTCTCGCTCCCCGCCGGTGCCACCACGGTGCAGGTCGACGCCTACGTGTTCGACGCGGGCTCCGGATCGTACATCTGGGTTCCCGGATCGCCTCGCGGCCCCAGCGACATCGCGCTCCCCGACGGCGTCTCCGAGGCCGACGTCGTGGGCCTCCGCTTCACCTACGCGGCCGCCGACGGCGCCGCAGCCCTCGCCCCGAACGGTTCCGCCGGCAGCGTCGTGCTCGAGCTCGAGCAGCGTGCCACCGACCGCCGCTCGGGCGACTCCCTCGTGGGCGGCGCGAACGTCGTCAACACCGTGAACGGATCCGTGAACGTGCCGGGCGAGGAGCCCGCGTTCGACAACGCCGCCGCGCCGTACGCGATCGGCAGCGTCTCGGTCGCCGTCGACGCCGCCAAGTCGATCAGCCCCTCCCGCGTGCCCGCCGGCGTTCCCGCCACGGCCGTCATCACGGGCCAGAACTCCTCCAACGCCCCGCTCGAGGTCTTCACCCTCGACGACCGCGACTTCTTCACCGAGACCGTGCAGTTCTCGGGCTTCCTCGCTCCGCTGACCTACCCCACGGGCGCCACCGCGGGCACCATCACCTGGTTCTCCGCCGCGGGAGCCCCCGTCTCGGTGCCCTTCGCGAGCGGCGACACCCCCGATGCGCCCACCCCGGCGGCGGGCGACCACCTCACCGGCTTCTCGATCTCGTTCACCGGATCGATCCCGCCCAACGCCCAGGCCGGCGCCCAGTTCTCGGTGACCCCCGGTGTCGGCCTCGTGCCCGACGCCGGCACCTCGGTCGAGCTCGTCAACACCCTCGTCGTCTCCGGCACCAACCCCGGCGGTTCGGCGGAGGACTCCGCCACCGCCCCGCTCGAGGTCTTCTTCCCGGACATCGAGCTCGCGATCACGAAGACCATCCAGCCCGGCAGCGCCATCGCCCCCGGTGCCACCGCGGTGGTGCAGCTGCCGACCTCGACCTCGACCGACTCTGCATTCGTGAACCCGCACACCATCGTGGTGGAGGACCTCTACCGCGCGGGCGTCGCCGACGACTTCTGGAACGCGTTCCAGCCGATCGCGATCGCCCCCACCCAGGTGCTCGCGGGATCCACCCTCACCATCGAGTACACCCTCGACGGCAGCAGCTGGACGACCTTCGAGGTCGTCGGCCCCTCCGCCACCACCGAGGTCTACTCCGGCAACCTGCCGGCCGGTGCGATCGCCGGCATCGTGGGCCTCCGCTTCACCTTCGAGAACCCCGAGGGCTTCCCGCAGGGCACGACCGTGAGCCCGAACGCCGTCTTCCAGGCGCTCCCCACCACCCGCGCAGACGGCACCCCCACCTCCGTGGTGAACGGCCCCGCCTCCGCCTACACCGACATCGCCACCGCCCAGGGCGAGGGATCCGTCGCCGGCGGCACCGTGCCCGTCGTGAGCGACGTGGTGCAGGACGACGCCGTGGCCCAGATCCGCAGCGAGTCGGGCATCGGCACGCTGATGGGCGCGAAGGCCTGGCGCACCACCGACTTCGGCGCCGACCTCGACCTGCTGAGCTCGCAGTCGGCCGAGCGTGCGGGAACGCGCCTCGGCTGGGGCGTCACCGCCACCGGCTACAGCGAGGTCACCGTGACCGACCCCGCGGGCGCCCACGCGCAGCCCGCCGAGACCGTCTTCCAGGCTTTCGACCTCAAGCAGATCCCGGCCATCACCTACGCGATCGACCCGCTGCTGCGCTGGGACAGCGTGACGGCCGTCGAGCTGTGGCGCTCGGGCGCCTGGGTGGCCGTCACGCCGCCCGGCGGTGACTGGATGGGCTCGAACGGCTTCAAGGGCTACACGCTCTCGGGCCAGGAGTCTGCCGAGACCACGGGCGTGCGCTTCACCGTGGAGCCGAACGACGCCGCGCGTGCCGCGAGCACGAACCCCGTCACCCCGCCCGTGGGCTCCGGTGTCGCCACGAGCGCCTTCGACAGCCCGCGCGAGTTCCGCCTCATCTACGAACTCCGCAACACGCTCCGCGTGCCGGCCGCGAACCCCTCCTACCCGTGGGTGACCGCCACGCAGTCGTTCAACGACGCCGCCGCCGGAACGATCGTCAACACGGTCGCCGTGGCGGGCGTGCAGAACGGCTCGGACGTCGGCCCCCGCATCGCGAGCGACACCATCGCGCTGATCAACCAGCCGCCGGGCGTCGACATCGTGAAGGCCACCCAGAAGACCCAGATGGTGGTGCCGAACCTCGGTGACGTGCCGGCGTCGGGCTACCCCACGAACGACTTCACGCTCACGGCGAAGAACACCTCGTCGTCGCGCGCCTCCTACCTGCGGGTCACCGATCCGATGCCGTGCTCCGACGTCGCCGAGTGCGCGAGCCCCGCGGATGCCTGGGGCGCGAACCCCTACGCCGGTGCGGCGTACGACCCGGCCACGAACCCGTTCGAGCGCTTCACCCTCACCGGCCTCGTGTTCGCGGTCAACACCAACCAGATCAGCCCGGCCGACTCGGTCGTGACGCTCTGGGACCGCGCGGCGAACGGCACCCTCACCTCCCGCACCACCACGGTCGCGGCAGCGGGGGCGCTCGCCGCCGCCGACCTGCAGACCGTGGTCGGCGTGAGCGTGACCTACCAGGGCACGAACCCGGCCGTCGACGGCGGATCGATCGTCTCGGGCACCGAGGTGAAGCTCACGCTGAAGACCCAGCTGCGGCCCACCCTCCGCAGCGACAGCACGGTGGCGGTCGCTCCATTCACCGTGGAGAACTACGCCTTCGCCCAGGGCTACGACCCGGTGCTCTACCCGGCCGGCACCCCCGGTGACACGCCCTTCGACAGCGACAACAAGGCGATCACCCTCATCCAGGGCAGCCTCGACGTCACGGCCGCCAAGGCGTTCGACCCCGACGTGCTGCTCGAGAAGGATCGCGGAGCGCTCGTGACCGCGACCCTCCGCGCTACCCAGGGCTCCTCGACGGTGCCCACCAACCAGGTGACGATCGCCGACACCGACGCCGAGTTCTTCAACCAGTACCGCCTCGACGGCCTCACCGCCGCCGACGTGACGCTGCCCACCGGCGCCGACCGTGTGCGGGTCGACGTGCAGCTCGACGGCAGCACCGACTGGATCGCGGGCACCGCCGCGGCGACGGCCTCGCTGCCGGCCCTGCCGAACGGGAAGTCGGCCGCCGACGTCACGGGCATCCGCTTCGTCTTCGACCGCGCCGACGGCGGGCTGTTCTCGAACACGGCCATCCCGGCGAACTACACCGCCACGGCCCTGCTGAAGGTGCGCCTGCTCGAGGTGGCGAGGAACGGCGACCCGATCGTGTTCCCGAGCTCGCTCGAGAACACGGTGCAGACGAACTCGCACCGCACGGACGACCCCGCGGTCTACCCGGACGCGAACGCCGAGGCCACCGACGGCATCGCCCTCGAGGCGGGCACCTTCGCCCTCGACGTGTCGAAGACCCCGTTCGGCAACGTGCACACGGTGACTCCGCTCACCGACAACGAGTGGACGCTGACCTTCCGCAACTCCGGCACCGGCATCCTCACCATCGCCGACCTCGTCGACACCCTGCCCGAGAAGCTCAACTGGAACGGCGAGGAGCCCGTGTTCGCCACGAGCACCGGCGGCACCCTGTCGACCGACGTGGCCGTGGTCTACGACGCCCCCACCAAGAAGCTCACGCTCAGCTGGCCTGAGGACGGCCGGCGGATGCAGCCCGGCGAGACCTTCACGGTCAAGCTCGGCATCGTGCTCGACGTGGGACTCACGAGCGGCCAGCGCGCCACCAACCAGATCGTGGTCTCGACCGGACAGACCCTCCAGGCCTGCACCAACACCTCGGGCAACGGTCAGGGCACCCTCGCCGGCGTCGCCGCCAACGAGTGCGGCACCACGAACTACGTGGGACCGCAGCCCGGCAGCGCCATGATCTCGACCAAGTCGGTCAAGGGCGACGTGGTGGAGCCGCTCGTCCCGGGCGCGGTCAACACCACCGACCCCGCCCTGCCCTGCATCGCCGACGCCGAGGGCTACTTCCGCTCGCCGTGCGCCGCGAACACGCGGGTCGGCGGCACCGACAGCTGGAAGCTCGTGCCCGTGAACAACGGCACGATCGCCTCGACCTCTTTCACCGTGGTCGACGCGCTGCCGTTCGCCGGCGACCGTCGTCTCGCCACGGGCGTCTCCCGCGGCTCCACCTTCCAGCCCGTGCTCTCGGCCGACTCCGTGAGCGTCTCCGCCCCGGATGGCGCCTCGAGCACCGTCGAGGTCACGACCGCGGCCGACGTCTGCCTCGGCACGGGAACGACCTCGGCCTGGCCGACCGACCCCACCTGCTCCACGCATCCGGTGGCCTCGGAGTGGTCGGCGATCGCCGACTACGACGGCGACTGGACCGACATCACGGGCCTCCGGGTCACCGTGGACTTCGCCGGCGCAGCCGGTGGCGTGCTGGCACCCGGCGGTTCGGTCACGGTGCGCTACGACACCGTGAACCAGCCGGTGACGGCGGATGACGCGGGGCTCGCTCCGGTCGAGGTGCCCGTGGGTGCCGAGTTCGCCTGGAACCAGATCGGCGTCTTCGCGCAGTTCGTCTCGGGGGCACCCAAGAGCGCGGCCTCGAACTACGCGGGCGTCACGCTCCAGGGCGGTCCGCTCCAGGTCACGAAGACGATCACGGGCGACGGTGCGCAGTTCGCACCCGACTCGTTCGACGCCACCGTGGCCTGCACCGTGGCCGGCGCCGACGTGCAGTTCGGCTCCGACCAGCTGACCTTCGACGAGGAGAACGGCTACACCGTGCGCGTCGACGGCATCCCGCTCGGGGCATCCTGCTCGGTCGTCGAGAACGGCGATCCCGGATCGTACGGCGAGAGCAGCCGGTCGGTGACGCCCGCCTCGGTGAGCATCCTCACCCCGGCTGTGGGAACCGCTCCCGTGCCCGCCACCCAGAGCGTCGCCATCACGAACGACTACGCCCTCACCTCGCTCACGGTCTCCAAGGCCGTCGAGACCGTGGCGACCGTCGGCTCGTTCGGGCCGTTCGACTACACCGTGAGCTGCCTCGCGGACGACGGATCGCCGGTCGAGCTCGCCGAGGGCGACGCCGCGTTCAGCCTCGAGGCGGGTGCCTCGCGCACCATCGGCGGCATCCCGGTGCTGGCCGACTGCACGGTCACCGAGACCGGTGCCGATCACGCGCTCGACGCCGGCAACTCGGTCACGGTGTCGGTCGACGGTGCCGCCGGGACCACCGGCGCCACGGTCTCCGTGCCCGTCGGCCCCGAGGGTGCGACGGCCGCGTACACGAACACCTACGCCGCCGGCACGCTGACCGTGTGGAAGGGCCTCGCCGGAGACGGCGCGGGCGACGGATCGGGAACCCCCTCACCCGAGGACGGCTACGGCCAGGGACCCTTCACCATCGCGGTGGAGTGCACCTACGACGGCCAGACGCTCTACGACGACTCCTTCGAGATCGTCGGCGACGAGTCGCACCTCGTGGAGGAGATCTTCCCGATCGGCACCCTCTGCGCCGTGTCGGAGACGGTCGACGGCGGAGCCACCTCCACCACGATCTCGGACGCCTCGGTGCTGATCGTCGGCCCCACAGGCGACGAGGAGCCCTACGGCAACGTGCAGGTCGACGTCACCAACACCTTCGGCCTCGGCGAGGTGGAGGTCGTCAAGACCATCGAGGGCTCGGGAGCCGAGACCTACGGCGCCGGCCCGTTCACCGCGGTCGTCACCTGCACCTGGGTGAAGGACGGCGAGACGCTCACCATCCCGCTGCCCGGCGGCGGCGTGGTCGAGCTGTCGGCCGAGAACGGCTACCGCGCCGTGGTCTCCGGCCTGATCGCCGGAGCCGAGTGCACGATCGTCGAGACCGTGGCCGGAGGCGCGACGTCGACGACGTACGCTCCTGACGCGGGCACGGTCGTGGTTCCCGACGGCTCGCCGGTCGAGGCCACCGTCACCAACACCTTCGACACCGGATCGCTCGAGATCGTCAAGGAGCGCGTCGGCACCGGCGTCTCCCGCTTCGGCGAGGGGCCCTTCACCGCGCAGGTCACCTGCACCTGGGAGAAGGACGGCGTGCTCACCCCGATCGCGCTCGACGACGACGGCGTGGTGGTGCTCTCCGAGGAGAACGGCTACCGGGCCTCGATCGACGACCTCATCGTGGGCGCCGTCTGCGTGGTCGTCGAGACCGACCAGGGCCTCGCCACCGACTCGTCGGTCTCGCCCGAGGACGGCATCACGATCGTCGCCGACGGCGACGAGGCGGGGCCGGCCACGGTGACCATCACGAACACGTTCGACGTGGGCCAGCTGCAGATGTCGAAGACCGTCGACAAGAAGGCCGCGACCGTGGGCGACACCCTCGTCTACACGATCACGCTCGAGAACATCGGCGAGATCGACGCGACCGACCTCACGGTGACCGACTACCTGCCGGCCGCGCTCACGGTGGTCTCCACCGATCCGCCCGCCACCGCGGGAGCCGACGGAGAGCTGACCTGGACGGTCGACTCGCTGCCGGTCGGAGCGACGCGCACCTTCGTGATCACCGCCACGGTGACCTCTGCGGGCACGGTCGCGAACCTCGCCGACGTCACCAACCCGCCCGGCCCCTGGGGCGACGTCTCCCACGAAGGCGACACGTCGCCCGACGGCGACTCGCAGGCGGTCACCGAGGTGAGCGTGCCGGTTCTGCCCGGCGTGCCGACGGGCCCCGGAGGCCTCGCGAGCACCGGATCGGGCCTCGCGCTCGGCCTCGGCGGCGGCGCGGCGGTGCTGCTGCTCGGGCTCGCGCTCGTGCTCGTGCGACGCCGGTCGGCTGCTCTGCAGAGCGAGTAGAGATGTGCGCCCGGGTCCGTTCGAGAGAGCGGGCCCGGGTGTGCGGCACCAAGGCCCGATCGCGTGTCCCCACCCTCGATCCGGGCCTTTCGTGCGCCTCCGCGGGCGTCTCGCCCGGCCTCGGTCGGGCGTCCGCCCGGTCGCGCGCGGCCTCAGCGGGCGAAGGGGCCGCGGAGGGCCGCCCACTGCAGCAGCATGATGGTCTTCGCGTCGACGATGTCGGTGCCGATGCGGGAGAGCGCGTCGTCGATGTCGAGCTCGACCAGCTCGATGTCCTCGCCCTCCTCGGCGAGCCCGCCCCCGGCATCCGCCCGGTCGGCCGCGTCGTAGGGCGCCGCGAAGAAGTGGATCTTCTCGGTGATCGACCCCGGGCTCATGTAGGCCTCGAAGAGGGTCTCGACCTCGCCCACGGCGTAGCCGGTCTCCTCGCGTGCCTCGCGGCGGATGGCGGTCTCGGCGTCGTCCTCGTCGAGGAGGCCCGCCGGGGTCTCGAGCAGCTCGCCGTCGGGGTGGCCGTTGACGTAGGCCGGGTAGCGGAACTGGCGGATCAGCAGCACGGTGCGCCTGGTGGCGTCGTGGAGCAGGATGGTGGCGCCGTTGCCGCGATCGTAGGTCTCCCGATCCTCGGTCGACCAGTGGCCGTCACGATGCCGGAAGCGGATGCGCGTGGTGCGCGTGACGTACCAGTTCGAGCTCAGGAGGGTCACGGACTCGACCTGCACGCGGGGGTTGCCCGTGAGGTCGAGGCCCGTGCGGTCGAGGCCGGTGCGGCCACGGCGGTCGGGGACGTCGACTCCGGGGGTGCCGGTGCCGGTGGAGCCGTCCTCCGTCGTCACCGGAAGTTGATGAACTGCAGCGCCACGTCGAGGTCGGCGCCCTTCAGCAGCGCCATCGTCGCCTGCAGGTCGTCGCGGCTCTTCGACGACACCCGCAGCTCGTCGCCCTGGATCTGCGACTTGACGCTCTTGGGGGCCTCGTCGCGGATGAGCTTGTTGATCTTCTTCGCGTCGTCCTGGGCGATGCCCTCCTTCATGGAGGCCTCGAGCCGGTACTCCTTGCCGCTCGCGTAGGGCTCGCCCGCATCCAGCGACCGCAGCGAGATGCCGCGCTTGATCAGCTTCGACTCGAACACCTCGAGGATCGCCTTCACGCGCTCCTCGGAGTTCGCCTTCATCATCACCTTCTCGCCGCTCCACTCGATCGACGCGCCGATGTTCTTGAAGTCGTAGCGCTGCGCCACTTCCTTCTGCGCCTGGTTGAGGGCGTTGTCCGCCTCCATCTTGTCGACCTTGCTGACCACGTCAAACGATGAATCTGCCATGCCCCGCATTTTACGCTGTCCCGACTGTCAGGGGGGTCTGGTTGAGTGGGGGCATGCGCTTCAGCCTGTCGTCCCGGTCCGGCTCCGGCCCCGTGGCGGGGGTGGCGGGGGCGGCAGGTGTGCTGACGGTGATGGCGGGCGTGCTTGCGCTCAGCGGCTGCGCCACGACTCCCGGGGGCGACGGCGGGCCGGATGCGACGTACGCGGTGTTCGCCGAGACTCCGGCGGCGAGCGGTGCCGGCAGCTACGCCGACGACACGCCGACCGCCGAGCTGCCCGATCCCGCGTGGCTCGACGAGGTGGCCGAGGCCACCGGCATCCCGCGCCGGGCCCTGCAGGGGTATGCGGGCGCCGCCCTCGTGAGCGCCGAGGTGCGGCCCGAGTGCCACCTCGGCTGGAACACGCTCGCGGGCATCGGCTGGGTGGAGTCGCACCACGGCACGATCTTCGGCGGGGCGATCCAGGAGAACGGGGTCACGAGCGACCTCATCATCGGGGTGCCGCTCGACGGCGTCGGCTTCCAGGAGATCCCGGACAGCGACGACGGCGCCGTCGACGGCGACACCGAGTGGGACCGCGCGGTCGGGCCGATGCAGTTCGTGCCCACCACCTGGGCCGCCTGGGCCACGGAGGCCAACGGTGACGGGGTCCCCGACATCCACAACATCGACGACTCCTCCCTCTCGGCCGCCGAGTACCTCTGCTTCTCCGGCGGCGACCTCGGCACCGAGGAGGGCTGGCGGGCCGCCATCGCGGGCTACAACGAGTCGCCCGCCTACCTCGACGAGGTGCTCGAGTACGCCGATCGGTACGCGAGCGAAGCGGCCGGCTGAGCCGTCGGCGACGCGATTTCGCGGCGGGGCCTCCGCCGGGTATCCTTGACCAGCGCCTTCGGTTGTGTGATGAACGTGGTCGGGTGCGCCTGGCGAGTTACCCAAGCGGCCAAAGGGATCTGACTGTAAATCAGACTGCTCAGCATTCGGGGGTTCGAATCCCTCACTCGCCACCAGAACATCACGGAGAAGCCATGCCAAGTGCATCGTCCTCGTCCCTTCCTCAGTCGCAGGCTGCAGAGCTCCTCGCGATCGCCCGTGCGATCGGCGTCGAAGCCGGCTCGCTGATCGCCCACCGCCGCGCCGAGGGCGTCACGATCGCCGCCTCCAAGTCGGCACCCGAAGACGTCGTAACCTTCGCCGACCGCGAGAGCGAGGACTTCATCCGCGCCCGCCTCGCCGAACTCCGGCCGGAGGACGGCTTCCTCGGCGAGGAGTCGACCGGCACGGCCACCCCCGGCACCTCGGGCATCGTGTGGGTCGTCGACCCGATCGACGGCACCGTCAACTACCTCTACGACATCCCCGCCTACGCCGTGAGCATCGCCGCCGTGGCCGTGACCCCCGGCGACCCGATCGACGCCGAGCACTGGCAGGCCCTCGCAGGTGTCGTGGTCAACCCCGTGCTCGGAGAGGTCTTCTCGGCGAGCCTCGGCGGTGGCGCGCACCTCGGCGACCGGCGGCTGCACGCCAACACGGGCGTCGAGCTCTCCCAGGCCCTCGTGGGCACGGGCTTCGCCTACAGCGCCGAGCTGCGCGTGAAGCAGGCCGCCGTGGTGCAGGGGCTCGTGGCGCGGGTGCGCGACATCCGGCGCGCCGGATCGGCCGCGCTCGACCTCTGCTCGGTGGCCGCCGGCCGCCTCGACGCCTACGGGGAGCGCGGGCTGAACGCGTGGGACCACGCCGCCGGTGCTCTCATCGCCCGCGAGGCCGGCGCCAGGGTGAGCGGATTCGAGGGTGCGGCCGAGAGCGCGATCATGACGTTCGCGGCGGCACCGGATCTGGCCGACCAGCTCGAGCCGCTCTTCTTCGAGCTGCACAAGGCCGCGGGACTGCCCCTCTGATCGGGACTTCTCCCGGGCTCGCCCGTCGCACGTGCGCGTTGGTGCCCTAGTACGGCACCGGTCCTGTGGCAATCCCCAGGAACGGTCGGTAGCCTTGTCCGATCCGTGATCTCGCACCCCCGAGATGCTGCCCGACGATCGACCCGGAGATTTTCACGCCCGTGCCACGCCCGACTTCACGCCAAGATGACGACGCATCTGAACGCGAGGCCTCCGGTTCGACGACGCACCAGAACCCCTCTTCCCGCGAGGGCTCTGCCCTTCCGTCCCGCCGCAGCCTGCGCACAGGTGGGCCCGTGACGGCCGCCGCCGCCGCTGAAGCCGCTCTGTCGGCCACCACTCCGCCTTCGCCCGCTGCCGCCCGTCGGCGCCGCGACCTGCGAGCCGCCGGTGCTCCGGGCGAGGAGAAGGTCACCGAGGACGCCGCGGCCGTTCAGGCCACCGAGACCGCCGCCACCGCCGCCGTGTCGGCACGTCGTGCGGCGCGGCTCGCCGCGGCCAGCACCATCGCGGCGCCGCGCCCCCACGCGCAGCCGCTCACCCTCGAGCCGCAGATCATCACCGTCGAGGGCACCGTCGCGGAGGGCGACACCGCCGCTGCAAGGCGGAAGGCCGGCCGGCGTGCCGCCGAGGCCTTCTCCGACGCGATCGAGCGCCCGTCGGGCGGCCGCCGTGCGATCGTGCCCGTCGCGACCACCGTCGTGCCGATCGAGCCCCTCGACGAGGTCGCGGTCGCACCGGCCGCCCCTGCGGTGTCCAAGCCCGTGAGCCGGCGCTCGCTGCGCACCGCGTCGCCCGCCGTGCCCGCCGCCGACGAGCCCGTCTCGGAGTCGCAGTCCGTGGCCCCGCCCGCATCCGGCGCATCCGGTTCGCCCATCGCATCCGCTGCGCCCACGGGGCGGCGCAGCCGGCGCGGCCCGGGCGGTTCCGGCGGCAAGGGTGCCTTCAGCATCATCGCCATGCTCTTCGCCACCGGCATCGCGGTGGCCGCCACGATGCCCGCCACCGCGCTGCACGCGGCCTCGAGTGCTCCGAGCACCTCAGCCGAGACCGTGCTCGCCGATGTGGCGCCGCTCGAGGCTCAGGAGCTCACCACGAGCTCCGACGTGGTGCTCGGCACCGTGGCCCGCGACGGCTAAGGCGTCACCGACCCCCGCATCCTGCAGGCTGGCGCCCGCGCGAGCGGCATGCGCGTGGCCGACACCTTCACGAACAACCCCGTCGCCGCGGTGCAGTGGCCCTTCCCGGTCGGCGTGCCGATCTCGAGCGGCTTCGGCCCGCACGACTCGCCCGGCGGAATCGGCAGCACCGACCACAAGGGCGTCGACTTCACGCCCGGCGAGGGCACGATCATCCAGTCGATCGCCGACGGCGTCGTGCGCGAGGTCGTCCCGAACGACAACGGCGGGCTCGGCGTGCACGTGATCGTCGACCACGTCGTGGACGGCCAGGCCGTCTCGAGCGTCTACGGCCACATGCTGACCGGATCGATCGAGGTCGAGGAGGGCCAGGTCATCAAGGTCACGCAGGCCCTCGGCCGCGTCGGCAACACGGGAACCTCCACGGGCGCCCACCTGCACCTCGAGATCCGTCTCGACGGCACCACGCCCGTCGACCCCTTCGCCTGGCTCGAGGCCAACGCCGGCTGAGCCGCGCCTCACTGCGGACAAAGACGAACGTCGCGACAACCGAGCCCCAGAGCGGGGTGGTTGCCGCGACGTTCGTCTTTCTCCACGCCTCGCGGCGCGTCAGGCCAGCCAGACCGTCGTGTCGGCGGGCAGGGCGGCCTCGTGCAGCTCCTCGGAGGAGAGCAGCAGCTCGCCGACCGGCAGCTCCACGGGAGTCGAGCCGAGGTTCGAGATGACCGTCACGCCGTTGTTGCGGAGCGCGATCACGTCGTCGCCGTAGCCCGGCAGCCACTCCACCGATCCGGTGCCGAGCGCGGAGCGCGCCCGCAGCGAGAGCGCGAGCTTGTAGAGCTCGAGGGTCGAGCCCGGCACGCCCTCCTGCGCGGCGCGCGCGAAGGCATCCCAGTCGCCGGGCTGCGGCAGCCAGCTCGCGGTCGAGCCGGCCGGGCCGAAGCCGTAGGTGGGGGAGCCGATCTCCCAGGGGATGGGCACGCGGCAGCCGTCGCGGCCGTACTTCTCGTGGTTCGTGCGGAACCAGGTCGGGTCCTGGCGTGCGTCGTCCGGGAGGTCGATGGCCTCGGGGAGCCCGAGCTCCTCGCCCTGGTAGACATAGGCGCTGCCGGGGAGGGCCAGCATGAGCGCCGTGGCGGCGCGGGCCCGCCGGAGCCCCAGCACGGGGTCGGGGAGGCCGGGGGAGTCCGGCCCGATGCCGGCGCCCTGGGGGTTCTCGGCGGTGAGCGCGAGGCGGGAGGCGTGTCGCACCACGTCGTGGTTCGACAGCACCCAGGTGGAGGGCGCCCCGACCGTGCCGAAGGCGTGGATGGAGGTGTCGATCACCGTGCGCAGCTCGGGAGCCGACCAGCCGGCGGAGAGGTAGGTGAAGTTGAAGGCCTGGTGCATCTCATCCGGCCGCACCCAGCGTGCGAGCTTCGTGAGCGGCTCCACCCAGGCCTCGGCGCAGAGCACGCGGTCGCCCTCGTACTCGGCCAGTACGTCGTGCCAGGCGCGGTAGATCTCGTGCACGCCGTCCTGCGCCCAGTAGGGCGGGGTGGGCGGGTCGTCGTCGGCGTGGGCGTCGATGCCCGGCTCGAGACCCACAGGGCCACCCGTGGGGTCTGTCCTGATCGACGCATCCGCGGGGTCGGTGCCGACGACGCCACCCGTGCCGCCACCCATGCTGCCGGCGTCTGCCGGTGGCGTGTAGTCGGGCAGGCCCGCCTCCTTGATGAGCCCGTGCGCGACATCCACGCGGAAGCCGTCGACCCCACGATCGAGCCAGAACCGCAGGATGTCGTGGAAGCGCTCGCGCACCCACGGGTTCTCCCAGTTGAGGTCGGGCTGGGACTTGTCGAAGATGTGCAGGTACCACTGGCCAAGGGTGCCGTCGGCCCGGATCTCGCGCTCCCACATGGGCCCGCCGAACACCGACTCCCAGTTGTTGGGCATCTCGTCGCCGTTCGGGCCCCGGCCGTCGCGGAACATGTAGCGGTCGCGCTCGGGGCTGCCCGGCTCGGCGGCGAGGGCCTCCTTGAACCACTCGTGGTCCCACGAGGTGTGGTTCGGCACGAGGTCGACGATCACCTTGAGGCCGAGCTCGTGAGCGCGCGCCAGCATGAGGTCGAAGTCGGCGAGGGTGCCGAAGATCGGATCGACGTCGCAGTAGTCGGCCACGTCGTAGCCCGCATCGTGCTGGGGGCTCGTCATGAAGGGCGAGAGCCAGACGGCATCCACACCGAGCTCGGCCAGAGCCGTGAGACGCGAGGTGATGCCGGGAAGGTCGCCGATGCCGTCGCCGTTCGCATCGGCGAACGAGCGGGGGTAGATCTGGTAGATGACGGCCGAGCGCCACCACTCTCCACCGGTGCCGACGAGGGTTGAGGCGGTCTCGGTGACGGGGGCGTCCGGGGTCTCGGGATCAGGAACGGTCTCGATGGTCATGGGGGAAACTCTAATAGGGGCCGGGGGCGGCGAAAGGGGGGCCGGAGGGATGCTATTCTCTACTGGTGCCAAAAGCCGCTTGCGGCTGTGCGCGCCCCCTTAGCTCATTGGTAGAGCACTTCCTTGGTAAGGAAGAGGTAGTGGGTCCGATTCCCACAGGGGGCTCCGGCTTCCGGCCAGCTGCGTCCCTCACGGGCGCGGCGACGCGGAGGCATGGCGGGGTAGCTCAGTTGGTTAGAGCACACGGCTCATAATCGTGGGGTCGCGGGTTCAAGTCCCGCTCCCGCTACGAAAACCCCCAAGATCTCGCCATCTTGGGGGTTTTTGCTTTGCTTCCGTGGGGCCGGTTTGGGCTCGGGCTCGCCTTCGGCTTCGGCTTCGGGGTCTGCTCGGGGTGGCTGGCGCGGGATGGATGTTCCGGTCGAGGCGCGATCCCGCATCCGCTTCGCGGACGCCCGCCAGACAGTGAGGATGGTGGTGGTACCCCCGCAGTGGGTCGTCCTGACTCGCCGCCAGTCTGACGCGTGTGTCTTGCTCGGGATCTGTCGGTCGGTTCGCTGCGGGGGTGTCTTGCACTCACCGT